>JBAVQS010000428.1:0-4877 GCA_049694275.1 Anaerolineae bacterium | reverse complement strand
TCTGCGGCGCGGTCTCTTGCGGCGCGGCTGTTTCAGCCGGCGGTTCCCCGCCTGATCCCTCCGCTTGCTCGATCGCCTGAAGGTGCTCGAGCCAGGGAAGGGTCAATTCCGGTTCGGCGTCAGGCGGCGGCGAATTGGGAGCAGCAGGCGCAGGCCCCGAGCGATAAATATTCTGAAGCCACGGCACCGTCTCTTGCGATTCCGTTTCGGACGCGGACCGGATCAGATCGCTAGCTTCCTCGGATTGCTCCCGCCAGATTGTATCGGGCGATATCGCCGAGTCATAGAGAGGTCGTGCAGGAGATGGCGTTGGCGCGGCTGGAGCGACCGGCGGCCCGAACAGGTCGCCCCGTTCCCCGGAACCCAATCCCATCTGTTCCGCGCTTGACAGTGAACTGACCGCCGGGCCTTCCAGCGCGGGGAGCGTCGGCGCAGAGTCGTCGTGCGGATAGTCGATCCGCAATTCGCGAGCCATCAACCCATCCGGGTCGAGAGCCTGAGCGCGCTTGAGCAGCGTCTGACTTTCAGGAACGCCGTTCTCGGCCCAGAGGGCGCCGAGCAAGAGATTCGCCTTGAGACAAAAGGGGAGCTGGTCGAGGATCGAGCGGGCGATTTGCGCCGAATCCTGCTTGCGTCCCTCGCGATAGAACGCTTCGGCGAGCGCCACCTGCAGGTCGAGACGGTCCGGTTCGGCGCGCAAGAGCGCGTGCAGTTCCTGAATCGCCTGTCCATACAAACCCTGGCGCGCATAGAGCCGCGCCAGCGCGCCCTGCGTCAATTTAAAGCGCGTCCGGCGGGTGCCATCGCGGCTCTCATAGAGCCGCAGCAGTTCGCGTCGCAGTTCCCCGTTCGATGACTGGATCTCGAATGCGCGCTCAAGATGCCAGATCGCCTCGTCAATCTGACTGCGGTGCTCGTGAATGATCGAAAGGCCAATAAAAGCGACGAGGTTCTCGGGGTCGGCGCTCCGGACACGGTTGAATAGATTCTCCGCCGCGTCCAGCTCGTTCATTTCCAGGTTGGTCTCGGCGAGCAGCCGATAAGTTTCGAGGTGCTTGGGATAGAACGAGAGGATATGGTTACCAAGCGCCAGAACCTGTGAAAAACGGCCCTCGCGCAGGTGCTCACGCATTTCCTCTACATAATCGCGCAATAAAACTTCGGTCATAAACCCTTCCGATTATGCGCTTGTCCGGCGTAAATGTCAATGGGAAAGACGACACGCGCCGCAGTTGGAGATCGAACCGGCGCCAGGGCCGTCAAGGCAAAACCCGGTCAAGCGAGCCGATGGACTCCCCGCAGGTGCTCGATCAAATCCGTCACATCGCGTTCCGGCCGCGGCGGCTTGCCGAACGGGTCCGGCGGGTCGTCTGCGCCGAGCAGCGCGCTGGCAGTTGCGGCCGCCGAATAGGCCAGCGCGTCGAGCTCATAGCCCCCTTCCAGAATAAACACCAACCGGTTGCTGGCAAAATCGCGCGCAATGGCCTGGAGGACACGAGTCATATAGCTATACCCTTCGGAGGTCAGCAGCATCAGCGCGCCGAGCGGATCCTGAAAATGGGCGTCATACCCGGCCGAGACCAGGACGAGTTGCGGCTGATAGCGTTTCATGGCGGGATAGAGCAGTTGATCAAAGATGCGCGCAAACATCTTGTCGCCCACGCTGTGCGGCAGCGGGATATTCAGGGTATACCCCGTCCCGGCTTGCATCCCGATATCGCGCCAGTGGCCTGAGCCGGGATAGAACGGATAGCGATGGGTTGAAAAATAAAAAACCTTTTGCGATTCGTAAAAAATATCCTGCGTCCCATTGCCATGATGCACATCAAAATCGACAATCAGGACGCGTTCCAGGTGATATTGATTGATCGCATACTGCGCCGCTACGGCGACATTGTTAAACAGGCAAAAGCCCATCGCCAAATCGCGCGTCGCGTGATGGCCCGGCGGACGGACGAGGGCAAACGTCGTGTCCATCTGTCCGTTCATCACGGCGTCCACCGCGCAGACCGCCGCGCCGGCCGCCAGGTACGCCGCATCGCGCGACCGCGCGTTCATATAGGTATCGGCGTCGAGCATGCCGCCGCCCGCCATGTGCGCCGCGCGAATCGTATCGAGGTGACGTTTCGAGTGCACGGCGAGCAACTGCGCGTCCGTCGCCGGCTGTGGCTCAAGCTTGCTCATCTGCTGCAATAATTTTGCGTCCTCCCACGTCTGCAAGATGGCCTGGAGCCGCTGCGGCGATTCCGGATGTCCCGGTTCGGCATGCTCCAAAAAGAGGGGGGAGTATAAATAGCCTAATTTCATAAGCGTCTCAAAATCGGTATCACCTGATTGCGTTTTGCCGGTTACGCGCGACTCTTTCCATTCTCCACTTCACCCCCACAGGATACCCCACCATCTTGGCGATATCCCCTGCAAGGCGGATGACCGGCGTCCAGCACAGCGCGGCGAGACGCGCGCCCATCCCCAGCGCACCCCAGAGCATGAGCAGGCGGCGATAAGGAGTATAGAACATGATAAAACATCCTGTCAACCCAATCAAGAGGGCTAGCCAGGGAATATTGAAAAAAAGGAGAGCCAAAAGGGGAAGCGCAACCAGGTATGTGAAATAACGCGCCAGATGCCGCTTGAGCCACAGATTGGCCTTGCCGTCGCCCCGCGCATACAAATAATACTGCCGGATAAACTGGCGCAGGCTGGCGCGCGGGCGAAAATAGACGCGGGCCTCCGGCGCAAACTTAAAGCGCAATCCCGCCGCGCGCAGGTCGAGATCAAAAATCAGGTCCTCGCAATAATCAAGCCATTCGGGATACCCGCGCACTTTTTCCCAGGCGGCTTTGGTAAATGCGATCGAGCGGCTTGACGGCAAGAAACGATCCCCACGGATATCCCGCAAGGCGGGGAGGGTCGTCGCCGCCAGCGCCGTCTCAAACGCGCCGTGCGGGTCTGGAAGGAAAAAACCCGCGACCACGTCGGGGGGCTTGACAGATAAAAACGGCGCGAGCACTTCAGCCAGCCGACGCTGATCGAGCCGCACGCCCGCGTCGGGGGGCCTGGGGTCAAACGGCGCGAGGATTTGCGCCAACCAGCGCGGATCGAGCCGCACGCCTGCATCGGTGCTGGCGATAATCGGACCGCGTGCACGGGCGATGGCGGCATTGCGTCCCTGGGAGATATTCGCGCCGGGGCAGTCGAGGACGATCAGGGGCAGCCGCGCGGCATAGGCGGCGAGGACGGCGCGAGTGCCGTCCGTCGAGCCGCCATCGGCGATAATCACCTCGTCCGGCCGGCGCGTTTGCGCCAGAACCGAATCGAGCAGGCGCGGGAGCGAGCCTGCTTCATTCTTGACGGTGACAATCAGACTGACGGCGTCCATCGCGCTATGGTTTGGTCATCGCACGATTGATCGCCTCTTTTTCCTCGTCCGTCATCTTGTAGGTCGAGGCGCCGCCGATGACCGGTTTGGCATAGACGCGGCAGGAATCGCGCGAGTGGAGCCCATTGACCACAACGCCGTCGCCGCGATCGTCGAGCAGTGCAATGGCAAAACTCTGATCGCCCCCCTTGTCGGTGTAAGGATTAAAGCGAATGACGCCGATGTGCTGGACGTTGAGCGGCGCCTTTTGCTCCAGAACGGCGACGCGATTATTGAGGGCCGTGAATCCCTGGTCGGCATGCGCGCTGAGGGCCGCCATGTTCTGGTCAGCCCGGTCCATGCGCTGGACATAATCGCGGAGGATCTGCTCCAGGTCCGCGCCGGTGCGTCCGGAAAAGACAAGCCGGAGCGTGCGCGTATAACGGTTGAGCCGCCATTCCAGCGTAATGATCCAGACGACAAGTACGCCAATGAGGACAAAGAGCAAAAACTCGACGATGGTGAAACCGCTGTTCAACTCCATAATTTATTGATCCCGCAGAGAATGCGGGAATAATAATGTAAATCGCTCAAAACGACAAACGCGCCCCGCGCCCCGCAGCACGCTCTACTTTTGCACCGTAATCATCGCCGGCTCGGAACCACCGCCCGCATTCGTCGCCGGTCCCGGATAGCCATAGTGAATCTCGCCGGTTGCGCTGATGTACACGATCGCCGCGCCGGCCTGCCGGGCGCGCAGGACGAACGTAACCTCGCGCATGCTCCCTTTCGCCGAGACAAATTCAAACATGGCGCTCGGTTGAGCCAGGCCGTTCGGCCTGTTTTCATAAGTCACCCCGGCCAACTGTGCGAACTCTCCCGAGCCTGTGTCCCGGACACTCAGGATATAGTAAGGGAGTCCAATATCAACCGGAACCCCGGTCAGCGTCAGGGTTTCTCCGACCCGGATCGTGGCCGCGCTGGCGCAGAGTTCGATATGCGGATCGACCGCCCCGGTTTTGGGACTGGGACCGCCGGGCATAAAGGTGGGCGCAGCGGGCGGCGGCGTGCGCGTGGCAAGAATCGGACAGACCGCGGCGGCAACGGGGGCACGGGTTAGCGGTATAACAGTTGGATTGTTGGCCGCGACGGTTGGCGGCGCGACGGTGATTGGATTGTTGGGCGCGATGGTTGGCGGCGGGACAGTGATTGGATTGTTGGCCACTACTGTACAGGCTGAAACCGAACCGATCAGGAAAACCAAAGCCGCAAAAAGAACAAGCGCTTGTTTCATTTATGCCCCCTTGTCGGTTGGACGTGCATACACTCTATTATAATGGCAAGCGGCAAAAGGGGAAACTACCTCTACACAGGGCGATTGCAAAGTCGGTCTGTCATTGCGAGACCCCCATCCCGCCTCGGCGGTATGCCTGAGAACAGAAACTTGCGCGGGTGGGGAGTATAATGTTAGCCAACATTCAGACAAGTAAAGACCGACCGCTCACTGGTGTGAGATACA
>JBAVQS010000427.1:0-25790 GCA_049694275.1 Anaerolineae bacterium | reverse complement strand
TCCCCGGCGCAGCCGGTCGTCGGCATTACCTGGTACGAGGCGGTCGCGTTCTGTAACTGGCTGGGCGCACGCGACGGCGTGACCTATCGCCTCCCGACCGAGCCGGAGTGGGAATATGCGGCGCGCGGGGCAGAGAGCCGGCGCAATTTTCCGTGGGGCGACCGGTACGAGGTGGGGCGAGCCAATACGGCCGAGCTCGGAATCGGCGCGACGACGCCGGTGGACCAGTTCCCGGAGGGTGTCAGCCCGTTCGGCGTCTGGGACCTGTGCGGCAATGTCTTTGAATGGACCCTGTCCAAATGGGGGACGAACTGGCAAGAGTGCGAGCACGGTTATCCGTATCGCGCGGACGATGGCCGCGAAGGGGTGGAAGGGAGCGGCGCGCGGGTGATGCGCGGCGGCTCGTGGTTCAATCGCTACACGGAAGCCCTGTGCGCCTATCGCTCGCGTTACCTCGCCGGTTCGCGCGGCAGCAACATCGGCCTGCGCGTGGTCGCTTTGTCTCCCGGAACCGGTCCTTGAAAAGAAAATGAAATGGGGGTCAAAAAGGCCCGTTTTCAATCCCGTCTCCGGGGATTGCAAATCCCCGTCTGAAAAACGCGTGGCCATCTGAAAAAAGGGGCTGCCAGCAGAAAGATTGAACCGCCAAGAACGCCAAGAGCGCAAAGAAAAAAAGGGGAGCACCCCCACATTCCTTGCCTCCCTGTTTCCCTGTCTCCCTGTCTTCTCATCCCCGACTATCCGACCATCCGACTATTGCACAATCCCCCCGCGCGCGTATAATCAAGGACAGTAGCCCCCTGTACGGTTGGCTGACCGGCGGGGCATCGCTCGAATGGTTGCGGCGACCGAGGCGCGTTTTTTTGAGGGTAGCGCGCTTGTCGTATTGATTTGTCATGAGAATTCGTCGATACAGCTATGCCTGCATTGGACTATATTGATCTCGACCTTGAAATTGCGCGGGTGGGAACGGGCTATCGCGCGGCGATTACGAACTCGCCGGCGGGCCAGGCGAGCACGGAGTTCAAGCTGCCGTTTGCGGAATATGAGCTGGAGAACCTGCTGCTGCAGATCGGCGGTCGGCGGCGCTCGGCGCGGTCGGCGCACACTAAATGGGAAGAGTTGGATGCGACGCAGCGATTGGGTGGTAAGCTCTTTGACGCTGTGTTCGATAGCGAACTCAAGGGCGTCTTGAAAGAGAGCCAGCATATCGCCGAAGAGAAGGGACGCGGGCTGCGGATTCGTCTCCGGTTGACCCACGCGCCCGAACTGACCGACCTCCCATGGGAGTACCTTTATGACCACGCGCTCGACCGATTCCTCGCCTTGTCGGTTGAGACGCCGCTGGTGCGCTATCTCGAACTGCCGGCGCGCATTCGCCCGCTCACGGTCCAATTACCCCTGCGCATCCTGGTGATGATTTCCAGCCCGACTGATTATGACCCGCTCGACGTAGAGGGGGAGTACGCGCGCTTGAACAAGGCGCTGGCCGCGGCGCAGGCGCAGGGGCTGGTGACGCTGACGCGATTAGAGGAAGCGTCGCTCCTGGCGCTCACGCAGTGTTTGCAACAAGACGAGTTTCACGTTCTGCATTTCATCGGCCACGGCATTTTTGATAAGTCTACCCAGCAGGGGCTGCTGCTGATGGAGGATGCTCAACACAAGGGACATCTGGTGCGCGCCCGGAACCTGGGCATGATGCTGCACGATCATCGGTCCCTGCGGCTAGTGGTGCTGAATGCGTGTGAGGGGGCGCGCAGTGCGAGCACGGACCCGCTGGTGGGGGCGGCGCCGAGTCTGGTGCAGCAGGGCATCCCGGCGGTGATTGCGATGCAGTTTGAGATTAGCGATCCAGCGGCGATTGTCTTTTCGCAGGGGTTTTACGGCGCGCTGGTTAAGGGGTATCCGGTGGATGGGGCGCTGGCGGAGGCGCGCAAGACGATGTATGCGGCGGGGAATGAACTGGAATGGGGGACACCGGTGCTTTTTATGCGCGCGCCGGATGGGCGGATTTTCGATGTAGCGGAGCGGCAAGCCAAGCGCGAAGCGGAGCTCAAGGCGCGACAAGAGGCGGAAGCAGAGGCTGAACGGCAGGCGGAACTGAAGGCGCAACAAGAGGCGGCGGCAGAAGCCAAGCGGCAAGCGGAACTGAAGGCGCAACAAGAGGCGGAAGCAGAGGCTGAACGGCAAGCGGAACTGAAGGCGCAACAAGAGGCGGCGGCAGAGGCCAAGCGGCAAGCGAAGCTCAAGGCGCGACAAGAGGCGGAAGCAAAGGCCAAGCGGCAAGCGGAGCTCAAGGCGCGACAAGAGGCGGAGGCCAAGCGCAAGGCTGAGGCGGTGGCGCTGGAAAAGAAGCGGGCGGCTGGGCTGGTGTTGGAACTGGCGGCGGGCGTGATGCTTGAGCTTGTGCGCGTGGGGGCAAGGGAATTCCTCATGGGCACGACGCCGGAGCAGGCGGCGGCTGTGATCAAGAACGGCAACAGTGAGTGGAAGAGAAGGGGCGCGCGGGAGCAACCGCAGCACAAGGTCTATCTGGACGAGTATCTGATTGGCAAGTATCCGGTGACGGTAGCACAGTTCGCCGCATTTGCAAAAGCGACCGGGCACAAGGCGGTCGGCGATGTGCAGAAGAAGGGGAATCATCCTGCAACGAATGTGAGTTGGGATGATGCGGTGGCGTTCTGTAAATGGGCGAGCGAGGTGACGAAGCGCGCGGTGCGTTTGCCAACCGAGGCCGAATGGGAGAAGGCAGCGCGCGGGACGGGCGGGCGGGTCTATCCGTGGGGGGACCCCTTTGACAAACGGTTGCTCAACTCATCCGAGGGTGAAAATGAGGGTACCACACCAGTGGGGAGCTATCCGGGGGGCGCGAGTCCGTATGACGCGCTGGATATGGCGGGGAATGTGTGGGAGTGGTGCGCGGACTGGTTTGCAGAGGATTATTACAAGAATTCACCAATGCACAATCCGACAGGCCCAACCACGGGTGATGACCGCGTGATTCGCGGCGGCGCTTTTAACTATCCTCAGTCCAACGCCCGCTGTGCGTACCGTAGCTGGTGCAGACCGTACAGCACGAGCAGCCTTCAAGGGTTCCGCGTGGTGGCTGCTCCCGTTCGACTCTGAACTCTGGGGGGAGGGATGGGGCGCCAGCGGATGGGGCAACGGATAAGCGGATAGCGCGAGCGGGGAGCGTGGAGAGTGGGGCAGGGCAACAGAAAAGAAAAGGGCAAGCTGAATAAAGAGCGCGGCGGGGTTGGCGCTTGGATTTGGAGAGGATAATGGCAAACGAAAATTCCCGGCGTGAAACAGTGCTCGTGACGGGTGGGTCGGGATTTATTGGCGCACACTGCATTTTGCAATTGCTGGATGCGGGGTATCGCGTGCAAACGACGGTGCGCTCGCTATCGCGTGAAGCAGACGTACGCGCCATGTTAAAGGTGGGCGGCGCAGAGCCAGGCGCCGCGCTCTCGTTTTTCGCCGCGGATCTGAACGCGGATGACGGCTGGGCGCAAGCGACGGCCCATTGTGATTATGTGCTACACATTGCTTCGCCCTTTCCATCCGTTCAACCCAAAGAGGAGAACGAATTGATCCGCCCGGCCCGGGATGGGGCGCTGCGCGTGTTGCGCGCCGCGCGGGATGCCGGCGTCAAACGCGTCGTTCTGACCTCTTCATTTGCCGCAATCGGCTATGGACATGAACCGAACGATGAGCCTTTTTCCGAAAAGAGCTGGAGCGACCTGAGCGGCAATGTGAGCGCGTATGTGAAATCCAAGACGCTGGCGGAGCGCGCCGCATGGGATTTTATCGTCGGCGAAGGCGGCGCACTGGAACTCGCGGTCGTCAACCCGGTGGGGGTGTTGGGCCCGCTGCTGGGGCCAGACTATTCGAGCTCGATCCAGTTGTTGCAGAGGCTGCTGGATGGAGGCATCCCGCGCGCGCCGCGTGTATTTTTCAACCTGGTGGATGTGCGGGACGTGGCGGACCTGCACCTGCGCGCCATGAAACACCCCGCCGCCCGGGGCGAGCGGTTTCTGGCGACCGTTGGCGAATGCCTGTCCGTCCGGGCCGTTGCCCAAATCCTCAGAACACACCTGGGCGAAACGGCGCGCCGGGCCCCAACCGCCGAACTGCCCGATTGGGTCGTACGGCTTGGGGCGCTGGTCAATCCAACGCTCAAAGAGCTGACGCCCAACCTGGGCATTGTGCGCCGAGCGACCAATCAAAAGGCTTGCCAGGTCCTGGGCTGGGCGCCGCGATCTAATCAAGACGCCATCCTCGCGACGGCCGAGAGCATGCAGCGACTGGGATTGTTATCGGGATAAAAGAGGCATCCCGCTACAATATCGTCCAACTCGTCCTGCGCAGGAAATCCTCCGGCGAAACGTTGGCCCAGCGTGACAAGCTGCTGCCGGGTCGGGTATTTCATATTCCGCAGGTCGGTTGCATTCACCTGGGTGTGTCCGCTGAACTGGCGAAAATATTCGTCGACCAGCGTGGAATTCAGAAAGGCGGCCAGCCCGCAGGCCAACTCGGATGGGAGTCCTTCGCCCTGCTGATGGTAATAGTTCAGATGGTTCTCGAACGCCACGCGGTCCGCACGGATGCGGCGCGGATCATAGACGCCGGCGACGAGCCGCCGCCGCTCCTCTTTGGCGCTAAAGCGTTTGACGAGCACGTAGAACCCGGCGGGCACGAGCAGTTCGTCGCCGTTGATCGGGATCGTGAGTGAATTCGCCTTTTTGCCGTTGCCGCGCGGCCATTGGATTTCCCCTTGCGAAATGTTGTGCGGATAGATCAGCGGGACGGTATCTGGCGCTGGCTCGGCGCGCAGCAAGGGGCGAGCGCGAAAATCGATGACCCGGCCGGTTGATACGACGAGCCCCAGGGTATCGAGCGACGTGCTCAGATGGGCTATCCGAGAGCGCACCTGCTCGCCCATCTCGTCGGGGACCAGGTGAATAAAGGCATCCGGGTCATTGGGCGCAACCACGCTGGCATAGGCCACCTGCCGCATTTTGATCAGATCGTCGTCAGACCCGGCGCTCGACGAGACCATGACGGTCGGCTGGTGCTCGGTCGTCTTGATGGCCTGGAGGATAATGTTCTCTTGCAGCACATCGTCACCCGCAAACGCCTTTTTCCGGGAATCAAATACATGCAGGCGGCGCAGGGCCATGGCTTGGAGCAGAGCCGTGCGGAAGGGTTTGAAATACGGGCCGTTGCAAAAGCTGCGCGGCGTGATGGCGACCATTTCGCCGCCCGGTTCTAACAACCGGAGGGCGAGCCACAAAAAGGCCGTATAGAGATTGCTCGTTTCGATCCCAACCGAGCGAAGTAACTGGCGTGTGGTCGAGTTGCTATTGATCTTGTGATAGGGCGGATTGAGGATCGCTCCGTTCCAGCGCGGGCGTGTGCTGGGCAAGAGCGGCAGACTTTCGGCCTGGAGCAGCGTCACGGCTGATGTGATAAAATCTTGCGCCTCGATGGAGTACTCGAATCGTACCCCGCTGGATTGGCAGGCTGTCGCACACGCGTCAAGCGTCTGGCGGAGATAGCCAAGCAGCATGGGATCGACCTCATAGGCCGTAATGGAAATGGTATGGGGCCTGGATTCCCATTCCAGCGCCTGGGCGACGAGCGCCGCGGAGAGCGATCCGACGCCGGCGCCAGCATCCATCAGATGCAGCGCGTCGGGGCGGGCGTCGAACATGCAAGCCATCAGCCGCGCCACCGGCGCGGGCGTGAGAAATTGTCCCAGCTTGCCCCGTTGGTCTGTATCCAACCGGCGAGTGGCCTCCATGCGCCAATTCTCGACGCGCGCGAGCAGATCGCTTGCAGCGGCAAAGGGATACGTGAGAGAGGGGCGTGGGACCGGCGACGCTTGCATATGTTTTGGCTAAAAATCTCAATGGGTAGTCCCCCTTTCTTTGGCCCGTTTGTAGCCCGCGTCGGGAACCACGCAAGCTGATTATACGCCCGAATAACGTGCTAGCCGAATCAAAACCACCTTCGGAACGGCGATTGACAGTACCGGATGAATGAGGGATAATTCGGGCGTTTGGTTGGAGCCATGAAAACCCCTTACGGTAAAGAGTGCAAATACTATTATTCGGATTATTTCCGCGGCCACGAGAGCCAGAACTGCCGGCTGTTGGAAAAGAATCCCAATTCTGATCCATGGTCGGCGTCGCTCTGCCAGACCTGCCCGGCGCCGGAGATTCTGGCGGCCAATGCGTCTCCAAACCTGCGGCTGCGGGGCTCGGTCGGCAAAGGGTTTCTCGGCCTGACGAAAAAGGTGCAGGTCGAGGCGTTCTGCGTCGAGCATGGGATCGAGATCAAGGACGCCAAGGGCGGGTGCCCGCAGTGCCAGTCGGTTAAAGCGATTCGATAGAGGTGGAGTGAATCTCGTCACGCTCAAGGCGGCGCAAAAGCCGCTGCTCCTGGTAATCGATATGGGCACCTCGTCGCTGCGTGCGCTGCTGTTTGATGGCGCGGCACGCGCCGTCGATGGGGTGCTGGCGCGCCGGACCTATCAGGCGCATACGACGGCGGACGGCGGGGCTGAGCTGGACCCCGAGGCGATGTTCCAGGCCTTTGCTTCTGCGCTCGACGAGGTGCTGGCGCTGGCCCCCGGGGTTGAGATTGCGGCAGTCGCGACCTCTTCGCTTGCGGCCAGCCTGGTGGGGGTGGATGAAGCGGGGCGGCCGCTCACGCCGCTCTATCTCTATTCGGACACGCGCAACGCCGGCGCGGTGGAGCAACTGCGGGGGAGGGGCGACTGGACGCCGATTTATATGCGGACCGGCTGCCCGCTCCACACCGGCTATCTGCCCGCCCGTTTTCTCTGGCTGAACGAGACGCACCGGGGCCTGGTCGAAAAGGCGGCGCACTGGCTGTCGCTGCACGAATTTCTGTTGCTCCGTCTGTTTGGGCGAAGCGTGGTCAGCCATTCGCTCGCCTCGTGGACCGGGCTGATGAATCGGATGACGCGCACGTGGGATGCGGAACTGTTGGAGATGGTGGGGGTGCGGCCCGCGCAGCTTTCCCCGCTCGCGGCGGCGCAGGCCTCGCTCGCCGGGCTGCTCCCCGATTACGCGACGCGTTGGCCGCGGCTCGCCGAAATCCCTTTTTTCCCGGCGATTGGCGACGGGGCGACTGCAAATGTGGGGAGCGGGTGCACGGACGTGACCGCGCTCTCGATCACTATCGGCACAAGCGGCGCCATGCGCGTGGCGCTGCCCGCTGACCCGCCGCCGGGCCTGCCGCGCGGGCTGTGGGTGTATACGGTTGACGAACGGCGCGCCCTGTTGGGGGGCTCGTTGAATAACGGCGGGAATGTGTACGCGTATTTGCAGAGGACCTGCCAGCTTCCGGAACCGCAAGCGGCTGAGCAGGAGCTGGCGCCGTTGCCGCCCGATGGGCATGGCCTGACGGTGCTGCCCTTTTTTGCCGGCGAGCGGAGCACGGGGTATCACGGGAATGCCCGCGCCGCGATTGTCGGCCTCAGCCTCGATTCCAGCCCGATTCAGATTTTGCAAGCGACCCTGGAGGCCATCGCCCTGCGCATCGCGGCCATCTATCAATTGGTGCAGGGGAGTCTTGCCCCGGCGCACGCGATTGTCGCCAGCGGCTCGGCTCTGATCCATTCTCCCGCCTGGGTGCAGATTATTGCGCACGTCCTGGGACGGCCGGTGACGATTTCGGGCGAAGCAGAGGCGTCTGCGCGGGGCGCGGCGGTGCTCGGGCTGGAGTCGCTGGGGGTGATCGGCGACCTGGGCCAATTCCCGGCGGCGATGGGGGCAACGCTGAACCCGGACCCCGCGCACCACGAGGTTTACCTGCGGGCGCGCGAGCGGCAGGAGAGGCTGTATCAGTTGTTAGTAGAGAACAGTTAACAGAGAGGGAACCGCAAAGGACGCCAAGAACGCCAAGTTTTCTATATACTCTGACGCTTTGCGCTCTTTGCGTCTTGGCGGTGAGATTTTAATGAGAGTTGCAATCGGGTGCGATCACGGCGGCTATGCGTTGAAGCAGGTGATTGTCGATTATCTCCAGGCGAATGCGCATCATGTCGTCGATTTCGGCGCTTTTTCGCTCAACCCGGAGGACGACTATCCCGATTTTGTCGTTCCCGCGGCGGCGGCGGTGCAGCGCGGCGAGGCGGATCGCGCGATCGTGCTTTGCGGGAGCGCCGTGGGCGCGGCAGTGGCGGCGAACAAGCTCAAGGGGATTCGCGCGGCGATCTGTCACGATACCTATTCGGCGCATCAAGGGGTGGAGCATGACAACATGAATGTGCTCGCTCTCGGCGCACGGGTGGTGGGTTCGGAGCTGGCGCTCGAGCTCGTGGCCGCATTCATGCACGCGCAGTTTACAGGCGAGGCGCGGCATCTCCGCAGATTGGAAAAGGTCGCGGCCGTGGAACAGAGCGAGTTAATTTGAAGAGGGGATAATGGCAGATACGAATACCAATCGATTATGGGCATTGACCCAGCTCGGCCAGTCCATCTGGCTGGATAGTATCCGGCGCGGGCAGATCAAGTCGGGAGAGCTCAAACAGTTGATCGACCAAGAGGCGCTGCGCGGTGAGACGGCGAACCCGACCATCTTTGAAAAGGCGATTGGCGGGAGCAGTGATTACGACGACCAGATCGCCGAGTTGACGGGCCAGGGACTGGACGCCAACGCGATTTACGAGCGGCTCGCGACAGACGACGTGCGCGCCGCGTGTGATGTGTTCAGCCCGGTCTATGAACAGGCGAATGGCGGCGATGGATTTGTCAGCCTCGAAGTGTCGCCCAAGCTGGCGTATGACACCGAAGGGACGCTCAAAGAGGCGCGGCGCTTTTGGCAGATCGTCGGGCGGCCCAACCTCATGATCAAAATCCCCGGAACGCCGCAGGGGATGCCGGCCATCGAGCAGGCGCTGTATGAGGGGATCAACGTCAATATCACACTCCTCTTTGCCGTCGAGGCGTACGAACAGGTGGCGTGGGCCTATGTCCGCGCCCTGGAGCGCCGCGCGGCGGAGGGCAAGCCGGTGGACCGCATCGCGTCGGTCGCCAGTTTCTTTATCAGCCGCATCGATACGCTCGCCGACAAGATGCTCGACGACCGGCTCAAGCAAGAGCAGGATGCGACCCGGCGTGATGGGCTCGGCGGTCTCAAGGGCAAGCTGGCGATTGCCAATGCCAAGGTCGCGTACGAACGGTTCAAGGCGATCTTTGGCGATGTACGCTTTATGGCGCTCAAGGCCAAGGGCGCGCGGGTACAGCGACCCCTCTGGGCTTCGACTTCGACCAAGAACCCCGCGTATCCCGCCACGCTCTATGTCGATACCCTCATCGGGCCGGACACGATCAATACCCTGCCGCTCGAAACGATCCTGGCGTTCAAGGAGAACGGGACGGCGGCGCAGACGATCGACCAGGATGCGGACAAGGCGCACGGGGAGATTCAGTCGTTCGAGTCGTTCGGCCTGAGCCTGAAAGCGGTCACGGACCAGGTGCTCAAGGAAGGGGTCGACAAGTTCGACGAGTCGTTTGACAAGCTCCTCAAGGTGATTGAGGACAAGCGCGCGGCGATCGAGCAAAAAAAAACTCTTGAGACGACCCCCGGCGTAACCCTGTCGGGGGAAGGGCCGCGCCTGTCGCTGGTGAAACCGGACCGGCTGGTGGAGCGGCTGTGGCAGAGGGGCGCCAGCCTGTGGAGTGACCAGAGCGAGAAACAGGACCGGATCAAGGACCGGCTCGGCTGGCTGACCGCGGCCGCCGCGATGCGCGAGCAGCTCGATGCGCTCAAGGCTTTTGTGGAAGAGGTTCGCTCGGCGCGGTTCCGCCATGTCCTGCTCCTGGGGATGGGGGGCAGTGTCCTGGCGCCCGAGGTGATGGAATATACCTACGGGATTGCTCGCGGTTATCCGAATTTCGGCGTTCTGGACACGACCGACCCGGCGACCATTCGCGCCTATACGCGCGAGATGAATCCTGCCGATACGCTCTATATCGTTTCGAGCAAATCGGGCACGACGGTCGAGACCCAGTCGTTCTTTAAATATTTTTACGGGCACGTCTATGAGGCGCGCGGCGAACAGGCCGGGGGCAATTTCGTGGCGATCACCGATTCTGGAACGCCCCTGGAGCGACTGGCCCGCGAGCGAAAATTCCGCCGCATCTTTACCATCCCGCACGATGTCGGCGGGCGCTATGCCGCGCTCTCGTACCTCGGCCTCGTGCCGGCGGCGCTGATGGGCGTGGACCCGGGCCCGCTTCTTGACAGCGCACAAGAGATGATGCGCGCGTGTGCGGCGGGGACGCCGGACACGGAAAACCCGGGGCTCTTGCTCGGGACTGCGCTGGCGGACTTGTACGCGCAGGGCCGGAACAAGCTCACCTTTATCCTCTCGCCGGAGATTGACAAGTTTGGCTGGTGGCTGGAGCAACTGGTCGGGGAATCGACCGGCAAGCCATCGGAAAAGGACGGGCAGGGGTTGGGGCTGATCCCGGTCGTCGGCGAACCGCTGGGCACGCCGGAGGTGTACGGGAACGACCGCGTGTTTGTCTATTTGAGCCTCGACGGAAGTCAGAACGATTCCTTCGAGCCGGGGGTGGCGGCGTTGGAAAAGGCCGGCCAGCCGGTCATTCGTATCCCGGTCAAGGACCGTTATGCGCTGGGCGGCGAATTTTTCCGGTGGGAGTTTGCGACCGCGGTCCTGGCCTCTATGCTGGGGATCAATCCCTTTGACGAGCCGAACGTCGCCGAGACCAAAGCCAACACCGACCGCGTGCTGAACGAGTATAACGAGGGGTGCCGGCTGCCGACGTTTACGGATACCGCGTCGGACCAGGGGGTCACGCTCTTTTGGACTCGCGCGGGCGAGCGGCGCGCCCGGTTGGAGGATTACCTGCGCGCTTTTCTCGACCAAACACAGCCCGGCGATTATATCGGGTTGATGGCGTACCTGACGCACTCGCCGGCGAGCGACAGGGTATTCAAGGCGCTCCGGATTGCGCTGCGAGCGCGTTACAAGACGGCGACCACCCTGGGCTATGGCCCGCGCTTTTTGCACTCGGTCGGTCAGCTCCACAAGGGGGGGCCGAATACCGGCGTGTTTTTGCAGATCACGAGCGGCGATACTCGCGATGCCAGTATTCCCGGGCAGGAGTATACGTTTAGCGTGCTCAAAGAGGCGCAGGCCATTGGCGATCTGGAGGCGCTCGAAAATCGCGGGCGGCGCGTGCTGCGGCTGCACCTGGCGCCGGGCGTCGACGTGGGCGTCATCCAGCAGTTGATTCTTTCAGCAACCAAGTAGACTCTTACGCTATGGCTACTCGCATCTATCTCATCCGTCATGCCGAGACGGAAGTGACGCTTGAGGACCGGTTTGCCGGGGTCCGCGATCTGCCGCTGGCGCCGGAAGGGCGCGAACATGCCGAAGAGTTGGCGACCCGGCTCAAGGGTTTTAGAATCGACGCCGTGTATGCCAGTCCTCTCATGCGCACCATGGAGACGGCCCGACGCGTCGCCGATGAGCACGGCCTGACCGTGACGCCGGTCGACGCGCTGCGCGAAATCTCGCACGGCCACTGGGAGGGGATGACGCGCGCGGAAGTGGAAGAAAAATATCCGGACGAGTACGCCGCCTACGAGCGCGATCCGCTGGATTTTGCGCCGGAGGGGGGCGAGAGCGCGGGCTCCGTCATCGCCCGCGCGGCGCCGGCGCTGCTCGAAATCGTGCGAGCGCATCCCGACCAGGATGTGGCGGTCGTTTCACACAAGGCAACCAATCGCCTGCTCATCAGTTATTTTTTGGGAATCGACCCGAAACGTTACCGGGACAAGCTCGGGCAGCGCCCGACCTGTCTCAATGTCCTTGATTTTACCGGCGAGGCGCAGGTCCGGCTCATGTTGCTGAACGACATCAGCCATTACTCGATCTGCGCCCCGCTCGATTCACCCTTTTTCGTTTGACGACGGAGGACGAATGACAAGGGGTGAAGCATCCTCCGTCGTTCGTTTGATGTCCATTACTTATGCTGGAAACACAACGTGAACGAGTTATAAACCCACTCCGTGAAGGGATGCGGGTGGCGCGCGCCCCCGACCCCAATATCGTCGTGCTCTTTGGCGCCACCGGCGACCTGGCGCATCGCAAGATCATTCCCGCGCTCTATAACCTGGCGCGTGATAACTATTTGCCGCAGAGCTTTGCGATTGTCGGCTGTGCGCGCCGTCCCAAGAGTGACCAGGAGATGCGCGACGAGTATCTCAAAGGGGTCAACGAGTTTTCGCGTACGGGGCAGGTCCAACAAGCCGTGTGGGACAGCTTTGCGCAGAGCATTTCCTATGTGCAGAGCCGGATCGACGACGTCGAGGGGTACCGGCGCTTGAAGGCGGCCCTCGACCGGCTCGACCAGGAGCGCGGCGCGATGGGCAACCGGCTGTTTTACCTGGCGGTGCCGCCGGACGTCTATCCGACCATTATCAAGAACCTCGGCGCGGTGGGGCTGAACCAGAGCGCGGGCTGGACCCGGATCATTATCGAAAAGCCCTTTGGCCGTGACCTGACTTCGGCGCGAACGCTGAACCACGAGCTGCACCAGGTCTTTGACGAGAGCCAGGTCTATCGCATCGATCACTATCTCGGCAAAGAGACGGTCCAGAATATTTTCGTCTTTCGTTTTGCGAACGGCATCATGGAGCCGATCTGGAATCGCAACTATGTCAATAACGTCCAGATTACGGTGGCCGAGACCGTCGGCATGGAAGGACGCGGGGAATATTACGAGAGCTCGGGCGCGCTGCGCGATATCATCCAGAATCACGCGCTCCAGCTTTTGGCGCTGACCGCGATGGAGCCGCCGCCCGAATATGCGCCGAACGCCGTCCGCGACGAAAAGGCGCAGGTCCTGCGCTCGATTCACCCGATCCTGCCAGAGGATGTGGGGGAGTGGACGGTGCGCGGGCAGTATGGGCCGGGGGGTATCGGCGGGCAAGAGGTGTCGGGATACCGGCAAGAGCCGGAGGTCGCGCCCGATTCGGCGGTCGAGAGCTATGTGGCGCTCAAGCTGACGATCGACAACTGGCGCTGGGCCGGCGTTCCCTTTTACCTTCGGACCGGCAAGCGGATGCCCAAGCGGATGAGTGAGATTGCCATCCAGTTCAACCGGCCGCCGCTCTCGCTCTTTCGGGGCAATGGCATCCAGGATATCGAGCCGAACGTGCTCGTGCTCAATATCCAGCCCGACGAAGGCATTTCGCTCAAGTTCGAGAGCAAGATCCCGGGCCAGGACAATCGCATCCGCCCGGTGAATATGGACTTTCGCTATGGCACGTCGTTCGGCGTGCCAACGCCCGAGGCCTATGAGCGGCTTTTGCTCGACGCGATGCTGGGCGATCCGATGCTCTTTACGCGCGAGGACGAAGTCGAAGCGCAGTGGTCGCTCGTGACGCCGATTCTCGAGGCGTGGGAACGAATGCCAGAACCGGCGTTTCCCAACTATGAAGCGGGAACCTGGGGGCCGGATGAGGCGGATTATTTCATCGAACGCGATGGGAGAAAATGGCGCAAGCTCTAACAATTGTGAAGTGCGAATCGCGAATCGCGGAAACAAGAACCGAATATCCCTTGGCAATGCTCCGGAGGATCTATGGCTCTCCAGGGTGAAAGCTTGACGATCGATCATGGAACGCCCCGGCAGGTCACCCTGGCGGAGATCGATGGGGAGCTGGAGGCGCTCGTGCGCGAGGCGATGGGCAGCGAATCCCGCCGGACGTTTGGGCGCATGCTCACCCTCGTCGTCTATTCCGAGGTGGACGAGCCGCTGGAAACCGCGCACGCGCTGGTGGGTGAGATCGTCGTGCGCGCGTCGGGCCGCGCCATTTTGATTCACCGCGTGCCCCATGCCCATGCCGGCGACCTTGAAGCGTTCATCAGCACCCACTGCCTGATGCGCGACGAGGAACAGGCGGAACGGTGCGCCGAGCTGGTGACCCTGCACACACATGCGGCTTCGGTCGACCAATTGCGCAACGCCGTCCTCTCGCTGCGCCTGCAGGACCTACCGCTCGTGGTCTGGTGGCGCGCGCCGCTCAATTTGCAGGACCCGTTATTCCTCTCGCTGAGCAAGGTGTGCGACCAGATGATTCTCGATTCAGCCCGGTTTAATTCGCCGGCCGCTCAACTGGCCCAGTCCGTCGCCTGGATGCGGCGTCAATCGGACCGCGTGCTGTTCGGGGACATTAACTGGGCCCGGCTCATTCCCTGGCGCGAGCTCATCGCCCAGTTCTTTGATACCCCCGAGCACCTGGACTATTTGGACCGGCTCGACGAGATGGACCTGACGTATTCGGAGCGCGATCATGCCAATGCCACGCAGGTGATGCTCATTGTCGCCTGGCTGGCTACGCTTTTGAAATGGCAGGTGGTCGAAGGGTCGTGGCAACAAAAGGGGAGCGATCACCAGTTCAAACTGCTCAGCCAGGGGCGGGAGATTCGCGTCGAGATCAAAGCGGACCCGAACGCAGAGGCGCCTGCAGGCTGGCTGACAGATGTGGCGATGCGGGCGACCGGCGAGCCGCCCGCCGAATTCCAGATCAACTGGTGCGGGGAGGATTGTGTGACGACGCTCGTCAAGATTGGGGACCGCGTCGCCGAGCGCTCGTCTTCGCTCTATGTGCCCGGCGAGGTGACCCTGGTGTGCGAAGAGTTTGACGCCGCGCGCCGGGACCGGGTGTATGCGCAGGCCCTGCAGGTGCTGGAGCAATTGATTCAATGAAGACGCCTGCGCCCGAGCTTTTGGTCTATGCCGACCGCAAGGCGCTGGCCCGCGCGGCCGCCGACCTTTTTGTCGAGACAGCGGCGCAGGCAATCGGCGCCAATGGCCGCTTTACGGTTGCCCTCTCCGGCGGGACCACCCCGCGCGATCTGTATGCCGAACTGGCCTCTCCTGAATACCAAGAGCGTGTAGATTGGGCCCGGTGCCATTTCTTTTGGGGGGATGAGCGCCCGGCGCCGCCCGATGATCCGCAGAGCAATTTCCGGATGGCGGACCAGACGCTGCTATCGCAAGTGCCGGTCCCGCGGAACCAGATCTATCGCATTTTGGGTGAGCAAGCACCCGAGGCGGCGGCCGGCGCGTACGACCAGACCTTGCATGCTTTCTGGGGCGAGGCGCTCCCGCATTTCGATCTGGTGCTGCTCGGTCTGGGCAGTAACGGGCATACCGCCTCGCTTTTCCCATACACCACAGTCCTGCACGAAACCCGGCGCTGGTGCGCGGCGGTCTGGGTCCAGGAGCTGAACACCTATCGAATCACCCTGACTGCGCCGGTGCTCAACGCAGGACACCGGGTGGTCTTTATCGTCACCGGGGCCGACAAGGCGGAGACTGTGCGCGATGTCGTCCGCGGGCCGTATGCGCCCGAGCGCCTGCCTGCCCAACTCATTCAACCGACCGATGGCAAGTTATTGTGGTATCTCGATCAATATGCCGCCGGAGCAGTCAACAAGCAGTGAGTAGTGGTCAGTGGTCAGTGCGACCGACGACCCACGGTCTACGATCCACTATTTCTCAGGATTTGCATTATGCCACTCACCGACAAGATCGCCGTTATAACCGGCGCGACCGGGCAACTGGGGCCGGTCGTCGCGCGTGTCTTTGCCTCCCATGGCGCCCGCGTTGCGCTTACGGCAACCCACGCAGAAGAGCTCGCGGCCATGGTCCAAAAGTTGGGGCTGCCCAACTCGCGTCTCTTTAGCTCGCCGCGTGATCTGGTGGACGAGAGAGCGGCCGTCGAGTTTGCCGATGCCGTCGTCGAACGGTTTGGCCGCGCGGATATTCTCCTGCACCTGGTCAACGCCTATCAATCCTCTGCGCTGTACGGCCTGGTCACCAAAGACTGGGACGAGATGATGAACCTGAACCTGCGGACCGGGCTGAACGTGATGCGCGCCTTTTTGCCGTTCATGGCGACGAACAATTGGGGGCGAATCATTACCCTCTCGTCGCCGCTGGCCGACAAGCCAAACTCGCAGTCGGCCGCTTTTTCGGCGGCCAAGGCGGGGCTGGAGGCGCTGACCATGGCGGTCGCCCAGGAGGTGCGAGACAAAGCGGTAACGGCGAATGTGATCGTCGTCAAGATGATTGACACGCAGGAGGCGCGGGTCGCGGCCGGCGGCCGTTCTCCCGGCGCGGCCAGCCCGGAAGAGATTGCCAACCTGATGATCTATCTCTGCTCGGAAGAGGCCGCCGCGGTGAACGGGGCGCGCCTCCCCATCTATGGCAGGGGCTAGATCGAATTCAGAAAATTTTGTTGGCGAACGCGCCGGGCATCAGAGAATGGAATTCTCCGCCTGAATGTGAAAGGTCGCCTCAGCGACCGAAAAGGAAGCCAAGGCGGGCTGGAAAGGTCGCCTCAGCGACCGAAAAAGGGGTTCGCTAACGGAGTTTTCTAAACCAGCTCCTGCCCACATTCGGCGCGATAGCCGCACGCCTGGCAGCGGCGCGCCTCCTCGTGACTGCGCGGCACATCCTCAGCGTTCAGGTCGGTTCGCATCTCCTCCAGTATCTCTTCAAGCCGGCTCATGAGCTCTTCGGTCAGTTCCACCCGAAAGACCGCGTCGCGATATTTCAAGAGCCCGTAGGGCGGAGCGGTTCCCCAGGTCTCCTCGATCAGCAGGCCATACGCGGCCAGTTGCAGCGTGTCCGAGAGGCGCGGCTCGGGCGCGACGCGGTTCGGCTTGACCTCAATCGGAATGCGCTCGTCGCCGTCCTGTACGATATAGTCCGGCTTGCCGGTGAGCAGGTGGCGGCGCGAAAAGAGCGGTTTTTCCAGCCGCTCCCACGCGCCGGTATCCGCATAGACGACCCGCGCCCGGATCGGGATGCCCGCCTCGGTGCGCATCCGGCGGCTCATTCGCCACGCGGCGAATGCGGCGAGGAGAAGGAAAAAGAGAAGCGTGAGGAGAATGGTCTGGAGCATAAGGGATACACCAAATAGCGCCGGCGTGGAACAAGCCGGTCAGGGCTTATCCTGAATAGCCAAGAATGAGCAGCAGGATGACCAGCGTGATGGTGCTGCCGAGCGTCGAGAGCAGGATGACGCTGGTTACGAAATCGGGACGCGCATCGAACTCGACGGCGATGAGCGAGACGGTGACGGCGGTGGGCATGGATGCTTCGAGGACGCTGACCGAACGGGTGAGACCGGCGAGCCCGATGAGCGCGGCCAGCCCCAGGGCGACAACCGGCGTGACGATGAGCTTGACGCCGGTGGCGAGCAGGACCGGGCGCAGTGATTCGGTCAGCCGCACGCGGGCCAGCTCGAGGCCGAGCATGACCAGCATGACCGGAACGGCGGCGCTGCTGGTGAGGTCCACCGCGCGGGAGAGCGCCTCGGGCAGGGCCCACCCCGTGCGATTGAGCACAAGCCCGATAATCGAGGCATAGATGAGTGGCATTTTGAAAACGGCGGTCAGCGAATCCTTCCACTCCTTACGCCCGCGCGAGGCGATGAAAATCGCGAGCACGTGGGACAGGACGCTGTTGGCGACGAAAAAGACGGCGGCGCGGGACAATCCTTCCTGCCCGTAGGCAAACTGGTTGAACGGCAGCCCGATGTTGCCGGCATTGACAAACATGATGCTGAGGAGAAAGGCGGCGGTCAGGAGCCGGTCATAGCGCAGCACGCGGGCGAGCAGGAGACTGAGCCCCCCCATGACGCCGGCGACGAGGAGCGCAATGGCGATGATGCTCACCACGTCGCTATCGCTCAGCTTGGAGCGAGCGATGGAATTGAGCACGAGGGCCGGGCTGAGGATATAGAGCGACAGCCGGGCCAGCGGCCGCGAATCGGTCACCAGCCCGGTCCGGCGGAGGAGATAGCCGGCGGCGGCGACGAGCAGGATCGGCAGGACGATGGTGGTGAGCGCAGAGAAAAAGATGGTCATGGGGCAGGAGGTGACCCTGTCAGTTTATCCAATCTCGCGCGGGCGTCAAGATGACATCCCGGTATTGTTCCGCATGAAATCGTGAGTCGGATGCGCGGCAACGTGCTCGCTCAGGCCGCAAAATGTATCGTTTCTGGAAACCGTTTCCAGAGTTTTGCGCGCAACGGCCCTGTTTATTTATTCTGCCATAGGCAGGTGGAATGATGACGATAGAGCCATTGGAGTTGGGTAAGAAATGAAGCCGATGAGCTCTTATGGGGCGGGTGACAAAAGTCAAGTCCGGCCCGAATTTGAGATAGCCCAGGTTCCAGCGAATCGAGCATTGAAACGCCTGACTGAGAATGGTGCAAACTTGCTCAAGCGGGTTGGGAGGTAACGACGAAGGAGACTGGTCAGAACATGACCGGCCTCCTTGTGCTGTTTCGACGCCATGGTGTGGGAGTGCTGATGAAATACACCGTGCCAAGCGCGTTGCGGTTTGTTCTCAACCGACAACTGACAGCAGGATTTACAAAACTGGATGACCGCGCTTTGGTTCATCGAGGCGCTGAACAAACTCTCCAGGCTCCGGTGCAAAGCAAAGGGGGGATGAGTGTATGCGGGTCAATATCGGATAGGTTGAGCCTCATGCACTTCCAGTAAACCATTTATCAGTGCCCGTTCGCTATCCTCCAGACAGCCCGCAAAACGATACAGGCGGGAAAGCACAATCCAGCGCGAACGCGTAGGCTCAGCGCGTACTGCTCTTTCACCACACAAGATTGCTTCTTCCACTGGGACAACATCCTCCGGAACGCCACAAAGTGTTGCCATCATTGACAGTGCCGGAACATGGTACGGTTCTAACTCGACCGCGCGACGATAAGCGCGAGCCGCAGCCGCATAATTCGGGACGCCGACATGCTCAAGCAGGATTCCCCAAGTATAGTAATAATCAGCCTGATCCGGCCTCGACGCTATTGCCTGCTCAACCCAGCGTATAGCATTGCGCCCGTGTATTTCGTCTACGCCTTCTGATACAACACTGATTGCATATTCGGCCCATGCCAGAGCCACCATGACAGCAGAGTCGGGGCCAAAAGCCGCGAGTATGCGTTGGTAAATCTCACGGACCTCAACATAGCGTCGTTGATTGCGCAACTCTGTTGCTTGCCTAAAAAGTTCAATCTTATCACTCATTGTCGCCTCGGCAAAGACTCAACCCATGCATCCCCAACTGTAAGGACTCCTTTCACAAGCTCTACGGCCTGCACTACCACTTCCTCTCCGTTGACCGTTCCTCCTTACGGTTTCGGCGCACTGATGAGATGCAGTGTGCCGGTAGCGTCACCCCAGGCGAGGTGGCAACCGTCGCAGCTAAAGGCGATGGCGGTAGCCTCTGCGCCCGGTTTGTCGCGCAATCTGATCAGATCGCAGTGCTCGGTGTGAAGAAAAAACCACATTCCTTAATCCGAATTCGACTGCGATCTGATTTGCATCAGACTGATAGAGGCTTGCGGTATCGTCTATGTAACTTGGCTAATCGAAAGTATTTGTCCAGTCGTCGTTGTCCGGCTACGTGTTCGGGATTCTGATAACTGAAAGGGTCATGTTGCATGACAAGTATCATCCCCGATGGTACTTCGATTACTTCCCCTTCTGGTATTTGCTGCATTTTTCTCTTTCCTCCAAGCCGGTCAACCCATTCCCAGTTAAAGTAATTTAGCCATTGAATCGTGATCGGGACTTGGGTGAGATCAATGCTCACGCGGAGTTCCTCATACCAGGTCTCGGTGATCGGAGGATAGTGCATGACCTCTGCATGTTCTGGTTGAGCCAAAGTAATGAACATGGAGAATAACTCAAATAGGCGATTATAACTGAGCGGAGCCTCCTCATCTTGAGTATGTTCTAAATTGAACCGAACATTAGCAACTGACATTCGCACGTCATTTCCTGGTAATAAGCGGATGACAGTGACTAGGTCAATCCCTACTTCAGTATCAAACACAGCATTAAAGGAATTCACGTCTATAGCATCGCCGCGCACCTCTAAGAAGGCCTCTACGAGCCTAGTCACCAGTTCGCCGCCGTTTGCCAAACTCCAGTTGAAGGACTGGTCATCAAACCGGGTGAGAGCCAGGCGCGAATCTACCCGCCCCATTGCTTCGCCTAGGTTGAAAAGCAATGGCATCACTGGACGCCAACGATCTAACCAGATGTAAATGTTATAGTCAGTGGCGCGAAAGACCCTCATCTTCCTGCCTAAAAGCATGTAACCTCCATAACCTAATAGGGTCTTATGCTAGTTCCGATTGACGCACAAAATAGCCTGTAAATTGCAGTTTTCTCGCCAATTGTATGCTGGTTGCGCCTGATTTTTTGTCAATCAAAGCTCGAGTTTGCGCGAACTAGCATAAGACCCTAATAGCAAACTCGTTCGGCGAAAGCCAGAGGCCCGTTTCCTGATTGTACCACCGCCCGTGCGCATAATACAACCCCACGTCGATGCCGTCGTGCTAGCCCATATAATGCAAAAAGGGCGAGGTCTCTTTCACCCCGCCCTTGCACAATCTGACTATTCGATTAGCGACTATCCGACTATCGGACTAGACCTCGCGATACTCACCTTCGACGGTATCGCCGCCTTGCGGGCCGCCCTGTTGGCCGCCATCGCCGCCAGAACCGCCGGGAGGCGGGGTCTGGCCGCCAGGCCCACCCTGGGAGGCGTACATCCGCTCGCCGATTTTCATCAGGGCCTGTTGCAGTTCGTCGATGCGCCGCTTGATCGGCTCGATCTCGCGACCCTTCATCACTTCCTTGAGCGCGTTGATCTTGCTCTCGACATCGCCGCGCAGGTCCGCCGGCACCTTGTCTCCCTCGTCGCGCAAGAGTTTTTCGGCCTGGTAGACCGCGCTGTCTGCATTGTTGCGCGTCTCGACCTCTTCCTTGCGCTTTGTGTCATCCGCCTGATAGCGCTCGGCTTCCTTGACCATCCGCTCGACGTCGTCCTTGCTCAGGCCCGACGAAGCGGTGATGGTGATATGCTGCTCGCGGCCGGTCGCCTTGTCCTTGGCGGTCACATGCAAAATGCCGTTCGCGTCAATGTCAAAGGTGACTTCGATCTGCGGTGTGCCGCGCGGGGCCGGCGGAATCCCGTCGAGGATAAAGCGGCCCAGCGATTTATTGTCGGCGGCCATCGGGCGCTCGCCCTGCAGGACGTTGACCTCGACCTGAGTCTGACCTTCCGACGCGGTTGAAAAGATCTGCGACTTTTTCGTCGGGATGGTCGTATTGCGCTCGATCAGGGACGTGGAGACGCCGCCCATCGTTTCAATGCCGAGGGTGAGCGGGGTCACGTCGAGCAGGAGCACATCCTTGACCTCGCCGCCCAGGACGCCCGCCTGGATGGCTGCGCCGACCGCCACGACCTCATCCGGGTTGATTCCCTTGTGCGGTTCCTTGTGGAAGAAGGATTGAACGGTCTTTTGCACCAGGGGCATGCGAATCTGCCCGCCGACGAGCACGATTTCATTGATGGCTTCTGTGGTTAACTTGGCGTCCGACAGCGCCGCCCGCATCGGCGGGATGGTTTTGTCCACCAGGTCGCCCACCAACTGTTCGAGCTTGGAGCGGGTGAGCTTCATGACCAGGTGCTTGGGACCCGAGGCGTCCGCCGTGATAAAGGGCAGATTGACCTCGGTCTCCATTTGAGTGGAGAGCTCTTTCTTTGCCTTTTCCGCCGATTCCTTGAGCCGCTGGAGCGCCATCCGATCGCTGCGCAGGTCAATCCCCTGTTCTTTGCGGAACTCGTCCGCAATCCAGTTCATGACGCGCTGGTCGAAATCGTCGCCGCCGAGGAAAGTGTCGCCGTTGGTCGATTTGACCTCGAAAACGCCTTCGCCGAGCTCCAGCACCGAAATATCATAGGTGCCGCCGCCCAGGTCATAGACTGCGATCTTTTCGTAATTCTTTTTATCCAGGCCATAGGCGAGGGCCGAGGCCGTGGGCTCATTGATAATGCGCTTGACATCCAGGCCGGCGATGCGGCCGGCGTCCTTGGTCGCCTGGCGCTGCGAATCGTTAAAATACGCCGGGACGGTGATGACCACTTCGGTCACCGCTTCGCCCAGGTACGCTTCCGCGTCCGCCTTGATCTTTTGCAGGATCATGGCGGAGATTTCGGGCGGAGAATACTGCCGTCCGGCCAATTCAACCCACGCGTCGCCGTTCGGCGCGCGGACGATCTTGTAGGGGAGAATCTTGCGCGCCTTGTCCACCTCGGCGTCCTCGTACTTGCGCCCCATCAGACGCTTGATGGAATAAATCGTGTTCTCGGGATTCGTAATCGCCTGGCGCTTGGCAATTTCGCCGACGAGGCGCTCGCCGCTCTTGCTGATTGCCACCACGGACGGAATCAGGCGCGAACCTTCTGCGCTCGGAATAACGACCGGCTCGCCGCCTTCCATGACGGCCACCACGCTGTTCGTAGTCCCCAAATCAATACCAATAATCTTACCCATTGGAATGCTCCTTTAGTTATTCGCCCTTGGCTACTTTGACTCGTGAGGGCCGCAGGACCCGGTCGCCGAGCGTATAGCCGCGCTGAAACTCGCCGATCACGCGCCCCTCCGGTTCACCGGGGGTCGGTTCATAATACATCGCTTCGTGATAATTCGGGTCGAAATCCTTACCTTGCGCCTCAATCGGTTTGACCCCTTCGCTCTCCAGGACGCGGCGGAGTTTTTGCTCCGTCAGGCGAATCCCTTCGACCCAGGGTTCCGTGTGGAATTTCTCGGGAATGACGCGAAAGGCCGCATCGAACCCGTCCATTACTTCCAGTAGCTTGGCCAACAATACCGCATTGGCATACTGGCTATACTCTGTCTTTTCTTTGTCCACCCGCCGTTTGTAATTAGAGAATTCGGCCGCGCTGCGCCGCCAGTTATCTGCATATTCAGCCGATTTCTTGCGCTCTTCATCCAACTGTTGTTCGAGCGTTGGCGTTTGTGTTTGCTCTTGTTCATTTTGCCCATTGGGCGCTTCTGTTCGCTCTTCCGCCATTTACGCCTCCCGTCGACTGGTTATTATTTACCGCCGTAAAACCGCTGCATCAAATCGTCCAATAGCGTCGAAACATATCGCACTGCGCTGACCGCGCGAGGATAGGGCATGCGCAACGGACCGAACACGCCGATCACGCCGCTGGCTTCCCCTTCGATCCCGTAACGCGCCAGCACCATGGAATACTCGTTCAGCTCGGCGTGCCCCCCCTCGCGACCGATGACAATTTGGACCCCTTCGCTCGGCGCCAGGTTGAGCATGATCTCTTCAAGCAGGTTGCGCTCTTCCAGCACCTGGAGGAGCTGCTGCATGCGGTCCACAACCGCAAATTCGGGCTGCTTGAGAATATCAATCAACCCGTCTCGGTAGAGCTCGCGCGACGCCAGGCGGTCCATCTGGTCCATCAAGCCCGCGACATTCCCCACAACGGTGCTCATAAAGCCTTCCTGGTCGGCGGTCCGGGCGCGGACCTGGCCCGCCGTATTGCCCGCCAGGTTATCGTTCAGGCGATTCGCCATATACCGGAGCTCATCCTGCTCGATCGGGCTGGGCAGTGTCAGCATCTGCTGTTTGACCGTCCCTTCCTGAAGGACCAGTACCAGCATGGCGACGCCGTCGCTAATCGCAATCAACTCCAGGTGTTTGAACCGAGCCTGTTTGCCGCGCGGGGGGCTGACCAGCGCCGCTGTGTGTGATGTATGCGCGAGAACCGCCGCCGAGAGCCGCATCCACTGATCGACATCCAGCGTCACCTGGTGAAACTGGTGCAGGATCATGCGCTGTTCGGCAGGGGAGAGCTCTAGCTCTTCCATCAGGCTTGCGACAAAATACCGATAGCCCTGTTCGGTCGGGA
Source organism: Anaerolineae bacterium (assembly GCA_049694275.1). Classification (GTDB taxonomy): domain Bacteria; phylum Chloroflexota; class Anaerolineae; order UBA4142; family SHND01; genus JBAVQS01. The sequence continues at coordinate 1,938 of JBAVQS010000427.1, read as the reverse complement.
TTCGGCCGGCCGATGTATGGGGATGCGTGAGAAAGCCTTCGGCTTCCAGCGCGGCCAGCTCGTTGCGAATCGTGGCCGAGCTTACCCCCAGCCTGAGGCGCGCCAAGGCTTCGGACCCAACCGGCTGGGCCGAACTAATGTACTCGCGGACGACGAGTCCCAAAATCTTTTTGCGCCGTTCAGACAGTTCCACCGATAAATAGCCTTTAAAAAGCGTTAGCACTCTCCACTTGAGAGTGCTAACATTCTATCACGAAATAAAAGTGCTGTCAATACTCTTTTCAAAAAAGGGAAACGGGCGTGCCGGGCGCTCACCCGGTTCTCGCGGCCACGGAATTCTGGTATAATTTCCGGCATATGAACGACCAACAGCGTGCCCGTTATCTTCGTCAGGTGATTTTTGCCCCGCTCGGCGCGGAGGGACAGGAGAAATTGCTGGCAGCGCGGGTGCTGATTGTCGGCTGTGGAGCGACCGGCTCGGTCATCGCCAATACGCTGGCCCGCGCCGGCGTCGGTCAGCTCACCATCGCCGACCGCGATTTTATCGAGCTGAATAACCTCCAGCGCCAGATCCTGTTTGACGAAGAGGATATTGCCGCCGGGTTCCCCAAGGCAGTGGCTGCCGCCAACAAGCTCCGCAAGATCAACTCGTCCATTGCGGTCAGGCCGGTGGTTGCCGATATCAACGCCGAGAATATCGAGGAACTGGTCCAGGCGGCCGACCTGGTGCTCGACGGGACCGACAACTTTGAGACGCGCTACCTGGTGAATGATGCCTGCGTCAAGCTTCGGCGTCCCTGGATTTACGGCGGGGCGGTAGGGAGCTATGGGGCCACGCTGACGATTATCCCCCACGAAACCGCCTGTTTCCGCTGCGTTTTTATGCACGCGCCCGCACCCGGCACGCTGCCCACCTGCGATACCGCTGGAGTCATTGCGCCGATTATTAGTGTAATTGGCTCGATTGTATCGGCTGAGGCGATCAAGCTGTTGAGCGGCATGGGGCCGCGCAATCCCGATATGCTCCACATTGACCTGTGGGAAAACACCTTTGACTCGTTCCATGTCCCGCGCCGGCCCGACTGTCCGACTTGTGGACAGGGGGAGTATGAATTCCTGGAGGAGGGGGGCAGCGGAAGCATGACGGCGCACCTGTGCGGACGGAACGCGGTGCAGGTCCGCGCCGTACGCGGCCATGCCCTCGATCTGCCCGCGCTGACGGGCCGGCTGAGCCAGGTTGGCAAGGCGACGCTGAATGAATACCTGGTCCAATTTGTCGTCGATCCCTACCAGATGACCATTTTTGCCGACGGCCGCGCGATCATCAAGGGGACCGAGGATGAAGCAGTGGCAAAAAGCCTCTATGCCAGGTATGTGGGGATGTGAGAGCAAGGCAACAGTTCACAGGCCACAAGTAGAGAGGTAAACAAGTAGGCAGAGAGGGAGGGAGAGGAGAGCAAGCGATGGCGAAGCTGGATGTGCTGAACGCGACCATCGTGGCTTGCCGTAAGTGCCCGCGACTGGTGGAATACCGCGAGCGGGTCGCACGGGACAAGCGACGGATGTATCGCGCGGACGAGTACTGGGGCCGGCCAGTGCCGGGATGGGGCGACCCTGGTGCGCAAGTGTATATCGTAGGGCTTGCGCCTGCGGCGCATGGCGGCAACCGGACCGGGCGGGTATTTACTGGCGACAGCTCAGGCGACTTTTTGTTTGCGGCCCTCTACCGCGCGGGTTTTGCAAACCAGCCGACCTCCGTTGCGCGGGACGATGGATTGGCGCTGATCGATGCCTATATCGGCGCGGCGGTCCGGTGCGCGCCTCCCGACAACAAGCCGCTGCCGGGCGAATTCGCTAACTGCCGCCCCTATCTCTATCAGGAATTTGGATTGCTGCCCAACGTCAAGGTTGTGATTGGCCTCGGCCAGATTGGCTTTA
>JBAVQS010000426.1:0-14780 GCA_049694275.1 Anaerolineae bacterium | reverse complement strand
CGTTACGACACTCCGTCAGCAGCGGCGCGACGTGTTGGATTATCTGACGGCAGCCTGTGCGGCGGCCATCAGCGGTGCTGAACCACCGTCGTTGTTGCCCGGGCCATCACTTGACTGAACGGTTACTGAGAGCTAAAACACTTGCAAGTTAGATTCGCAACAGGGATTATTGGGGACGGCGCCACTTACACAATGATTCTCTGGTATGAAGGTCCTCAAGTGAGCATTCATCAAGTGAACTGGCAACTGGCGGTGCGGCCTGTTCGAAGGGTATACCTCGGTATGGCGTGCATCGCTGCCGCCCTGCTTGTCGGGTTCATTTTCAGTGCGTTGGGCACTATTCCGGGGGATATAGCCGCTGCTCAACCGACCAAGCTGCCCGGCGTAATCATTGCTGATCTGCTTGTATTTGGCTCTTTGATATCCTTCATGGGATTACTTGTGTTCTTCAGCTTGCGTGCTCTGAAACAGAGGGAGCAAATTCTAGGGTCTATCCAAATCGAATTGGGCGAGGATTATATCGTGCGGCGGAGGATCAACGCTCCCGAAATCCGGATTGCGCGGAACGAGATCAAAGAGCTAACGGAAATAGGAACTGATCTCTGGATTTCGACAAGAGACAAGTATCGTTGTTTGAATGTGCCTAAATCTCTTGAGGGCTATGACCAGGTAGCTCATGTTCTCAAAATCTGGGCTCCCGTCCACAAGCCCGGCCCGAGGCCAACCCTTGCAGCTTACATTCCCAGTCTTCTTTTTATTCTTCTGAGCACGCTAATGCTCCTGACGGGCGAGACATGGCTGGTTGTGTTTCTAGCCTTGGCAGCGATCGGGATCAATACCTATCTTTATTGGGTTGCCAGTCATGCAGAAGCCGTTCTTCCTTATCCACGCTCAAATTTGATCTGGACAAACCTATTCGTGGTGATAACGATGTTCCTCAAGCTCTTTCTGATCTGGGTTGATTCGCTGCCCAAGGCGAGGTAATACCGGTTATGGGATTTGCCAGGGTTATTTACGATGTTCATGATCGCCGCGCGACGGTGACGATCAACCGCCCCGAGGTCTATAACGCCTTTGATTACCAGACCCTGCGTGAAATGGCTGACGCGTTTCGTTCGGCGGCGAATGACGACGCGGTGGGCGTCCTTGTTCTGACCGGGGCAGGGGACCGGGCGTTTTGTACCGGCGCGGACCTCAAGGAGCAGGAACAGTTTCTCAAGCGGCCGCACGACTACTATAAATGGTTTGGCGCGTTCCAGGACGCGCATGATCAACTGCGCTGGATCGGCAAGCCAACCCTTGCGCGGCTGAACGGCATTGTCGTGGGCGGGGGAAACGAGTTTAACATGTCGTGCGACCTTGCCGTTGCCGCGGACCACATCTTTATCCGGCAGATTGGCAATTCGCGCGGGAGTGTCGCTGCCGGCGGAGCAACGCAGTGGCTTCCGCTCATCGTCGGCGACCGACGGGCGCGCGAGATTCTTTTGCTCAACGAAGAGATTCCGGCGCAAAAAGCGTTAGAATGGGGGCTTGTCAACCGGGTTGTCCCGAAAGAGCAATTGGATGTGGCCGTTGACGCGCTGGTGGACAATCTGCTACACAAGATGCCGGAGGTGATGCGCTATACCAAGACGCAGGTCAACTTCTGGAAGGAAATGTCCTGGGCGATGACGGTGATGCACGCGCGGGACTGGTTGGCAGTGCACGCTGATTCGTCAGAGGTGGAAGAGGGGCTGCGCTCGTTCTATGACAAGCGCCCCGTCGATTACGAGAGGCTGCGGCCTTCGCCGCGCGACGACGAGGCGGGTGTCGCTCCCTGGGACATGGCGGTACGCACTTGTTCCCACTGCGGGACGAGCGATCTCCCCGCAGGGTACAAGTTTTGTGGCAATTGCGGTCAGAAGCTGTGACCATACGCGATTTTGACTCATTTGACGAGCGCGAGCAACCGCCGATGAGCGCAGAGATGTTCGCCACTGTCGTGATGGCTCGCCTGCGCCCGGTTGCTGATATTGTCGTCGAGTCGCATCGCGGCCTCGAGTTTCAACTGCGTATTCGCGGAGAGAGTCGGCTTGCGCATCTCGATGGATATTACCGGCGTTATCGTTCCGCCCCGCAAAAGCTGACGTCGCTGGTTCAGGAATTGATTGTTAGCTTTCAGCGCGGGGCGGCGCCGGCAGACCGCGGCCAAATGTTTGATGACGCCGCGCCGCATCTGCTCCCGTTATTGATGACGAGCGCCGAATGGAATGCCAGGCGCGCGTCCGGGTTACGTCTCGTGATTCGGCCGCTGGTTGATGATCTGGGGATTGCGCTCGTGGTGGACGAGCCCAATGCCGTAACCTATGTTCAACTCGCCGCATTTCCGCAATGGGGCGTCGATATGGTTACGGCATACGATACGGCGATGAATAACCTGTCCCGGTTGGCAGACGCACACTCCGTTTCACAGGTTGGCGAAGGGGAGGAGATGTTGCTCATTGACCGATCGCCGGATGGGTATGCTGCAACTCGTGCGATCCTTCCATCGCGTCTGGAGGAATGGTCTCGGCGAGTACCCGGTGAGTTGGTTCTGGGGCTACCAACACGGAATTTCTTGATTGGGTTTAGCGGCGAGCATCCGAATAGAGCCGCGCTGGCTGCCCAGGTGGAAGCAGATGCACACGCGAGTGAGCCGGGACTGATGTCGAAACTGCTCGTTTACCGAAATGGCGCATTGCAGCTTTTTGGCTGATCTTGAAGGGAAGGGTTGCTAAAGAACAGAAGTGTGCGTTATTCTGTGGATTGACACTGATCTGGATTAGAGGATGACGATGGCATTGCGAGATTTATCTTTTACGATCATTTATGTGCAAGACCTGAAGCAGGCGACCGAGTTCTATCGGGACGTACTCGAACTACCCGTAGCGTTTACAGCTCCTGGTTGGGTCCAGTTTAGCACGCGCGGCGCGGCGCTCGTGCTGCATCCCAGGCTGGCCTCGCAAAAAGAGGCGCACGGGGCGCTAACCCATGCGAGCTTTCAGGTGGACGACTTGGATGGAGAATACAAACGGCTGATAAGCCGGAAGGTCCAATTCTGTTCGCCGCCTGCCGAGGTCCATTTTGGCAAGCATGCGACGCTCCTGGACCCTGATGGAAACGAGATCGATCTGCTCGAATGGAAACAGTCACCCCCTATTCCGGTGACGAAGAACACGCGCGTCAATGACATTATCAATGGACATCCCGAAACTATGGAGGTCTTTGAGGAACATGGGATTCGGATTTGCGGCGGCTGTCTCGTCCTGCTCAATGCGCCGGTTTATGAAACGGCCGAATATAGCGGGCTGAATTCGAACGAATCGTCCCAATTGGTAGAGGAGCTCAATCACAAGCTGAGCGAGCTGGCTGCCACTACCCATTGATCCAGACAGGGGTTTCATCCTGGCGATATTTCACGGATTCCTATAGGGGAATCCTTGTGTGAGGATTCCTGTGGAATGAAGTCTCTCTACCCATATTCAATTAGTGATAGGATATTCACATGGCATACGAAAATATTATTGTCACCTGCGAAGATGGAATAGGGTTGATCCAGCTTAATCGGCCCAAGGTTCTGAATGCGCTCAACGGGGCGGTTATGGGCGAGCTGATCGGCGCGCTGGATGAGCTGGACCGCGATGAGGCGGTACGCTGCATCATCGTAACCGGCGACGAGCGGGCTTTTGCCGCCGGCGCCGATATTAAAGAGATGGTCGAGGCGACGGCAGTCCAGATGCTCGAACGGAATTGGATTGCGCACTGGGACCGGCTGGCCGGTATCGGCAAGCCGATCATTGCCGCCGTCAGCGGTTATGCTCTGGGCGGCGGTTGCGAACTGGCAATGGCCTGTGATATGATTATTGCCTCTGAGAGCGCCCAGTTCGGCCAGCCCGAGATCAATATCGGCGTCATTCCGGGCGCGGGCGGCACGCAGCGCTTGACTCGCGCCCTGGGTAAGAGTAAGGCGATGGAGATGGTCTTGACCGGTCGCTATCTGTCGGCACGCGAGGCCGAAGCGCGTGGGCTCGTGGCGCGTGTGGTTCCGGTGGAAGTCTATCTCGACGAGGCGAAAAAGCTGGCCCGCGAGATTGCAGGCAAGGCGCCGGTGGCTGTTCGTTTCGCCAAGGAATCGGTCAATAAAGCTTTCGAGCTCCCGCTCGACGAAGGACTCGCATACGAGCGCAAGCTCTTTTACTTTCTCTTTGCGACAGAGGACCAGGACGAGGGGATGAAGGCCTTTATCGAAAAACGCAAACCGCAGTGGAAAGGGAAATAGATGAGTAGCCAAGAACCTGACGCGATCACGATTATCGAAGGACCGCCTCCCCAATTCAAGGATGCAGACCAGGTGTGGACGCTGTCGCTGGTCGAAGCGAATCAACCGTATGATGTTTCGCTGACACAGGTGCGCTCTTTCAAGGGCCAGGCATTGCTGGATCGCTGCCGTCGCGCCTGGGGCGCGCAGCGCCCGATCTATTTCGATTTCCCGACCTATAGCGGGTTGCGCCGACGTTTTGAGATCATTGCCGCCAAGTTCGAGCAGCTCCCTGAGGGTGACCTGCTGAATCTCTGGGTTCGGCATCGGCCCAACGAAACGCAGGATGTTGCCCCGCGCGGTGATGAACCGTAGGGCGCTTGAGCGGTAGGTGGAATATGGCTTTCACAATACTTGGTTATGAAAAGGCGGAGGGCGTCGCCACAATTACATTGAATCGCCCTGACAAATCTAATGCATTTGACGATGTAATGAGCGCTGAGATGCTGGATGCTCTCAAGAACGTCGAGCGCGACGATCAAGTCCGTTGCGTCGTCATTACCGGCGCAGGCAAGAACTTTTGCGCCGGCCAGGACTTGAGCGCTTTTGTGGGGCGGTACGAGCAGCCGGATGGGGCCGGGTTCCGCGAGCACTTGCAAAAGGGCTATAACCAGATGGTGGCGCGGATTCGGTCGATGGACAAGCCGGTCATTGCCGCGATTAACGGCGCAGTTGCAGGCGCCGGGCTGGGGTTGGCCTGCGCCTGCGATTTGCGCCATGCGAGCGAAAATGCCAGGTTCCGCAGTGCGTTCATCGGTATCGGGCTGGCGCCCGATTCGGCTCTCTCATTTCTCTTGCCGCGTATCATTGGGTTTGGCCGCGCGTTGGGGATGGCATTGACGAACGAGGTCGTCGACGCCCAAGCGGCGTTGAGTTATGGGTTGGTTACCCGCGTTCTCCCGGCGGACGAACTGATGCCGAAAACGATGGAATTTGCCAGACAGTTGGCCCAGGCCCCGACCCGAGGCATGGGACTCACCAAACGGGATTTTAATCGTTCGCTCTATACGGACTTGGAAGGTGCGCTGGATTACGAGGCGTATATCCAGGAGGTGGCCGGCCATACGCAAGACCATCTGGAGGGGGTCAAGGCGTTCCTCGAAAAGCGGCCACCCAAGTACTATGGCAAGTAAACGATCGATCCAGGCGGAAACCATCGGATGATGTCGAATTGGGAATTGGAGAGAAGATGTCCAGTTGTGCCACGAAGGCACGCTGAGAGAGTGAGGAGGAAAGACCCGTGACACAATTCAAGCGCGAAGACGAGGATCAAGAGATCCTGCAGCGAATGGACGATGAGGTCAAGGCCGCAAAATCGATTGAGCGGTCGGAGGATATGGCGCTGACCTACCGTGAACATCTCATTAACCTGCTCTATATGCAGGCGGATTCGGAGCTAGCGGGGGCGCTGGGATATGTGCCATGCGTGCCGATGTCGCCGAACGTCGAAGAATTTCTGGCGTCGTCTATGATTGTCAAAGACGAGTTCCGCCATGCACGCGTCGTCTACAAGTTGCTCGAGAATCTGGGCGAGGATGTGGACAAGCATGTCAAGCAATACGATTTCACGATGCGGCTGAATGACGACAAAGCCGATATTGGCGCGGAGCGGGCGGGACAGGACAAGCGCGTCAACATTTTTTACTATCCAATCCCGACCTGGATTGATTTCGTCATGTTCAATTTTTGCATGGACCGTGGGGCTGGACACCAGTTGGAGGATTCCCTTCAGGCCAGCTACCGCCCGTGGGCGCGTGTGCTGGAGGGGATATTTAAGGAGGAAAAGTTCCATATTGCGCACGGTGACAACTGGGTCAAGCGTCTTGCACAGGATTCCAAAACGCATGACGAGACGCAAGCCGCGCTCGACAAGTGGTACCCGCGCACGATGAATATCTTTGGCCGCGCGAACTCACCCAAAAACAAGATCTATCGCGATATGGGCCTGAAAAGGCGCGACAATGACGAGGTGCGAATGACCTTTGCGCAGGAAGTGCGTGAGCGCTGCAAGGAGAATGGGTTGGTCGTTCCGGATTGGAAGCCGGACTTGAGCAAGATGCCGATGGACGCCTACGTTGTAGGCTAACCCCCAAACGGTGTTGATCACAAAAGCTGGTATCCGATGATGCCAGCTTTTTTTCTCGTGCGGTTCTTTACAGTCTGGTGTCATCGCGTATAATAGAGCGAGTTTATATCATACGAGATCGAGGCGCTTATGCGACAAGTCGTAATCATCGAATCGGTGCGAACGCCAATTGGGCGGCATGGCGGGGTGTTGAGCGGGGTGCGGCCAGATGATCTGGCTGCCCTCGTTCTGGGCGAGGTAGTCAAGCGCGCTGGTATTCGGCCGGACATGATCGAAGAGGTTTACCTCGGCTGCGCGAACCAGGCTGGAGAAGATAATCGGAATGTTGCGCGCATGGCGGTATTGCTCGCCGGCTTTCCGGTAGATGTTGCGGCGGTCACCCTCAATCGGCTCTGTGCCTCAGGTCTCGCCGCGGTGAATAACGCCAAGCGCGCGATTCAGGTGGGCGAGGGGGATATTTTGATTGCGGGCGGCGTCGAATCGATGTCGCGTGCTCCGTGGGCTATGCCCAAAGCGGAATCAGCTTTTCCCTATGGAAATGTCACGGTATATGACACGACCCTCGGCTGGCGTTTCCCCAATCCCAAAATGCAAGAGCTCTTTCCGCTCGAATCTATGGGCGAAACAGCCGAGAATATCGCCGAGGTGGAAAAAGAGATCACGCGCGAGGCGCAGGATCGCTTTGCCTACGAGTCCCAGCTGCGCGCTGTTGCGGCGATCGACTCGGGCCGATTTGCGCAAGAGATTGTCCCTGTTGCGATTCCCCAGAAAAAGGGCGAACCGAAAGTGGTTGATACGGACGAGCACCCGCGCCGCGATACGACCCTCGACAAGCTTGCGGCGCTCAAACCGGCTTATCGCAAAGGGGGCTCGGTCACTGCGGGCAATGCATCGGGGTTGAATGATGGGGCGGCCGCTGTCCTTCTCATGAGCGCTGATAGAGCGCGCGAATTGGGGCTCAAGCCCAAGGTGCGGATCGTGGCGGCGGCATCCGCCGGGGTAGACCCGCGGACGATGGGCTATGGCCCGGTGCCGGCAACAAAAAAGGCGCTTGAACGCGCCAGGCTGCAAATCGAGGATATTCGTCTGATTGAGCTGAATGAGGCGTTTGCCGTTCAGGCGTTAGCGGTGATGAAGCATGCGGGCTTGGACCCCGCGATTACAAACGTCAACGGCGGGGCGATTGCCCTCGGGCACCCGCTGGGGGCTAGCGGCGCGCGGATCCTGACTACGCTTGTCCATGAGATGGAACGGCGCGCCCCGAAAGAAAAGCGGCCCTATTATGGACTCGCTACTCTATGCGTAGGTGTAGGGCAGGGCGAGACGACAATCGTCGAATGGATTGGAGACTAGGACTCAACATGCCCAGAACCTCGAAGGACGATGTACCCCGGCGTAGTACACTTGACGAAGTTGTCCGCGGGATACGCCAGGCGGCGGCGCTCAAAGCGGCGCTCGAACTTGAACTGTTTACGCGAATTGCCGAAGGGCATCATTCCTTGCCGGCGCTCCTGCGCGCGAGCGGGTTGAATGACCGGGGCGCGCGCCTCCTCCTTGACGCGCTGGTCAATATCAATCTGGTCATGCGGACCGGATTTGAATACTTGCTGACTCCCACGGCTGAGGTTTTTCTCGTCAAGGGCAAGCCCTCGTACTATGGGGATGCCCTGCTTGCCGAGCTTGCGTGGGACGCGCGCGCACAGACGATGCGTTCCGTGCGTAGCGGCAAACCGCTCTCAACACTGATGGTGGAGGGCCATTCACGCTTGCGCGTCGCGCGGGCGGCGGCTACCTGGACTGACTGGCAGGTTGCCATCCAGGAGTTCGAGTCGATTTGGGACCAGGTTGGTGTTACCGCAGATGCGGCGTCCCCGATGCATATGCTTGGCCTCGGCGCGGAATCGGGCATCCGCTTGCTGCCGCTTGTCCAGCAGAATCCCAACTCGCGGGCGGTCGTCGTCGATAATGCGAATATGCTGTTATCCTTGCGCGGCATTCTTGACACGCTCCCCGTTCGGCCCCAGTACGAGTTGGTCGAAGGGGACTGGCTTGCTGCAGGCTTGCCGCAAGACCTGGAACTCGTGCTGGTCGATTCGATTACGCCTTTTCAAGGGATGGAGCAAAATATCGGCATTCTCCATCGCGCATACGAATCGCTGCGGATGAGTGGACGGATTGTTTTGCGTGCGACGGTGGCGGACGATGATCGCAAAGGGCCCGGGGTTGTTCCCCTATTTGGGCTAGACCTCTTGATTGCGGCTGGCGAAGGGGATATTTACACGGTGACCGAGTATCGCGGTATGTTAGAGGCGGCCGGCTTTTTTGAGGTAAAGCTGTTGGGCGACAAACCAGGTCTCCTTACGGCGCGGCGGGTCCCGCCGCCGCCGCCGCCGCCGCCCTCGCTGACTGTCGCGCCGGACTTTATCCCTCCCCCGGAAACCCGCGTGTAATCTCCAGACAGGGGCGCGGGTGGGGTTTACTCGCGCCCTTTCCTTTTCCCCATTCTTTGTTTGGCGCTCACCGGCCATATTATTTGCCTATGTCTCTCACCGTCCTCCTCCTGATCCTCGCTGCGGCCGCGTTGCATGCCGGCTGGAATTATTTGGCCAAGGCCTCGCGTGACACCGTTACCTTTCTCTGGTTGGGTGTATCAATCGGCGCGCTAGGTTACAGCGTCTATCCCTTGTTCACCCAGTCATTCGATCTGCCTCGGGAGGTTTGGCCCTATTTCATCCTTAGCAATCTTGCCGAACTGGCGTATTTTGTGACGCTGGTGCTTGGATACCGGCAGGGTGACCTCTCACTGGTCTATCCTTTGTCGCGTGGCTCGCCCCCGATCTTTGTCGCATTCTGGAGCGCGCTGTTCCTCGGCGAGCGCCTGCCCTGGCTAGGCTATTTCGGTATCCTGCTCATGGTGGTCGGCATCTGGGTGGCATCACTTGCGCCCGGCGGAGCCAGCCGCGTTCCCATTACAGAGCGGCCGGTCCCAGGTGTGGGTGGGTTGCAGTGGGTCAGGATGTGGATGCACGATCATTCGGCGGCGCTGTGGGCGCTTGCCTCAGGGGTTTTTGTTGCGGTGTATTCGCTATCGGACAAGCTCGTTGTCAGCGCCATGTCGCCGCTCGTCTATAACTGGTGGGTATATGCAGGCAATGCTGTCACCTGGTTTCCCCTTGTGCTGTTCATCCGCGGCCGTACCCGTATCGCCGCCGAGTTGCGCACGAATTGGCTGCGTGTGGTGGCCGGGAGCGTGATGACAATTGCGGCGTATGTCCTCGTGCTCATCGCGCAGACTATGACCAGCGCCAGCTATGTCGTGGCCGGGCGGGGATCGAGTGTCGTAATCGGCGCGTTACTCGGCTGGCTCGTACTTGGCGAGGGGGTGGGCCGCGTACGGCTTTGGGGTGCGGTGCTCATGTTCATTGGCCTTGCAGTGATGACATTGGCGCGCTGACGACATTTGATGCCTGCTACCCGAATTCGATGTTGCGGGTGAGCCGGTCGTTCAGAATGATCGTGAGCGCGTTCGTGTCGCCGATGAGACGCTCAATTCGACAGCCTGCCTGTTTGATCTCGGCTTCTGCATCCCACCCCACCACGTTTTGATCTCCAATAATCGTTACTTGCCGTGCCCGCCGCGCTTCTTGCACTGAAAAGCCGAACGTGATATTGAAACGCGTGAGATAGCTTTGTGCGAGGAGCAGACGAGCGCGCTGCGTCTCGGTCGGCTCTCCAAAGAGGACATAGTGTGAGAGGGTCGGCTGGTGGTGGCCGAACTGGCGAACGAACGGGGGGGTGGCTTGTATCGTATCGATGGTTTTTTGGCGTGTGCCGCTGGTGGAGCTCCACCATGCATCTGCTTCAGCACCGAATAGAATCCATGGGCAAAAGGCAAAGAGATAGTCGGGAAGCGGCTCGCCGTTCGAGAGCTTTCCTATGCGGAACCAGTCGAACAGGGCTGCGTGGTAGATGGCGTGCGTATTGTCGGCAATCCGTGGGTAGCGGCCGTCTTCGGCATTGCCGTATTGCCAGCCCCCCTCACCGGCGATGAAGGGCGGGACGAAACCCAGCTCGGCCTCAAAGATAGGAGCAAATTCCAGGAACTGGAGGACGGTCATGTCGTCGTTCGCAAGGGTTGCCGCTGGCCGGTCGAGCTGATTGCGGTTGTCGTAGGGGTAATCGGGGGGGTGATTGCTGCCATAAGGATGTGGACAGAACCACATTTGCTCGATGACCTTGCTCGCGTTCCGGCTCTTGAGCTCGGTCAAAATTGCACGCAATTCTTCGGTGTGCAGCACCTGCAACCCAGGAAGACCGCCTGCCTCAGCCACGCGCGCGGCATGGTCGCACCAGCGCGAAATGAACGCTCGTGGCTTGTACACATTGTCGCGCCACTCGCGCTCATCGGATGGCTCATTGAAAATCTGGATGTAGGCAGGCAAGCCAAGTTGGTCCAGCACGCGAACGAACTGGACAAAGTCCAGAAGGTTTTGATCGATGTGACAGATCCAGCGGGAAAGGGGCATAATGCCGGCCGCGCCGATATACTGCGCCGCACGTGCAAGTTGTTGATCGTCCGTGTGTGGGATGAGGCACCATTTGATCTGCAGGTCTGACATGCGCTGGACAAAGGTTTCGAGCGCGATGGGACGCAGGTCGAGACCAAAGTGGATGCCCAGCCCGTTGTCCTCATCCGGTCGGGGAAATTCTTCGAGATGCATAGGGACAGACTCTCAAGGATGTAGAGACGTTGTGACAAGAGGCCTCACTCAGACGTCTCGCCGAGACGTCTCTACAAGCTGGCAGGCCTGTGGTCATCACCTCAACGTGGGATCGTGAGTTTTTGCCCTGTAAAGATCTTGCTTGGGTCTCCAAGGTGATTCGCTTGTACCAGGGCAGGGACGGTCGTGCCAAACCGGCGTGCAATTGCCGAAAGCGTATCGCCGTGTTGAACCACATAAGTCATGACCGGCGCAGCGCCGGTTGAGCCGGATGCCGGATCGCCGGTGGTAGTGGTTGATGTAGGTGGCATGGTACTCGATGCAGCGGATGAAGATGCCGCAGGGGTGCTGCTCGATGCGCTGGATGACGAAGCGGTGGTCGGTGCACTGCTCGACGCACCTGATGACATCTGTCCGGAACTGGCTGTACTAGTCGATCCGGTCTGCGTCTCACCTGTTACTGTCCCGCTTTGGGTGACAGGCGCCTGACTCGCCTGGCGATCCCAACTGAACTGGCGCACAAACGGCGCGATGCCGGCAACGGTGTCGATGGTCCCTTGCTTGGTGCCGAGCGCGCCATACCACCAATCGTCCGCTCCCCAGTCGCCCATGATCCACGGCGAGATACAAAAGAGCTCGTCGGGGAGTGGATCCCCGTTAGCGAGGACGCCGGTGGAGAACCATTCAAACATCTGTTTGTGATAGCTGGCATGTTGTTCTGCGGTGAGCTTGCTATAGCGATGGTCCTCTTCGTTTCCCCATTCCCAGCCTCCTTCGCCGCCGATCATGGGGAGACAATAGCCGAGCGATTCCACCATCCAGGCTTTGAATTCGAGAAAGCGGATGATGGAGGTGTCGTCAGTCAGAATCGTCGCCCCCGGTTTCGCAGACGAGGCGCGCAAGGCATTGACCTCATCGAGAGGGGATGAGTACTGGAGCCGAGCATATTCCTCTGCCGTAACGGGCGTTCCTTTTTGATTCGCGTCGTCATAGGGATAGCTGGGCGGATGGTTGCTCCCATAGTTGTGTACACAGAACCAGGCGCGGTCCCAAATGCGCGAGAGGTTGTTGGCTTGGACGGAATTGAATGCCGCTTGCCATTCGTCTTGGCCGAGCACTGCACCGACGCCGGGATAGCCGCCCGCATCATACACCTGTGCGGCAGCAGCACCCCACTTGGAGCCGAACAGGCCGATATCGGGTTTTGTCCCTTCTCTCCATTCGCGCGAATCACCGGGTTCGTTGAAAATCTGAATGTAAGGGGGGAGACCGAGCGCCTTTAACCTTTGTACACCACCAATCCAGTCAATGACCGGGCCGTTAATTTTGCAGATGAGCCGGCAGACGGGCATAATGCCTGCCGCCCAGATCATCCCGGCTGCTATGGCAATCTGATTCCAATCTTGTCCGGCGACGAGCGCCCATTTAGCATTGATCTGTTTGAGCCATTGAACGCCATCCGAGACGTGGGGTTTCCTATCCGTTTCGGCAAGATCCAAGCGAAAGTGGATACCGATGCCATTATCGTTCTGAGGGCGAGGGTATGTCCGTAAGTCCATTGCTCCTCCTTGCAATTCACTAATGATGGCCGCGTAAGGAATAAAGTGGTACGCCCAAATTCTAGCACAAAGGGATGGGTTATACAATAGAGCGAACCTGGTGATTCTTCACAAGCGACAGATGCGGTTTGCGCTAGCGAGATTCTTCACTACGTTCAGAATGACAAACCGAGATGTGAGGAATCACCACAGCAAACTGGTTTGACGGGTATTAGCGGGGCGCCGTGATGGTGATGTGACTGAGGACAAGCTCCGCATTGCCATCAGGAAGGGGCGCCGGCGCGCCATCAGAGCGGCGATAGACGACCAGGCGAACATCGTACTCCCCAGGGGTAAATGTGCGCGGGATGACCAGTCCGATGCGCTCAACCTCGTTGCTCGCGCTGATTGGCTCATCCTGCTGGAGCGATTTGTCGCCGCTGCGGCTTACGAGACGGAGCGAATAGTTATAGGCATTGGATTTGTCAATCCAGTGCAGGCGGACACTTACAAAACCGCTGCCTGCGGGGATCGGGGCGCTGCTCGCGCCGTAGGAGGCAAGTTGGAGGCTGGGTGTGAGATCAATGGGTTGCTCGGTTATTGCTGGGTCGGCGGCTTGCCCGAAATACTCGAGGCGCGTGTTGCCGTACCAGTTATCCCAAAGGTGATAATCGCCGGCATAAAAGTTGGCGAGTTGGTCCTCAATCCGCCGGCCCTGTGTTTGGTAGGCCAGGAGCCAGACGCGGGGCGATTGGGAGCGGAGTCCTTCCAATCCCTTGTCCATCAGCGACGTATCACGCGCCCAGGCATCAGCCGGTACCTCGAACACGTTTAACGTGGGGCCGTGATAGTACGATTCGAGATAGCCGATTTGCCAGGGATATGGGGCGAGTACGACATCGCCCATCTGCGCCTCGCCATCCATCTCCTGGATCATCTGGCGATAGTCTTCCTGTGTGTATCGCTCCACAGTGTAGAAATCGTACAGTGAGATTGCTGACACGAGTGTCATCCCTGCTAGTGCGCCCCATGCCAGCGCGGCGCGGCGTTGCCACAGCGCGTCGATGCCGCGTGCAACAAACAGGAGAAAGAGGGGCGCACAAAAGAGGAGCAGCCGCTCGTACCGGATCGGATGGAAGGAATAGACCAGGTTGACAAGCCATCCGAAGAGGAATGGGAGCAAAAGATAGATAAGGGCGAGGAAAACCCCAAATTCAAAGCGCCGTGTTCGTGGTGCTGAACTTTGAGGGATGAATTTTGAGTGCAGAATTCCAAACAGCGCCAGTGCAACCAGTCCAAGGGTTGCCACTCCGAGCCACCCCAAACTGCTGACGTGTCCGATGGAAAAGGCGACGAGGTGCTGGCCGATAAAGGTTAAGGGATCGAGCCGTGGGTATTGTTCAATGCCCACCTTAGCGGTCACATAGGTATAGAGCTTGGGGCCAGCATAGACCAGCCAGGGGAGATAAAGGATGAATGTAGCGAACCATGCGGCAATCCACGGGTATAGGGAACTGTAGGAGCGAACCGGTGGCTCGCCCGCAAGAGGGTAGGGGACAGCCGCCGGTTCGTCCCTGTGCATAAAGACAAAAAGGGTTACGACGATTTCGGCTGCGATGATAAAGGCGGCAAAGTACTGGGTGTAGAGCGCCGCGGCGGTGACGAGGACATACAGCGTCCAGAAAAAGAGGCGGCGAGAGTTTGCTTTGCGCAACAGGGCCACTTGTAGAACCAGTGACGCCAGCGCCAGGAGCGTGACCAGTCCGTACATCCGCACCTCTTGCGAATAATAAATGTGCAGCGGCGAGAGGGCGAGCAAAAGCGCACTGATGCGCCCGACGCGCTGGCTAAAGAGCATCCGCCCGAGGAGATAGAGGAGTGGGATCGCCGCCAACCCGATCAGGACCGAAAATAGGCGTAGCGCAATATCCGATTTGCCAAAGAGTGGAATCCAGAGCTGCAGGAGCGCATAATACAGCGGTGGATGAATATCCACCGCTGTCCGCGCGAGCATCGTGAGAAAATCGCGCGTGGCAAAGAAAACGCTATATCCCTCGTCCCACCACAACGGCTGGAAATCCAGCCGGATGAGGCGGAGG
>JBAVQS010000425.1:0-11060 GCA_049694275.1 Anaerolineae bacterium | reverse complement strand
GTTCAAACCGATTCCGGCGAATCCGATTCATCGGATTTTCATCTATATGAGCAACCGAATTGATTCGGTTGCGTTCGCCAACGGAGTCATCTCAATCGGCGGCTAATCCCGTTGCCGTGTCACCGCCCGTATGTAGTCGATGCGACTATACCAAGTCCCGAATTGGGAAATGAGTCGCTTGCCCTGTCTGTAAACGGTTTGTGCGTCTCTCTGTGTCATTCACCTCTTTCCAATTGCGTATTTTGCTACCAGTGCTATAATTCAAGCGCGCCGCTTCCGCATATGGGGATGCTTGCCAACAGAGGCGCACCCTCACGGCATCCCCCGTTATTGAATTCCCGTAGAGGAAATTGCGGGAAACATCCTGATACGAGGAGGATGAAAATGCCAACACCAGAAGAGCTCTTCAAGCAAGCAGAGGAAGGCGGAAAAATCATGGGCACCGGTTGTAACTACATCATTTACGGGCTGTTCGCCCTAGCTGCCCTGGTCGTAGTTGCAATGGTGTGCATGAGCGGAGTCGTTGCATGGAACACCTTGTTTCATTGATCTTGCAAACGCGTCCTAATAACCGACAGAGCCACAAAGCGACATGGGTGTAATGCTCACATTGGAGCAGTGGCTTTGCTATCCCGGCAATCCGCTTCCCCGGAACGCCTTTTCTTTTCCATGTCGATCGTCGCCCGCGCCCGTTGCATCTGAGTAAGCGCCCGGTCCAGCAATAGGCCGGGCCTTTTCTTTTCTTCCTCCACCCCCTCCCTGTTCACGAATCCGAAATGATCGACAAGCCCATGGTTGATCGCCTTGAGCGCGTCGCAGTTAATCTTCTCCGGGTCCCCGTAAATGTTTTCCTCTATCTCTTTCCGCTGCCAGTGTCCACAAGGTAAGTTCGTCTTAGTCACTGGATCGGATCGGCCCAAACAGGCGCTTGTTTTTGCGTGACCGTTCGGCCACCGGTGAATTGAGGGTAAATCAAGCTTGATTGGACCCAATTTCACCAGCCAGCGAACAGTCACGTTTTTGCCCGGCTATAGACAAACCCCCAGAAGGATGGGATAATAAATGCCCGGTTGGGCTGACCCTCGACCGTTCGCGGTTTTCGGAATCGGAATAGAGACGGAGGTGGATGATGGATATCGTGCTGCTCGCCCAGAACTTGACGGCGCTCTTGACCCCTTTTCTCCCCTACCTGCTCCAGGCCGGGCAAAAGGTCGCGCAGGAGGCCGTACAAAAATTCGGGGCCGAGGCGTGGGAAACGGCTAAAGGTTTATGGCAGAGCCTGTCGCCTAAAGTCGAGGCCAAGCCCGCGGCGAGCGAGGCCGCGCAGGACCTGGCGCACCAGCCGGCCGATCAGGATGTCCAGGCCGCGTTCCGCCGCCAGTTGCTCAAATTACTCTCCGAGGACGAGACGCTGGCGCACGCCCTCGCGGACCGCATGAGCGCCATCAATGCGCGCGAGATTCGTGACAGCAATATCGTGACCGGCGATCACAATGTCGTACAGCAGGGCAAATACAACATCTCGATGGGCAACGCCTCCGGCATCGTCATTGGCGATCAGGCGCGCGGGGATGCGCACGCCCGGGACGACGCCGCCGGCCAAGCGCCGAAATAATCGCAGACTCGAATGATCGATTCTACTGCATCGTCGCCGGATGTGGATGCGCTGATCGAGCGGATACGCGCCGGCACGGCGACGCCCGACGACCAGAAGGCGCTGCGCCATGCCCTCCTCGTGAGCGGCAGCGGCAATACGGTCCAGCTCGGGAAATACAACGTCAACCTGCACGAAGGGCAGAGCGTTCAAATCGGCGACCGCTTTTATCTGGGCGCCGACGCGGAGGAGATTCGCAAGGTTTTCCAGGCGAGCCTGCCCTTTGCTTCAATCTATGGGGAGATCCAGGCGCGCCCCGAAAACCCCGATTTTCCGAAAGCCGAGATTTTCGACGCTTTTGACCACATCCAGGCGGAAGCCGCCAAAGGCGACCGGGCCGTCCCGGCCCGGCTTGAGCGCTGGCTCAAGGACCTGCGCATGATGGCGCCCGAGATTTTTGACGAGACGGCCGACCTGCTGGCGAATCCCGCAAATGGATTCTCCGCCGCCGTGCGCGATGTCGTGAGCCAGATGCGCGCCGAAGGCAAGGCCGGCGATCCGTTCGCGCTCCTGCGCGTGCTCGCGCGGCGCGTGCTCGCGCGGCGCATCGAGATCATCTCCGTCGGCGCGAGCGCGGTCGGCGTGACGAGTCTCGCCGGTTTCGCCAACACGCTCCTGGCCGTCCTCCTGGCCCAGCTTGTCGGCCTGGCATTTAGCCTCCCCACCCAGTTCGGCCTGTTCCTGGGTTTTCAGGTCCTGTTCGGCTGGTTTGTCGGCCTGGCCAGCGGACTCGCCCGCGTCATCGCCCAGCCCAGCCGCCCGCTCATCCCCCGGCTCGTGCGCATTGCGGCCATCGTCGGCGGGTTTGCGCTCGTCAATGCGTTCCTCGCCGAGAGCTCGACGCACATCCCGCTCGATCCGGCGTCCTGCCTCATCGGCGCGCTCGCGGGTAGCGGGCTCGCCATCGCCGGCGAGTGGTCGCTCTCGAAACACGATACCCCGTGGCGGCAGATCGCCGTCAGCGCGCTGGGGCTCGCCATCACCGTTGCGCTCGCGAGCGGCGTTTCCATTCTGATGACCCAGCACATCCCGCCCGAGGCCGCGCTCGCCAATCGCTGGCGCTTTATGGGCGTCGTGAATGCGGCGATCATTCCGGGGTTCCCCTCGACCCTGTGGTCTCAGGCCGAGTACGTGCTCGTGAGCGCATTTCAGGGATTGATTACCGGTCTCGGATTGGCGGGCGGCGTCGCGCTGGGGGCGTGGCTCGCGGAACAACTGGAGAAAGCACGCGATGCGTAGAATTACCGGATTGATCACCGCGGCCATCGCCGCGATTCTCATGGCCTGCTCGCTGACATCCACCCCCGCCGCGCCGGGAGACACGCCGACGCCACCCGCGCCCGCACCCACAAGCACGGTGTTGTCTGCGGAGCAAAAGGTCAGCTCTGCGGAACGGGGCGCGCTCTGCGCGAACTATAACCAGCTCCCGACATCCGGCCGGGCCCCCCTGGCGGCTGGCGACTGCCTGCGAACCACCGGCGATGGGCGCGCCTGGGTCTATCTGCTGGACTGCGCGACCATCGCGGTGTACGGCGGCTCGGACCTGCAATGGAGCCAGGTCAATCTCGCGCCGACTACGGGCCTGGTCTCGACGGCGAGCGGCGGCGGCCAATTGGTCAGCACCACCTGCGGCTCGATCCAGCTCAACCTGGGGAACAATCCCCCGGAAGCGGTCGTTCAAACGACGGGGACCGTCTTTTTCACCGCGCACAATCCACAAAAGCATCTGGCTTTGCTGTGGACTCTGGTCGGCGGCGCGACGATCACGAATGTGAACGCCGATGGCAGTCGGGGCGCGCCGCAGCTCGTGCGCGAGGGGACTTTTAGCGTCGTCCGCGATCGTCAAAAACCGGAGGCCCCCCGGCCCGTCGCCGAGATGGGGGATATCATCGCGGCGATGGAGCTGCAGGCGGATTACAATGATGTGGTCCAGATGATGACGCAAACCGGGTTCGGCCAGGCCGCGCCCCGGCCGAGAGCCATCGCGACGATTGCGTCGCCCACCCCGCTGCCAACGCCTTCGCCAACGCCCTTGACTCCGGCGAATCATTTTAATCATCCGACGCGTCTCGCGCTGAATCAACACACCGGCAACGTCTGGGTGATCAATGCCGGAGATGGCTCATTGACAGAGACCTCGGCGGTCAAGCCGCCCAGCGTCCTGCATCCCACTCCTCCTATCGAAGACCCCTATTCCATCGCCATCTGGCAAGCCAAGGAACTGGGCTATGTGACCGACCGCCGCGCGGGCACGGTGATGGAGATGAATCTGCTGGACCATACCTCCCGGGTCGTGGCGAGGGTGGATGGGGCGCCGACAGAGATCGCGGTGGACGAGGAGACCGACGACCTCTACGTTCTGGTCGGCGGCAGTGTGACCCGGCTGGACGGGGCGAACCGGACGCCGCAGGTCTTGCGGCTGGGAACAGGCGGCGTTCCCCTGCGGATGGAATACAGCGCGGAGGCGCGCCGGTTCTGGGTATTGAGCTGTTGTACGCCGGAGCCCGACACCAGCTTGTTGTCTGCCGCCGTCACCCCCATTTTCAGCGGAGGAAAAGTGGGTGCGCCCATTCTGGTCCCGTTAGGGGACAAATCGGCTCAGGGTCCATTCGGGTTCGCTCTCATGCCCGGCGGGTTGGGCGGCTATATCACTGTTCCCGATGTGCGCCGCGTCCTGGCCTGGAGTTTGCGAGGACCGGGGCCGGCGATCACGCTGGATTTTGCGCCGTATGCGATTCAAAATCTGGGGACTTGTGTGGGCGTTATCGACGCGGCCAACAGCCTGGTGCGCACGCTCGATGTCCAATCGCTGAAACCCATTGATCAGTGGAAAATCGGCGGGCAGTCCACTCTATTGGAGCAGGCAAGCAACCTCGTCTACGATGCCCGGAATGACACATTCTATGTGTCCGATTATTTAGAAGACGATCTCCGCTTTCAAGCGCACCCTTGTCCCGTAACGTCGATGGCCGCCGCATTACGAACAGACCCTCAGGGTTTCCGAAAACCCTGAGGGTCTCGGCCCTCGCGCTAGACGTGCCACCTGCTGAGCCAGAGCCCAATCGTGCTGACCGGTAGTAACAGGGATAGCCACCCCCAGTCGCCCGGCGCGGCTGCGGTTGCCGGTGTCGCCGTGATCATCGGGATCAGGTTGCCGCGAAAGGCGTCCACAACCACTATGGTCCCGGTTGCCGCCACGTTCTTGGTCCCAAGCGGGTGAATCTCGATGGTATGCTGACCCGCGCTGAGACTAAAGGAGATTGCCGCCTGCCACTGTTGCGCCGGCGCATAGAGGTCAAAGGTCCCCTGGCTCGTCCCGTCGATCACCACGTTCGCCTTGCCATACCCTCGTCCCTTCGCGGTAATCCACGTCACGCCCGTTCCAGTAAACGTGAATTTCGCCACGGCGCTGCTCTTGCTGTTTGAGCGATAGGTGCCGCCGCTGGCCAGTGCGGACCCCGCGCCGAGCCAGGCGTTGTACTGCACCATGTAACTGGTATCCGGTGTCGTCACGCCCGCGACGATAAAGCCATTCACAACCACGTTCGTATCCGTCGCGCTCGCGTTTTTGGTCCCCAGTACCTTGACGACCAGCGTATGGGAACGGGTCACCAAACCGGCGAATGTCTTTTGAACGTTCCATAGCGCGCTCGCGCTATAGAGATCGAACGTCCCTTTACTCGCGCCGTCGATGGTCACCTGCGCCTTGCCCGCGTCCGGCCCGGTCCGCGTCAGCCATACAACGCGCGTGCCGGAGAATTTGTAAGTGACCGTGTCATTTGCCACCCGGCTGACGTGAAAAACGCCGCCGTTCGCATGGGGGTCGCTCACCACGCGCCAGTTGTCGTACTGGATATAGGTGGACTGGTCCTCGGCCGTTGTGACCGGCGGGGTTGCCGTCGCCGTAAAGGTTGCCGTTGGGCTATTCGTCGCGGTTGCGGTGCTGGTTGCCGTCGGCGTATTCGTAGCCGTCGGGCTATTCGTCGGCGTATTCGTCACCGTCGGGGTATTCGTGGCTGTCGGAGTGCTGGTGGCCGTAGGGCTATTCGTTGGAGTGTTGGTCGGGCCGTTGGTCGGTGTACTTGTGGCCGTAGGGCTATTAGTCGGTGTATTCGTCGCTGTCGGGGTGTTCGTGGCCGTCGGAGTGTTCGTCGGCGTCGCGGTTGGGAGGTTCTGCGCCGCGATGACGATGATATTATCCACGAGGAGATCTGAGGCCGCCAGCGGCGCCGGCGGGATCGCAATCTCGACCACGTTGAACGGCGTCGTCGAGGTAAAGGTGAGCGTACCCATCGGCATCGTGTCGCCCGCGTAGGTCCCGTGCGCCGTCGCCGACCCAATCGCCGGGTTGGCCGTCGAATTCTGAAAGGCGGTCAGCTTGATGGTCGTCGGCGTCTCGTTCTGGTTGAAATCGGCTGTTGCAAAGGTAAAGGTGACGCCCGTGACCGCCTGCGAAAATTGAATATCCAGCGCCGGGTTATAGACCGAGTTGGGATACAAGTAATGGCCCGAAAACTGGGAGAGGTGGAACTGCGTGCTGGAATCGGTTTGCACCGAGAAACCGCCCGCGCCCGCTGTCGGCGAGGTAAAATGCGCCGACAGTCCGCTCGACGTCTGATCGAGCGGCAGGCTTTGCCCCGTCGAGAGGAGCGGTGCGCCGGTATCGAAATCGAATATCGCCGTCGCGGGGCCGGGCGCAAAGTTCGCGACCAGGGTCCGGGCCGCGCTCACCGTAAAGGAGTAGCTCGCCGACGCGCTCACCGGCGCGCCGTACTCGGTCCAGTTCACGAACACAAAGCCGGCGCCCGGCGTCGCCACGACCGTCACGCTTGTTCCGCCGAGAAAAACGCCGCCGCCGCTTGTCGAGCCTCCAAAGGAGGGCGCAGAGTTCGTCGTGACGGCATAGACGGGCGCAAAGTTCGCGACGAGGGTATGGTCGAGATTCACCGCCAGGATATAGGTGGCCGAGGTACTGACCACACTGCCGTTCTCCGTCCAATCGACAAACCCATAGCCCGCGTTCGCCGCCGCCGTGAGGGTGGCGTTCGTTCCAACCGGATAGAGGCCCGCGCCGCTCACCGTTCCTGTGTTGGCCGGCGACACGCTCGCCGCGACCATAAAAGAAGTGGTCCCCGTGGTCAGCAGGGTGAACGCCGTATCGCCCGCCTGATTGGCATAGAGCGTGCCGCCGCCGTTCGTCCCTCCCGTAATCGCAATAAAATGCGATCCGTCGCCGCCGCTCCCTGTCTGGAGTCCCCAATCGGGAGGCCAGCCGTAGGTGGGGGTCACACCCTGCGAGGCTTCAATCTGTACCCAGTACTTGGTTCCGGCGACCGCCTGAAAGGGCGAGGGCAAGACATACTGGTAATCATACATCTGGACCCCGCCGAACGTCCCGGCCAGGGTTTCGCCCGCATTCCCGCCAACCTGGTACTGCACGAGCGGGGGGCTGACGACGTTCGGCTGGCTTCCTCCGCCGATAGAGGGGTAAATGGAAATGGTAAAGTCAAAGACCGGGCTCTTGCCCGCCCCTGATAAATAATTGGTATAGCCGCCGCGCCACTGGATTTCGGTAATGGCCTGATTGGAACCGAGGGTAAAACCATCGTACGTGTACTGGTCCCCGTCCAATCCATTCGGGGGATACCATGAGGATTTAATCACCCCGCCCGACGAGGTCGGAGGCTGCGTGTACACAACTGTATAGGTGGGGGCTTGCGCCTGGACCGTGTTGCCGGACAGGATCAATCCCAGGCATACCGCCGCCATCAGACACAGCGCCGCTCGCATCAACTTGGATAACATGACAGCCTCCTCCCTTTACAAACGCCCCACCCGTGACCCACGATACCATTTTAAGAGTAACCGGAGTCAATCTGGCTGTCATCGCCCGAATGGCTATAAAAAAACAGGACAAATGGCTTAGAACTTGTCGACGAGCGCTCTAAAATAGCGGCAGTTGGCGACCAGGTCCGGGCTGTGTGCGCGCAGCCCACCGCCGATGAGGAGGATGACCTCGCGGCCGTACATCGTGCGCATCTCTGGCACGCGCTCCAGGCTCATCCCGCCGGCCGGGGTCGGAAAGATCGGTTTGACCCCCATCTCATATTCCGTGCCGGCGACCAGTACGCGGCAGTCGCCGGGGGTAAAAGAGAATCGTCCACCGTAATTCGGAAAGATCACGGCGTCGGCGCCCGCCAGCCGGTTCAACTGACCGAACAGGCAAAAATGGGAAATGCCGCTCTCGCGCGACGCGACAAAACTCCCCTGAAAAGCGGGATGGCTCAAGACCGGCAGGGCGATGCGCTCGTCGCCGGCCAGCTCGCGCATCGCGTCCAGACCGGTGATGCCAGGGCAGATGAGCAGCGCGCCCGCCCCCTGTGCGTGGGCGAATGCTCCCCGTTCGAGGATCGCGGAGGCAGGGGCCGTCACGTTCGGCGCATAGACGCAGTGCAGGCCCGTCTCGACATTGGCGCGGGTGACGGCCTCGGCGCAGCGCGCCACTCGCTCTTGAAACGGAGCAAAGGGCTGGTCCGCCAGCCCATGGTCGTCCTTGATAATGTCAATCCCGCCGAGCGCCAGTTGATAGGCGAGCGCCGCCAGCGCCCGGGGCGAGAGCCCCATCGGCTTGAGCGCGGTGCAGAGCAGCGGCCGGTCATTCACCTGGACCGCCGCGCGCAGCCCGGCTCGCCCGAACCGCGGCCCGCGATAACGCCCGGCGAGCGACGCGGGCAGTTCAAACCGCTCCAGCCGCACCCCCGGCTTGATGCTGATATTCCCGAACAGCACATTGACGAGCTGTGAGAGCTCGGCGCCCACGCTCTCGACGGCAAACGAAATCTCCGCCTCATACCCCTGGTCGGATACGGGACGGAGGCTCTCGACACGCCCGATAATCTGCTCGCGAATGTCCGGCTGGGTGACGAGCGCATCGGGAAGCTCAACCGTCTGCTCCAAGCAAATATCCAGCGCCCTGGCACGGGCCTCGGCCTCATCGCCAGCCAGGCGATAGACCGCGGTCAGGCGCTCGCCGCTATAATGGCTTACCACCGCCGATTCATCCGGTATGCTCACAACGCTTCCGCCTTGGCCGCGCTGTGGACCTCGGTCAGGCGCACCGCCGCGAGGTCCGCCTCGGCAATTCCCAGCGGTTCCCCGAGCTGAGCCTCGACAGCCCGCACGAGCGCCAGCGCGTCCAGCCCGTACTTACTCATCAGGTAGGGCCGGCTCGCGCCGTGCGCGTACCGGTCGCGGAGGCCGATGCGCGTCAGCTTGACGCCCACGCCCTGTTCCGCCATCACTTCGGCGACCGCCGAGCCCAGCCCGCCGACGATGGTATGATTTTCCATCGTGATGACGCCACGCCGCGTGGCCGCAAGGGCGTCGCGGATGGGCGCATCGACAAAGGGTTTGAGCGTCGAGACGTGCAAATGAGTGAGGCTCACCCCACGCGACGCGAGCGCCTGCGTCGCACGCAGCGCCTCTTCGGTGCAAATGCCGCTGGAGAGAATTGTCACATCGCGTCCCCGGCTCAGCACGCGCACCTCGTTCAACCGGAACGGCTCGGACTGAGGGAACAGCCGCGGGACCTCGCCCCGGAGCATCCGGACATAGACCGGGCCGTCGATGCTCTGCGCGACCTCCAACACCGATTCGGCCTCCGTCGCATCGCCGCATTCGAGCACGGTCATGTTCGGCGTGAGCCGCATCAGTCCGATATCGTCAATCGCCTGGTGCGTTACGCCGCCGGGGGTGGTGATGCCGGGCAAAAAGCCGATGAGGCGCACGGGGAGATTCGGATAGGCGATCGACATGGCGAGCTGGTCGAACGGGCGCCGCGTGATAAAGACTGCAAAGGTGTGGATGTAGGGAAAGAACCCCTCGCGCGCCAGCCCTGCCGCAAACCCCATCATGTTCTGCTCCGCCATCCCCATCGATAGAAACCGGTCGGGATAGGCGTCGCGGAAGGTGTCCGCCTCGACCGACGAGGTGAGGTCCGCCGAGAGAACGAGGACGCGGGGTTTGTCCCGGGCCCATGTGACGAGGGCCCGGCCATAAGGACGAGAGACCATTTCCATCAAGCCATCTCCATCAACCACTCGCGGTAGGTTTCGCGCTCGACGGCGTCCTTGAACCGGAGGTAATGCAGTCGGGGGGCGCGGGCGCGCAGGAGGTCGACGCCGCGACAGGGGTCGGTGCGCGCGAGGACGACGAGCGGCTTGCCGGGGTGCGCCATCGCGGCGGGCGCGGCGAGCGCGGCCACGTCGTGCCCATCCACTTCATAGACCTGCGCGCCGAACGCTTCCAGCCGCTCCCGGATCGGCTCGACGTTCATCACCGTATCCATCCGGCCGTCGCACTGCTGGCCGTTCACGTCGAAATAGATGCCGACGTTGTCCAGCTTGTAATACGCGAGCGCGGCGAACGCCTCCCAGGTCTGTCCCTCCTGCAGCTCGCCGTCGGACATCATCACCCACACCCGGCCCGGCTCGCCTTTCAGCCGGCGCGCGAGCGCGACCCCTCCCGCCTGGCTGAGACACTGCCCGAGCGAACCGGTGGTCGTCTCGATGCCCGGCGAATGCTCCGCCCCGATCATCTCGACCGTACTCCCATCCTGGTTGAACTGCTCCAGCCCCTCTGCCGCCATCCGCCCCACCTCGACCAGGGTCGCGTACAGCACCAGCGCATAATGCGCGGGGGAAAAGAAAAAGCGGTCGAGGTCGGGCGCGTGTGCGCCGTTATAGAGCGACCCGTTGAAAAAATGCGGGTTGTCGGGACCGGGGACGCCGGGGAAGGGCGCAGGCGCCGGCGGCGCGAGGCTCAGCCCCAACTTCATCACGCGGGCATAGAGGGTCGCCAGCATCTCGGCGCCCGAGCACGCCTGGCTCAGATACCCCCCATTGTGCCGGACCACATAATCAAGCACGCGCCGCCGAATAGACTGCGCGAGGCGCGCCGTTTGCGCCACCCCAGTGGGATTGTCCATCATCCAGAGTTCTCAGCGAGATTCTTCAATGCGATCAACACAGATCCAAAATCTCCCGTCACCATTGGGCCAAACTCCGCTGCTGCCGGGCCAGTGATCACTGTACTGTAGATCACCTGGCTATGACCCGATGCCAGGGAGACGATCTTGTGGGACACCAGGACATGGGTTTCGTCAACCACCGTCTCGTCTGTAAAACCTTCGTTCTCTTTGACCTCTATCAATTTGCTTGTCATTGCATCCCCACCGGGGGGGCGCATAGAGAATGTGGCGCCGACGGCGAATGGGCCGTGTATTTCAATCTCTTCTATTCCAGCATTCCATTTCTTCCAGCCCGCCACGTCAGAAAATAGCTTCCAGATTTGCGCCGGCGTAGCCGTTGTCTCAATGCTCTCTTCATGCGTCCACATAACTGTCTCC
>JBAVQS010000424.1:0-1538 GCA_049694275.1 Anaerolineae bacterium | reverse complement strand
AGGCTCGGTCAATGACGTTGGGCAGGGTGGCCCCGAACGCCTTCAGCGAATCCAGGTAGCTCTCAAAGCTCCTGAAGGGTAGATACGGCGGGAGTGGCTTGCGATCTTGACTGCTCATGCTTTCTGTCTCCTGATTCTCATCCCTCTCTGGACAGGAAGACTATATCGCATGACGACACTGATACCAAACGGTATCGCCGTTCGTTTCTCAGTCTGTCTAAGTAAATAGAGGTTAATAAGCCAGTTACCATAGACTAGACCATTCCCTTGGCTGGAGTGCCGATCGATATCTACTAGGACACTAGAGTCGGCTACGTGCTGATGTCAGCCCACGATCTCGGGCCAGTAGATGCTCCTATTCAATAAGTTAACTTGTATGCCAGGCCCTACTTATTCGACACTCTGCATTTGTGTTTCGCGATCTTTTCGCCGATTGCTCGGGAAACACTCCGGGGCACGGCCAAGGGGGCCGGTATCAGATGCGTGAACGCGTTTGGAGCATCCGCCATCAGCCATGCCGCCTGCCAATGCTCTTTTGGAAGTAGAGAAGAACCGCAGACCCAAACCACATTAGCGGTTCGGAGGGTCCCTGCTTCTACGCGGCAAGCCTCCCGATGAGCTATTCCACGGGCATCAAACGGCCTGGCCGCACAGAAGGCGCGGCAGCAGCAGGCCGCGAGTCTGGCGGAGATTCCGGACTTGACGTCGGAGTGCGTGGATCTGCTCGGCGATCGGGATTGTCGCGTCGCCAAAGGCCTCCAGGATCGGATCAGTCGGGACAACCAAAGCGGCTTTCTCGAATGTCGTTGCCGTGACTGCCGGATAGGCCGCACCCGTGGCGTTGTTCTCAAGGTAGCTGACGAACTCGTCGGTCGTCGTCGCGAAGTAGAGGAATGTGAACGGGACTTTAGTCGCCGTTAGCACAGCGAAGCCTGTAGAAGCGATTGTGTTGAGCTCGGGGTGCATCACTTGCGCATGCGAACGGCGATTCGGGCGCACACAGGACCACAGAACGTCCCCGTGCTGCACGACCCGCCGAGCGCGGCCCGGTGCTTCTGCAAACGGATAAGTGGTCACCGAATCAATCTGGCCGGGGCTCACGGATGAAATGTCGATGTACCGAACTTCGTCGGGCGCGTTGCGAACGGTGATCTGGGCACGATTCACATCAGCCACCTCGCTGAGCATCCTCACGTCCCAGCCCCTTGGGATCTCGCCGAGCAGCGAGGTGACGCGCGGGACGTTCTCGTGGCCGGGGAAGCGGAAGTGGACGAACCACTCGCGGTAGAGGGCGCGGGCCATCATCTCCAGAATCCGTATGCGCCGCTGGCCGTTCTCGATCAGTTCGTCGTAGGCCGACAGGATGCCCGCGATCCGTCGCTGCACTGGAAGCGGGGGGAGCTGGACCGAGACCTCATACATCCGAGAGGGCGACGTGTGGCGAACGGTCGCTCCCGACGCGCTTCCCTTGATCTGGCCGCGAACCGAGGCCGTGTTGAGCAGGTAGAAGAGGAACTCAGGGACGACCCTGTCGGTTC
>JBAVQS010000423.1:0-11238 GCA_049694275.1 Anaerolineae bacterium | reverse complement strand
CTTCCGCTGAAATGCCCGAAGGAGTTTGCTCGGCACTCATGTCACAATTATGCACTCGTCTCGTTGCCGTGACCATCGTCAATAATCGTCATTGACGCGCTGGTTGTCACACCACTGAACGGTTACCTTACTAATTACGAAAGTACAAACGTTCTGTCCATAAAATCATAGGTTCGCGCGGCCCGGTCCACATGCAAGCAATCCATACGATGGAGCGTGAAACTTTTCTCAAACTAGCTACGCCTGAGATCGCCCATCTGGTCCAGAATCAGGGCTATCCCAGGTTGGGCGTTTTTGTGCCCGATGGCAGTCGCCGTTTAGTTATGGCGCTGACCGATGCCGAGCCGGGCACGGAGGAATTCTACCGCCTCTGCGCCACCTTCCCTGCGCAATACCTCCTCTCCAGCCTCCAGGTATTCTTCGATCACGGTCTCGATATTCTGCTCGTCCCGATCCTCAGCCGCTCCGTCCTCAATCGCGGCGGCGACTATCAGGCCTTTACCGCCCTCATCGGTCTCGAGCTCCTTTTTCACAGTTCTACCTGGCTGGATTTCTATGACGCGTATGACATCCGGGTCAGGGTCTATGGCGATCCGGATCGTCTGGACACGACGGCGGCTGCCCCGGCGCGCCCTTGGATTCGAGAAGTATGTGCGCAAACCGCTTCACACCAGAAGCATACCCTATACTTTGCGATTGGCGAATCCCCCTATCTCGCTGAAGATGTGGCCGAGCAAGGCATCCGGTTTTATCAACAATACGGTCGCATTCCGACGCGTGCCGAGCAAATCCAACAGTATTATGGCGCAGTCCTCCCGCCCGCCGATTTCTTTATCATGACGAGCAAATTCAGCGGCATGGGCGCCCTGCCGCGTTTTTTGGTGAGTGGGGATACCGAGATCTATTTTTCCCCAGGGGCCGGATCACTGGGAATCAACGCCCGAACCTATCGCGAGATTCTGTTTGATCTCCTCTTTGAACGAAGCGGACTGCGACAGGGAACCGCGCCGATGGCGCCGCAGGACCGCCGAGCCCTACGTACCTTTTATGAAAAAAATGCAGACCAGGTTATTGGCCTGGGACACCGCATTGGAAGTGTCTGGGTCCCAGACCTTGCCGCTTGCGGCTAATTGTCTCGCGCCGGGTATGACAACGGATGGTCGCCCATTTCTCATCCGCCTGGCGCAACCGCAGGACCGGAATCTCATTATCGAGAATATCAACCGGGTTTGCGCCGAACAGATTTATCTCGAATCGGATTGCTTTGTGCCGACTCCGGCATGGGAAACGATGCTGGCCGACCCCGGCGTGCTGTCGCTGCCGCACCTGCTGGCAATTGCGGAACTGGATGGAACGATTGCCGGACATGTACGCTGCTCCCCCGGCGGCTTTGGGCACAAAGATTACCACGTCGCCGATGTAGGCATTGCCCTGATCGAGCCCTACCGAGAAAAGGGAATCGGCAGTCGATTGCTGGAATATGCCATCGCCTGGGCAAGTCAGGCCGGCTATCTCAAGCTGACGGCGACGGTGTTTGAGACGAACACACGGGCCTTGCGCCTGTTCCGGCGCTGTGGATTCGAGCGCGAGGGGCGTCGCGCCCGGCAGTTTCAGATTCAGGGAAGGTACATCGACGAGGTATTGCTCGCCCGGTTCATGGATACTGACGCGCGATCATGAATAAACGAACGGTGGGCAAGATCGTCCAAATCATCGGACCAATCGTGGATATCGCGTTTCCTGAAGGGGAACTGCCCAGAATCTATGACCTGGTTTGGGTTTCGGACAAGCGGGATCATGCCGCACCGGGGCGCGGGGTTTGCGCCGAGGTGGAACAGCACATCGGGAATTCCTGGGTGCGCTGCATCGCGCTGGGGTTGACCGATGGACTGCGGCGTGGCGATTGCGCCGTGACGGACGACGAACCTATCCAGGCGCCGGTCGGGCCGGGCATTCTGGGGCGGATGTTTAATACGTTGGGCAAACCGATTGACGGCGCGGGACCGCTCGTCGATGTCGGCTGGACCTCAACCCGCCATGCCGCGCCTGGCCTGACGGATCTGGATATTACGCTCGAACCGCTCGAAACGGGCGTCAAAGTGATTGATTTGCTGACCCCCTTTCCGCGTGGCGGCAAGATTGGCATTTTTGGCGGGGCCGGCGTTGGCAAGTCGGTGCTGCTGGGCGAACTTTTTCACAACTTTGTGACTGTTCACAAAGGCATCTCGATTTTTGTCGGGGTGGGTGAACGCTCCCGCGAAGGGACCGAGCTTTGGGATATTCTCCGCGCGAGTTCCGATCTGGCGAAAAGCAGCGTCACGCTGTTCGGCCAGATGAACGAGCCGCCGGGGTTGCGCCTGCGGGTGGTCCAGACGGGCATCACGATGGCGGAATATTTCCGGGACGCACGGCGGCAGAACGTGCTGTTCATCCTGGACAATATCTTTCGCTTTATGCAAGCAGGGGCTGAGGTGTCGGCGCTGTTGGGGCACATGCCGTCGGAGTTGGGCTATCAGCCGACGCTCGCCGCCGAGGTCGGCGCGTTGGAAGAGCGATTGGTCTCGACCAAAAGCGCCAGCCTGACCAGCATCCAGGCGATTTATATTCCGACGGATGATTTTAGCGACCCGGGGCCGGTCACGGCCTTTGGGCATTTCGACGCTTATCTGGCCCTCGATCGGACGCTTTTTGAAAAAGGGATTCATCCGGCGGTCAACCCGCTTGAGAGCACATCCAAATTGCTGCGCTCCGAGCAGGCGGGCATCGACAGCGAACATTATACGGCGGCGCGGGAGACACAGCGCGTGCTTCAGCAGTACAAGAACTTGCAGGACAAGATCACTCTGCTTGGCCTGGATGAGCTGGAAACGCAAGAAAAAGAGATCGTTGCGCGCGCCCGCCGGCTTGAAAGGTTTCTCTCGCAGCCGCTGTTCATCATGCAGGGGTACGGTGGGCCGGAAGGTCGTTTTGTGACCCGCAAGGATACCATCGCCGGCGTACGTGCGATTTTAGAAGGAGACTGTGACGATTGGCCCGAGCGCGCCTTTATCGCCAAAGGAACTCTAGATGAAGTGGCCGAAGACGCGCGCCGCATCAGAAAACAATTATAGATCGGAGGCAATCATGAACAATCCACTCTATAGTCCCAGCATCTTTATCGGTCGCCAAAACGAGCTTGCTATCTTTAAGCAAATGCTCGACGGACAGAGCGAACCCGCTTGGATGCTCACACTCTATGGTAAGGGGGGCATTGGTAAAACACAACTGCTGCGGCACTTTGTCGATATGGCCGAAGAGCGGCGCGCCGGCGGTGAGAAAATCCTCGTGACGCGCGAGTTCATTGACTTGTACTGGAGCTCTTTCCAACGCGAAACGGGTATCTTGAAAGGAATTGCCGACCAACTAGGTCCGCAATATTTCACACGGTTTTATCAAACTCTGGATCGATATCAACAATTACTTGGACATGAAATACCGGATGCTGACTTAATTACCGAACAACGTAACCGCGCGCGCAGCCAGTTTTTGGAGAGCTATGCAAAACTGGACGCAACGCGAATTGCATTGATTTTCGATACGGCCGAACTGGCACACTCGTCAGTGGTTCGTTTCTGGCAAACAATCTTACCGCAGTTAAAACAAGCGCATCCAAAAACTCTGGTGCTGGTCGCCGGGCGTGAAATTGCTTTGCCGCCCAGCGAGTTTAACCAGGCTATCGAGGTTAGCGCTTTTTCCCCCGAAGAAATTGCTGATTACTTTCACCAGCAAGGCTTGGTGGTAGCCTCTGATATCACAGAGCGCGTCGCCGAATTATCCCGCGGTCGTCCAATTCTGGTTGCACTTACGACAGACTGGATTCGATTCGGGAACGAGCCGCGCGAGCTAGTATCGTATGGCCCGGAGCAATTTGAGAGCGCAATGGTCGAGCGTATTTTGCAATTGCGGTTCCCAGAAGACGAGGCGATTTTGGCCGCCGCGCATCTCCATCGACGGTTTAATGAAGAGATATTGGCTTTTCTGCTCGACCAGTCTACCGACTTGACAACCCGTGTGACCGAATCCCTGGCGCGGTTCTCGTTCGTCAAATACCGGCCCCCCGTTGAGGGCAATGTGGGTAGTTGCTTACTGCATGATGAAATGCGCGAATTGGTCAAGGATAAAGTCTGGCCCAAAATAGACCAGACCGGCGAGTATCGTCAGGGCTGGAGCCGCAAAATCATTGGCTACTATAGAGAAAAAATGGCGTACGAGCGAAATGTGCTTGAACGCCAAACCCTCTCTCTGGAGCGATTGTTCTATGCGCTGGATACCGACCTCAAATCTGGTTTTGCCTATTCGCGCGAACTGTTTGGCGCGGCAAGAGAACGGCGTGATTCGGACTTGATGGAATCCATTAATGCAGAGCTTGGACCGTTCAACCAACGATTGTCGGCCGGAAAGCAGCGGGAGCTTGATCTAAGGCAAGCCATTGTCTTGCAACAACGCGGACGCTATTCGGAAGCGATCGAAAAGATGACCGCGCTCCTTCAAGATCCAAACTGCGATATCTTTCTCCAGGCGTCTATTCGAGCACAACTGACACAGGCAGATGTCTATGAAGGAAATTTGCAGACGGCAATCGATCTGGGCAAGCAATGGGAAGAATGGTTCCAATCACTCCTCGGGGATCCGAGTATTGACAAACCAGGTCATACTTTGATTGAAACCGAATTTGGCTGGGTATGCAATAACATTGGCCTGGCCTATCGGGGGCAGAGCAAGCTCAATAACACAATCGAATATTACACCAAAGCGCTTGCGCATTTTGTCGCAGTCGGCGCCTACCCGGAAATTGCAAATACCAAGAACAATCTGGGATATGTTTATCATCGTCTCGGGCAAGACGATCAAGCGCTCTCCGAATGCGAGCAGGCGCTCAAAATCAGGCAAAAGCTCAAAAGCTCGGACCATCTCGGCTACAGCTATAATGTTTTGGGGATGATTTATGTTGACCTGATGCGACCTGAAGAGGCAGAGGACTATTTCAAGAAAGCCCTCCGCGAATTCGAAGAGGCTGGAAGCGAACGGGGGCGCGGGCTTGTCTTTATAGCCTATGCGCGGCTTTTGCGTCAGTGGGGCTGGTACAAAGAAAAATTCGTCGGGGGAGTGTTCGATCCGGATTGCAAGGAGTATGGTACGGCTGACGCCATGCTGAACACCGCCATCGAGATTTTTGAACAACTGCCGGACGATGCCAATCTTTCCGAAGCGCTAAACGATAAAGGAACGCTGTTACGACAACGCCGGTATTATGATGAGGCTATCGGGCAATTTGAAAAAAGCTCGAAACTGGCGCGAAAAATCGGCAATCGGTACCGGGAAATCGACAATTTGGTTGACATCGCCATCTCGAGCAACTATGCGGGGCATTTTGATCAAGCGCTCGAAAATGCCCGGCAAGCCAGTACTTTGGCGCTTGATACCGACGCCTATTATCTTTTTGCAAAGGCGCAAAAAGTGGTTGCGAACGTGCTGGTTACGCGTCAAGATTATGATGGCGCCTATGACGCCGCCGCAAATGCGCTGGTCTATATCATGCGGCTTGACCCACAGGGGATCAAAGAGAGTCCTCCAAAAAGAGAGCTGTATTACAATGAAATAGTGGATTGGGTGAGTGACTTGATTCTCAAGCTGCCATCCCGGGAACTCGCACAAGAAAAAACCCAAAAACTGATCCGACGTTGGGAACAGGAAACTTCCGACGGCCGGTCCCTGGCCGCTTCCTATCCAGGCTTTGTCACACGCATGACGGACCTGGCACGTGATTATGCTTTTCTGTCGGAGAACTAGGACCATGAACCAATATACAATCGGTACTCCTGCTTCAGTTTCGGTCACATTGTCCGATTCCATTCCATATGTGAAGGGGCCTCAAACCGACAATCTAGACTCGATGAGTGACTGTGCGTGCAGCCCTCAACCAGAACAATCCAATTCCGGGCAGGAAACCGGGCAAGACCCGAGCACCTCTGTGAGAACAGAATCAACATGAACCAGACAATTCATTCCGAACAAGCAACAGAGCAACCCCCAAACGCGGGCGCCATATCCATTTTCCTTAGTTATGCCAGACCGGACGAGCCAAGAGTGAAAGAACTCTATCAGCATCTCAAGAACACAGGCTTTCAACCCTGGCTTGATCTCTTCGATCTTATCCCTGGTCAAAAATGGGAGCCTGCCATTCGTCAAGCAATTGCCGAGACGAATTTCTTTCTGGCCTGTCTCTCAAATAGTTCTATTTCGAAGCGGGGGTACGCCCAAGCAGAGCTCAAAACCGCCATCGAAATATTCCGGGAATTTCCAGAGGGAGAAATCTTTCTGATTCCGGTACGCCTTGAAGAATGTCCTGTTCCCGAAAGTCTGAAAGGGATACAATGGGTAGATTTGTATTCACCTGACGGATTCGATAAACTTTGTCAGGCTATATGCTCTCGGAAAGAAAAGGAGGCTAACAATTTGACCTCGAAATCCACACCTATTTCCCCATCGCCAACCGGTTCCCCCTCACCCGGCGCTATAAGCCTAGAATTTGAAAACCGCGATTTTGAATTCGCGGAGATTCGCAACCCGGGGACGCCGGCCTTGATGGTCATCGATGCCCCTCCGGGCTATGGCAAGAGCCGATTACTCGAGCATGTGGAAGAATGGTATAAACACCAAGAAAACACTGATTGGGTTTGCGCGCGAATCGGACTTGACCGTGAATCCTGCCTCGACAACACAGCGCAGGTCTTGGACCAAATCGCGTTACCGCTTGGGGTTGGTCCCATCGAAAACGGCGAGGCCCAAGTGCTCATCGAGAAACTTGTAGAACGAAAAAAGAATGTCGTACTGTTATTTGATAGCATCGAAGGGAATCGCTCAGTTGTAGAATGGTTGCAAAAAGAAGTGGTTACTCCCTTGAGAAGCGCCTTCCAACAAACCGTGTTACTGGTGCGTGTGGTTTTTGCCGGACGCTATTTATCAAATTCACAATGGGAATGGCGTGGCTATAGGATCGTCCCGTTAACTGTCTTTGAAGATGACATTGTGCGGCAAGCGGTATTAAAGCAACTTGAGCGGACACGGCTAAGAGATGAAACCAAAGAAACTGTCGCAAGTGAAATAGCGCACTTGAGTTCCGGACATCCAGGCATCATGGAAGCGCTTTTGATGAACCCGCCGAACGGAGGCTGGGCTTCAGCGATTGCATCTGGTCAACTCAAGCCAGAAATTCGCAAGCAGCTTTTCCATAAACATGCCGAACCAGTCATCGAGAGGATTCTGGACAAGACCGACGATCAAGATCTGGGTAAGGTCCTGACAATCCTAAGTGTTTTCCGGCGATTCAATGTCAATACAATCCAAACTTTGCAAACATTGGCTCAAAACCCGTCCCTTCTTGCCGCCGAACAATCCGATTCGGAATCAGAATTGCAATCACTCCTTGCACCCTTTCTCACGGTCCAAATGGAGCCGATGAGTGTCTTGAGGCGGTTGGTGGGTTCAGGCCTGGTCAGTGGTCCAACACCTACCAAACCCTATTATCATGATTCCATCATTCGCCAATTGATGCTCACCAAGTTGCAAATGGAGGATGGTCAAGACCGTTTGTACAAGCTGAATTTGCTGGCGCAAAGAATCTATGCTTTATGGTTTGACAATCGGACGATTGAGGGTAATCCGCTCCCCTATTCGGTCGCCGATGAAGCGCAAATTGCATACGCAATTGAGAGCCTTTATCATCTGAGTAGTTTCCTGTTAATCAAGCCCATTTCCAATGTCGAGGCCGAAGTGAGTTCAACGGTTGACTGGCATGCAGCGAGATTACGAAGCAGTTTTGGCTATTCATCAATGTGGTTATTAAGAACGCTCCGGGATACCGTCCATCAGGACAATGAGGTGATGGAAGGATTTCGCAAGCTTGTCGCAGAAGCGGGCGCCAAGCGCATTTTCGGTGGACGCATCGCCGACGCCGAGTAAATCCAGTGTTTCAATTAAGCGCTCCCGTCCTCTACTCGCTTGAGCTTACCGCCGCGTGCAACAACCATTGCCCGCCCTGCGGCAACGTCTTTGCGCGCCGGCCGGCATCGCTCACGGCATCCGATTGGCGACAGGTGCTGGCGATGATTGCGCCGCACGCCCAGGTTCTCAAGCTGACCGGCGGCGAGCCGACGCTGCACCCTGAGTTTGCCGAGATTATTCACGCGGTGGTGGAGACCTGCATCCCGTTCACCGTCTTTACCAACGCGCGCTGGCGCAAGCCGGAAAGGGTCATCGAACTGCTCAAGGCCGCACCGACTTGCGAAGGCGTGCTCGTCTCGCTGCATGGGAGAGACGCGGTGACACATGAGGCGTTTACCAAAACGCCAGGCTCGTTTGAGCAGGCCTGCGAGAATATCGCGCGGGCGACCGGCGCCGGGTTGCGGGTGCACACGAGCACGGTGATCACACGCCATAACTGCGGCCAGGCGTCTGAAATGGTTGCCTTGGCGGACCGGCTGGGCGCGCAGCGCGCAGTGTTCAATCGCTACCTGGGACCGGACAGCGACGAGATTGAACCGGGTGAATCGCAGTTGCGCGCCGTGGTCGCCGACATTGAGCGGTTGATGCGTACACATCATCGCCGTTCCGGGGCCGGCGTCACTGTACGCTACGGCAATTGCATCCCCCAGTGTTTTATGCCCTCCTCGGCCACCGGCTGCTGGGCCGGCGTTGCCTATTGCACGATCGATCCCTGGGGAAATGTGCGCCCGTGCAATCACTCGCCGACGATTGGCGGAAACATTTTGACAGAGCGCATTAAAGACATCTGGCAGGGCGAGACTTTTGGGCGCTGGCGAGAATTGCTTCCCAATCAATGTGACGCCTGCGCCAAGTTGGAAGTATGTCATGGCGGTTGCCGGGCATTGGTTGAAATTCGCTCAGCCGACCCATTGATCCGGCGCCCGCTCCCAGCATCCGTCGAAAGCGGACCGTCCGAATTGGAATTATATGAAGCAAGCCGGCCGCGTCTTTCCTGTACCGTCCTGGAGGAACCTTTCGGCCTGGCCCTGGTCAAAGGACAAACAATCATCCCTGTGACGCGGCAGGCTCAACCCATTCTCGATTACATGGACGGGCGCGCCACCTTACTGCAAATCCAAACGGCATTTGGTCAGGCCGCTCTGGATTTGGTCGGGACGCTTTACCTGCGTGGACTCGTTACCTGGCAAGAACAACCTATTCTCGTCCGCCAGTCCATGGAGTGAAAGACTCGATGAAACGTTAAACGTAGTCCGATCCACTCGAACACCACTGCGGCTAATGGATTTTCCGATTCTCCATTCCGTGCTATAATGAGCCGTCGGCGTATTCCACGTTTTACCTTCACCCTTTGGCTTTTTCCCGGTCACGTCTGATGTGACTTGCACGACCATCCATGAACGAACGCACAAATCCATCATCCGATCAGCCTCAGCCATTCCGGCCGCCGCCGCCCGCGCGCCCGTCGAGCTATGCCTTGCCGCCGTCCGACGACCTGCCGCCGATGGCGCCGCGCCATCGGCGGCGTCGGACTACACTGCCTGCCCTGCCGCTTTTGCTGGCGCTCTTGCTCTGTGTCGTCGTCACGACGATCATCGCCGGCTCTCAGGTCTATTACCGGGGGCGCATTGCGCCGGGGGTGCGTGTGCTGGGCGAAGACGTGGGGAGCATGACCCGCGCCCAGGCGGAAGCGCGCTTGCAGGACAAGCTGGGGGACCCGAACCAGTTGCTCGCCCGTTTGGGCGGTGGGCAGATTGCGCTGCGCGATGGCGCGCAGGTCTATCGCGCCTGGCCGTGGGAGATCGGTTTTCGCAGTGATTTCAAGCCCGCGCTGGATGCGGCAATGGGAATCGCCCATCGCGGCAATCTCTATCTGGACCTGGTGGAACAGGTGCGCGCCCTCGCCCTCGGCGCGGATGTTTCGATCAGCTCGGCCTTTGACGAAGCGACCGCCCGGGCGTACCTGATCTCGATTGCGCCGCAGATCGACCGGCCTGCGCGGGATGCACAGCTCAAGCTCGACGGCCTCCGCGTGGTCGAGATTCCGGCGGTCAAGGGCCGCCGGCTCGACGTCGATGAAACGGTCAAGCGAATCCAGGCGCGGCTGCTCGACCCGAGCGGCGCCGATATTGTTATTGCCGTCGTCGAGACCGACCCGCAGACCACGGATACGACCGCGGCGCGAAATCAGATCTCCAATTTTCTCCGCTCCCCGCTGGTGCTCACCTTTGGCGACCGTTCCTGGGCGATCGACCAGGCCACGCTCGTTTCATTCATCTCCATCAAACCGGTTGCAAGCCCGGACGGTTCGATCCGCCTGACCGCCGCGCTCGATCACAACGCCCTGGTCGCCGAGGTCAAGGCGCTGGCCCGCGAGATTGACCAGTCGCCGCGTGACGCGCGCTTTCACTTTCAGGATGGCGCGCTGATTACGACCCTGACCAGCCAGGAGGGACGCACGCTGGATGCCGATGCAACGGTCAAGCAGATCGAGCAGAAATTTACCGATGCCAGCGCGACGGGGGGCCGCACGCCGGGCAACGCCAGCCCGATCCAACCGTCGCCGCTGCAAGCCCTCCGCGAAAACACCCTCGCCCTCAACGTTCGCGTCCAAAAGCCCGCCGTCGATATGCGCGACGCCAGTAAGATGGGCATCAAGGAATTGGTCGCGCAGGGGGTCAGTAATTTCAGGCACTCGATTCCGGGGCGCATCCAGAACATAAAGACGGCGACCTCTTCCTTCGACGGCGTCGTCATTCCGCCCGGCGGCGTCTTTTCCTTTGATAAATATCTCGTCGACGTGGTCGAAGCGAACGGGTACGAGGACGCCTATGTCATCTTTGGCAACCGGACCGTGCTCGGGCCCGGCGGCGGGGTGTGCCAGGTGTCAAGCACCATGTTCCGTGCGGCCTTTTGGGGCGGGTTCCCGATTGTCGAGCGGTGGGCGCACGCCTATCGGGTCGGCTATTACGAGCCGCCGGTCGGCCTCGACGCGACGGTGTTTGCGCCCGATGTCGATTTCAAATTCAAGAACGATACGAACGCCTATCTATTGATCGAGCCGGTCCTCGACGAAAAGAACACGACGCTCACCTTCAATCTCTACGGGACCAAGCCGAACCGCGAGGTCAAGATGGTCGGACCGGAAGAGACGAACGTCAAGCCGCACGGTCCGGCGATCTATAATGACGATCC
>JBAVQS010000422.1:0-20165 GCA_049694275.1 Anaerolineae bacterium | reverse complement strand
CTCCAATCCTGCCAGGATGAGGGGCAACGCCTGCCCGGCAAATTTGCCGGCGGAGAGTTTCCGATTGACCAACATTTTTGCCTCTCTGTTGCCTAAACAACAAACAGGAACAATCATTTGATAAAGGATGGCAAGAACGCGCCTCCTATGCCGGCAACAATCCCACAGACCGAGCAGAGGAGCGGGATGACAACCGTCAGGACGATAAAGCCCACGAATACCCAGATGCCGATCTTGATCCAGCGACCCGCCTGCGGCGACGACAGCGGGTTGATTGCGCCCATCAGCGCCGGCTCGTTCAAGGTGAGATTGATCGGGTTGGGCGGGGACGCGGGCAGGTCGCCCAACTGAATGGAAGTGGCGCCATCGTTTAGGACGATGTTGATAGGCGCGGGGGTATAGGTGTGTTCCGTGGGTCGCAGCTCCGGGGGCACAACCACGGCGTTTCCACAATAGGGGCATCTGGTCTGGTTCCCAATATTGTCGAGCGAGAGCGAGGCGCCGCAGCTGGGACAGTTGAACAATTTACCTTCCGACATGGTTCCTCCGATCCGATCATGCAAGTGGGCCTAATCTGCCTGGAATCGGTTCTCTATGCGCAGATTATAATATCATATCATCACAAAATCGTAACAGAAAAAAGGCGTGAGGATTGCTCCCCACGCCTTGTCTTGTCGTTCTAGCTCAACCTAGCAGGAGGTTGACCGGGTTCTCTAGCAGCTTTTTGAAATCTTGCATGAACCGGGCGGCCTGGGCGCCATCGGCGACGCGGTGGTCCACCGAGAGGGTCGCCTTCATGGTCGGGGCGATCACCACCTGGTCATTTACGACGACGGGACGCTTGACCGCCGCCCCAAGGGCAAGAATCGCCGCTTCGGGCGGGTTGATGATGCCGGAGAACTCGTCCACGCCAAACATCCCCAGGTTACTGATCGTGAAGGTGCTCGGAGTCAGGTCACGGGGTTGCAATTTGTTGGTGCGCGCCCGCTCGGCAATCCCTTTGGTCTCGCTCGCGATCTGCTTGAGGGATTTCTGGTCCGCATTCGACAGGGTCGGCGTCAACAGCCCATCCTCGACCGCCACGGCGACGCCGATGTTGATATCCTTGTGCATCTCCAGTCGGTCGCTCTTAAAGCTGGCGTTAAAGTTAGGATGCTTGTTCAGCGTACGCGCCACGGCGGCGATGACCAGGTCGTTGACTGAGAGCTTGTCGGTCTCGGCGGACAAGGCGTTCAACTGCTCGCGCATTTTCAACGCCTCGGTCATGTTGATCTCGAACGTGACATAGAAATGCGGCGCGGTGGTTTTGCTCTGGGTCATACGCTGGGCAATCGTCTGGCGCATGCGGCTGAGCGGGACATCCCCTGCGGCCGGGGCCGATGCCGGGGTCGGCGCGGGGGTAGCAGGCGCAGCAGGTGGAGTGACAGCGGCCTGCGGCTTGCTCTCTATAGGTCTGGCTGAGAGCGCAGCCTTGACATCCTTTTCCATGATCCGGCCGCCGGGGCCGCTCCCTCTCACCTGCGTCAGGTCCAAGCTGTTCGCCTCGGCCATCCGCCTGGCAATCGGGGAAGCCTTGACGCGTCCGTTGCCGTCCGGTTCGGCAGGCGTTACCGCGGGCACAGCAGACGGCATTGACGTGAGCGGCGCGGGTTGGGCGGCTTGTTCGACCGACGCCGCGGGGGCTGACGCTTGCATCGTCTCGCCCGGCTCGACAATCACGCCAATCGTCGTATTGACCGGCACGGTTGCGCCCGGCTGAACCAAAATCTTTTGGAGAGTCCCGGAGACGAACGCTTCGATCTCGACCGTTGCCTTTTCGGTCTCGATCTCGGCAATCGGCTCGCCCTGCTTGACCGGGTCCCCCTCTTTTTTGATCCAGCGCGCCATCTTGCCCGCCGTCATATCAAAGCCCAATGAGGGCATAATTACATTGGTAGGCATAGTTGAATGGTGAATGGTGAATAGTGAATGGGGAATGCGCAATGGCATTCGACATTCATCATTCATCATTCGCAATTGCTAGAGCATTTCCTTTATCCTGGCAATCACCGCTTTTTCGTCGGGGAACATGAGCGCTTCAAGGTTCTTGGCGTAAGGCAGCGGGACCTCGACCTGGCCGAGGCGCTCGACCGGCGCGTCCAGATAGTCGAACACGTCGTGCTGAACGCGCGCCGCAATCTCGGCGCCCATGCCCAACGTTGTCCAGTCCTCTTCGACCACCAGCGCGCGGTGCGTCTTACGGACAGATTCATACACCGTTTCCCAGTCCACCGGGCGCAGGGTGCGCAGGTCCACAATCTCGACCTCAATCCCTTCCTTGGCGAGCTGCTCCGCCGCCGCCAGAGCCACCTGCAACATGCGGGAATATGTAATGATGGTCGCGCGGTCGCCGGCGCGCTTGATATCGGCCTTGCCGATGGGAAGCAGATACTCCCCTTCGGGCACCGGACCGGTCAGACCGTACAACCGGGAATGCTCGATAAATACGACGGGGTTGTCCGAGCGGATCGCCGTCTTGAGCAAACCTTTGGCGTCATAGGGAGTGCCGGGCATGACTACATAGAGGCCGGGGATACTGGCAAACCACGCTTCAAAGGTCTGGGAGTGGGTGGAGGCCAACTGGCCCCAGCCAGCGGCGGTGCGAATGACAATCGGCGCTTTCATCTGCCCGCCGAACATCGAGTGAATCTTGGCGGCGTTATTCACGATCTGGTCGATGGCGACGAGGCTAAAGTTGATTGTCATCAATTCGGCGATGGGTCTCAGCCCGGCCATAGCCGCCCCAACCGCAGTACCGACAATCCCCGCTTCGGCAATGGGCGTATCTTTGACTCGCTTCTCGCCGAACTCATCATAGAGGCCGCGGGTGACGGCATAGGTGCCGCCCCACACGCCAACCTCTTCACCCATTATCAGAACATGCTCGTCGCGCTGCATCTCTTCGCGCATCGCTTCGCGTATCGCGTCACGATACGTCTTTTGCACCATTGTTTCAGCCATATTATTCCGCCACCATAATGTCCGTATACAAATCGGCCGGATCCGGGAAAGGGCTCTCTTCGGCGAACTGGACCGCCGCCTGGCAAATCCCTTCGATCCGGTCGACGATCTGTTGCGTCTCCTGGTCGTTCGTCATACCTGACTCGACCAGGCGCTTGTGCCAGCGCTCGATCGGGCCGCGCGGCTTCCACTCTTCGACCTCGGACTTGGTGCGATACCGCTGCGGGTCGCCCATCGAGTGCCCGCGCGTGCGATAGGTCATCATCTCGATGAACCGCGGGCCGCCGCCATTGCGGGTCTGGTCGGCCATATCGCGAACCGTGTCATAAACCAACTGCACGTCGTTGCCGTCGATCTGCACCGCCGGCATGTTGTAGGCCGCCGCCTTTTCCGAGATGTTGGTGACCGCCGAAGCGCGCGCCACCGCCGTACCCATTCCATAACGATTGTTCTCGACGATAAACAGAGCCGGTAGTTTCCAGACCGCGGCCATGTTCAACGCTTCATGGAACATGCCGATATTCGTCGAGCCTTCGCCGAATACACAGACCGCAATCTGCGGCTCGTTTTTGTACTGGTGCGCCAGCGCAATGCCGGTGGCCAGCGGAATGTGCCCGCCGACAATCGCATAGCCGCCCCAAAAGTGCTTGCGCACGTCGGCCAGGTGCATCGACCCGCCCTTGCCTTTCGAAACGCCGGTCGCCTTGCCATATAATTCGGCCATCACCTTGTTGGGGTCGAGGCCGCGTGCGAGCGCGTAGCCGTGATCACGATAATGGGTCACAATATCGTCATCGGGCTGCAGCGCCGCAATCGTCCCGACGGCAATTGCCTCTTCGCCAATATAGAGATGCAAAAAGCCGCCGAT
Source organism: Anaerolineae bacterium (assembly GCA_049694275.1). Taxonomy (GTDB): domain Bacteria; phylum Chloroflexota; class Anaerolineae; order UBA4142; family SHND01; genus JBAVQS01. Next base: position 16,297 of record JBAVQS010000422.1, on the reverse strand, counting down.
CTTGCCTTGCGTATAAGCCTGCTCGGCATACTCTTCAAATCGCCGAATCAGCTCCATCTGCTCGAACCATCCAAGCGCTTGCTCACGCGAGACGTGAATCATTTCGTCCGTCGTCGCGTGTAGTGCGGTCGTAACCATTGGTTGCTCCTATCGTGAGAGTTTTTGTGCATCCCTCGAATCGGCGCACCAGAAATACCTCGCCCCTCCTGGCGACTGATGCTGGTCGTGCTTGCATCGCACGAATGCACGCTCTTCCGGGCGAGCGCCCTGCGTCGGGCCGATTCCCCATCACCCGGCTGCTATGTTCTATCTCACCTTACGCTAAAAAGCGTTGCCAGCCGCGAACACCCCTGTCCGGACAAAAGCAACGCTCAAATATGAGTAAACTGGGTCCAAATCCAACAAGTAAAATCTTGTATTAAAACCCGCAACTCTTATAGAGTTACGGCATCCAACTGTTGATTCTAACACCGAATAGGTCGGATGCGCGTTAAAGTTTCGTAATAACACGCCCCCGGCGCGCAGCCGGCCCCATCAGCCGGACAAGGAGATCCTCCGGAACAAAGAACCAGTTGTGGTCCGGCCTGGAATAGATACGGGTGGACGGGGTAAACGAATTCCGCGCCTCGCGGGGATCAAGAGATTGGCTGCCGACGGAAAAGGTCCACCAGTTGCCGGGGTACATCGCGAGCGGGATGCTGGCGACGGCAACCGTTGGAAAGACCGACGCCAGCGCGCGGTGCACATTCCGCACTGTGCGCGCATGGAACTGGAGCGATTCAGTCTGGGCGCAGAGAAAACCGTTCGGGGTCAGGTGCTCCGCGCACAATCGGTAAAAGGGTTTTTCAAAAAGGGGCTTGGCCGGGCCAATCGGGTCGGTCAGGTCGAGGATGATCGCGTCGAATCGCTTGTCCGTCTCGCGCAGGTATTTCATGCCGTCGGCAAAGAGGACCTTCGCGCGCGGATCCCGGTAGCCCGAGGCGACACGCGGAAAGAATTTGCGTGCGACCTCCACCACCTTCTCATCGAGCTCACATTCGACCACTTCCTCAATTGCAGGGTATTTGACGATCTCGCGCAGCGTTCCGCCATCGCCGCCGCCGATAATCAGCACATGGCGCGGGTCGGGGTGCGCCTGGAGAATGGGATGCACCAGCATTTCGTGATAGAAATGTTCTTCGCGCGTCGTCAGCTGGACGATGTGGTCGAGCGCCATTACACGCCCATGAAAGGGTGAATCAAAGACGAGGATCTGTTGATAGCGCGAGCGTCCCCGATAGAGCACACGCTCGACCGGATAGCGATAGTTGACCGGAGAGGTCGGTTCGTTTTCAATGAAATATTTCATAAGATACCGGGCGACAGAGGACGGGAGCGAGCCCATTGGGCGCCCGCCTTGTGTCCTCCATCGATCTATAGTGTGATACGCGCACTGGCGCGAGCAAAGCGCTCGTCATCCTTCCGAAAGATATCAGGGTTACGACCGTTAACAAGGGCAAGGTGATAGGATGCAAGCTGGAGCGGAATGAGGCAGGTGAGAACCGTAAAGGGCTCCGGGACAGGCGGCGCCTGGATCACCGCCAGCGCCTTGTCACCCGCCTTGTCGACCGGACCGTCGGTCACAAGAATATACCAGGCGCCGATCTCTTTAATCATCTCGACCAGTTCAAGCGTCCGGGCGCGAGCCGGCCCCTGCGGCGCAATCACGATAAAGAGATCATCCCAGTCCGCAGATTGCATAGGGCCGTGAATCATCGTCTCGGTGGACATGCCTTCCGCCTGGAGATAAGAGGTCTCGCGAATCTTGAGCGCCGCCTCGGTCGCCACAATCGCCGCCGGTCCGCCGCCGACGATGCGAATCACACGCGGCCTAAAGCCACTACGCACCAGCTCTGCCACCGCCCCTTCGGTCGCGAGCGCCGCTTTTATCGCCTGCGGGATGGTCGCCTTGAGCAGTTCATCCGTAAGCCCGGCTGTGGCCTTGCGGATACGCCCGAGCTGCTGCGCCAGCACGGACAGGATCGCTACACTGGCCGTAAAGGAAAAAGTATGTGCGGACGAGTCCTCTTGCGCAGAGCCGATGAGCACATGGTCAATCAGCCCCGGCGTTGGAACGGCGTGCGGCCCCTGCCCGGTAACGAGAATCGTACGGCAGCCCTGCTCGTGCGCGCGTTCGAGCGACTTGACTGAAAAGCTCTTGGTGCCGCGATGGCTGATGACGATGACCGCATCGGACGCGTTGAGCGAAGGGCCATAGAGCGCGAAATCGAACGCGCTCATCGCGCGATAATCGAGATCTCCCTGCCACGGGTCGACGTGTGGCTTGCCCTGGGTCACAGGTTTCGGAGCGGAGGATGCGAACGCGCGCAAGAGCATCTCACCTGCTTGCGCGGCATGCAACGAGGTGCCGGTGCCGACGAGAAACACGCGATGGACGCCGGTCATGAGCACCGCAAGCCGGTGCGCCTCATCCTGCGTCCGCGCGACAACCTCCGACCACGTCCGCGGCTGCGCCTGAATGGCGTCATACATGTAATAAGGATGTGAGGTGCGAGTATCCGCCATAGGTTACCTGTCTCTTTCTACTTTTACTTCCACCCGTTGCCGCGCTGAACGTCCTCGTCGATCATCTTGGCCATGTCCTGCCCCAACCGCACGGAATAGTTGGTGCCGCGGTCCTCCGGGTAGATCTGCGCCGTGTTGCCGAGATAGAGATTGCGGATGGGCGTGCGTAGTTCCGGAATCTGGCCCGAATAGTTGAGCGGAACAATGGGCTGAGCCGCCGCCTCTTTGAAATGCCAGTATTCCTCGACCCAGTCGGGCGTAAAACGCGGATTAATCTTTTGCAGGTGCGGCACGTAGGCATTAAAGAGCTCTTCGCGGTTCATCTGGAAATAGGGACTGGCCGGGTCGAGATAGTTCGAGACATAGAGGATGCGCTTGTCGTTATAGACCTCGGGCGGGATAAAGTTGGTCTGCTCAATAGTCGCCACAAACGGGATCGAGCGGTCGGCAATGTTCAGCCAGTAGCGCGGCGTCATCGACTGCTTCATCTTCAAAATGACGAGGACAGCGGCCATATACTTGGCCGCATGCATCTTGTCGAGATATGCCGGAGGGAGCTCGGGAACCAGGCGTTCGGTGATAAAGGGGGGCGCGCTGCTATACACCCGGTCGAAGAAAAGATAGCCCTGCGCGTTCGGCTGTAAGCCGGCCGTAGCCAGCGCCGCGCGCGTACTCTCATCGTCTGCGAACGCAAGCCCGCAGGCCACACCGTTTTCAACCACAATGCGCTTGACCGTCGCGCCGGTAACGACCTGACCGCCCTTGTCCTTGATTGCCTTTTCCAACGCGTCAATCAGCACCTGGAACGAGCCGCGTGGGTAGCCAAGCTCTTCCTTGCCGATATTCCGCCTCGAGCCAATGCGCAACACGATCTTGTACCAGTGCCACACCATCGGGATATTGGGCGCTTGTGCGCCAAACTTGCCGCGAAACATCGGCTCCCACACCTTGTCCCACACCTGGCCGCCCGCGTTCTTTTTCCACCACTCGGCGGCAGTAATTTTTTCGTATTTGCTAAAATTGCTGCGCGCGCTCTGCAAATAGGTCAGGTAAAAGGTGACGAGTCCCAGACGGATACGGTCGGCGAACGGCAGAGTGCCCAGCTTGAGCACATCCACCGGCGAGACCATGCTCCAGATCTGGCCCTTTTCAAACCAGCCGGTTTTGCTGGGAATCCACATCACCCGCTCGCCGAGCCCCAACTCGCCCATCAAATCGACAATGTGGGTGTCAGAGGTAAACCAGTGATGATAGCCGCGTTCCAGCCGCGTCCCTTCGATGGGAAAGGTCCCCGCCAGGCCACCCAATTCGGGCATCCGCTCGAACAGGATCGCCTTGTGTCCCAGCTTGCCCAGCTCATACGCGGCAGTCATACCCGCAAAACCACCGCCGATTATGCCAATGTTCAAGTCTCAGGTCCCAGGTTGCAAGTCACAGGTCGCACAGGTCATAGAATATGCAGCCTGTGGCCTGTGACCTGCTACTTGTAGATTCCTTTCCAATAATTTCGCGCGCGCTCGATATAGTTCTGTGCGCCGGACTGGATGTGCTCCATGTCGGCATCGCTCACCGGGCGAACGATCTTGCCGGGCACGCCCATGACGAGCGAACGCGGCGGGATCTCCATCCCTTCGGGGACCAGCGCGCCAGCGGCGATGAGCGAGAACGAACCAATGTGTGCCTTGTTCAGAACGATTGCGCCAAGGCCGATGAGCACATCATCTTCGACCAGCGCGCCGTGGACAATCGCGCCGTGGCCGATGGTCACCCGGTTCCCAATCCGGCAAGGGACGTCCTCATCCACATGCAGCACTGCGCCATCCTGCACGTTCGTCCCCTCCCCTACTGTAATCGGCGCGGCATCGCCGCGCAGTACCGCGCTGAACCAGACGGATGAATCCTTTGCAATCGTTACATCGCCGATCACCGTCGCAGTCTCGGCAATAAACGCGGTCGGATGAATCTTGAACTGGCGCGGGGTGGATTTATCCTTGAGATGCACTGGGATTAAGAATTCGAGATTCAGCATTAAGTTCGGAATGCTGAATCTCGAATTAGATATGTATCGCCTCGCCCATAGTTGCCAGGGCAGCTTCGCCGACGACCTCGGTGAGGGTCGGGTGAGCGTGGACTGCGTGGGCGATTTCGAGCGGCGTCATTTCCATCGACATGGCGAGCGAAAACTCACCGGTCAGGTCGGTTACTTCGGGCCCAATCATGTGGACGCCAAGGATCTCGCCAAATTTCTTGTCGGCGATGATCTTGATAAAGCCTGCATAATCGTTAAGGCCGAGCGCTTTGCCATTCGCCTGGAAGGGAAACTTGCCGATGCTGTAATCGGCGCCCCGTTCTTGTGCTTGCGCTTCGGTGAGGCCGAACGAGGCGACCTGGGGATTGGAATAGGTGCAGCGCGGAATCGAGTTGTAATCCAGCGAGCGCGGCTCCTTTTTCGCCATGTGCTCGACGGCAAGGATGCCTTGCGCAGAAGCAACGTGGGCCAGCGCGAGCTTCATCGTCACATCGCCGATCGCATAGATGCCCGGCACGTTCGTCTGCATATAGTCATCCACGACGATAGCCCCGCGATCGATCTTGACCCCGAGCGCTTCCAGGCCGATGTTATCGCTGTTCGGCTGGATGCCGACCGCCACCAGCACTTTTTGCGCCGGCACGGTCTCGCTCCCCTGCGGCGTCGTCACCTGGAGGTTGATCTGCCCTTCCTTGACCTCGGCGCGCTCGACCTTGGCATTGGTCTTCCACTTGATTCCCGCTTTGGTCATCTGCTTTTCAAACTCGCGGCTCACCTCTTCATCCTCTTTGGGCAAGAGGTGTGGCAACGCTTCGAGGATCGTGATGTCTGCACCGTACGCGCGATAGACGGTTGCAAACTCGACGCCGATGGCGCTCGCCCCTACAATAACGATGGGGGTGGGCACCTCGCGCAGCATGATCGCTTCCCACGACGAGATGACATTCTTGCCGTCGAGATCCAACCCCGGAATGGAGCGTGGGCGTGCGCCGGTCGCCAGGATAATATTCTTGGCGCTGAGCTTTTGCCCCCCCTTGAGTTCGATGCCCTTTTGAGGAGTCAGCACCGCCTCGTCCTTGAACACGTCGATCTTGTTCTTTTTCATCAAGAACTCGACGCCCTTGACGAGCCGGTTCGATACGTTACGGCTGCGGGTGTAGGCAACCTCGTAATTCGCCGTCCACTCGCCGACCGTAATGCCATACTCTTTGGCGTCCTGAAAATTCCGAATCACCGCAGCATTATGTAACAGCGCTTTGGAGGGAATGCACCCGATATTTAAACAGACGCCGCCCATCCACTGCTTTTCAACCAGGCCAACCTTCATGCCTAGTTGAGCGGCGCGAATAGCGGCCACATATCCACCGGGACCGCCCCCGATAATGATTACATCATATTGTGTTTCTGCCATGAGCTTTCCCCCTATTGATAGAGATTGAGTGATCAGTGCTATGCCGTCCTCATTTAACCGGGCTCATCAACCGGAACGGCCTTGTTTCCTACAATACGCACATCTTTTCGTTGATAAACCGCTTTTCCCTTTAGTTTGCTGGCAACCTCGCGCACTCCAAACGTATGCGTCCGTCCCCCGCCCTGACTGCCGGCGCTACTTGCCTCATATTTCCAATCCCCTTTTTCCAAAAAGACGACATCGACTCGCCAAATGATCACCGGCCGCCCAGATTCTAATGACGTCGTAGGATCGACAAGATACCGCCAAATTATATACCATCCCGGATGATCGTAATGCGACTGAATTGCCCAAGGCCGTTTGCTTCCTTTTGATTCAAGACAATCAATTGGAGAGGGATTCGGGCCACTCCCTTTCCGACAAAGATCGGGGAATCGCTGTTGAGCGACGTCGATATTCCGGTTCTTTTCGTAAACACTGGTCGCATCCAGCGCCTTGGCGCCAAATATCCCGACAAGACCGCTGAATACATTAGCTTGTTCGTGATAGATTTCGACCAGGTCCGCAAGTTCACGTTCAACATAGTCTATCGCGTTGCGAATCGCCGCAATGTTCAGGCCTGGAGGCAAGGGCACGCGACTGTCGAAATCATCTTTTCGAACCATTATGGCGACCCTCGTTAATCTCAAGCGCGGCGAGTTGCGGAATAGCAGAAACGGCTATTTCAAAATACTCGGGGTTGATTTCCAGACCAACGCTCTTGAGGCCAAGGTTCAAAGCTGCGGCGATCATCGAGCCAGACCCCATAAATGGATCGAGGATAATCCCTTCGCCCAGCGGGAGACAAGCACGGACCAACTGTCTGAGAAAATGCTGCGGTTTGAGCGAAGGATGTGGGGCGACCAGTCGCTCTGTGCCACGCGCGGGCGACGAAACGATCAAATCCTTGAAAGGCTCATCTTCCGAAATACGTCTTAACCCGCCTGTCTTCCATTTGCGGAGATTATCCTGTACACGTCCTTCACACGGCTTGCGAAACAAGCCCCAGGGTTCCCAGCAAGATTTCGGCATCACGGTCACACCCGGGAACTCGGCGTGCGCGTTCTTGGGACGATCTCCGCCGCGGAGCGTATAGACCGTCCTGATAATTTCCCCGCGCTTTTCGAAACCGGCCTCGATAAAGGGCTGATAGACCAGTTCCGAAACCAGGGGATTGGTCGCGACAAAAACGTGTGCGCCGGGAACAAGAACGCGGATCACCGCCTGCGCAAAACGACTAAAAAAATCGCGCAAGGCCTGGCGATCCTGTTCCGTCAACACCGTAAAGCGCGGAAGTGGCTGCCGTTTGTGGCCATCAAAGGAGGGCGGGATTCGCCAGACCCCGCCGTGTCCATTCTTTAATTTGTCAAGCTCTTTCTGGGTATACTCAACCAACCCATATGGGGGATCGGTCACGACCGCATGAATCGAATTCTCCGCAGCATGATCCAGCCATTCAAACGCATCGACATTATAGATTTCGTAATCCGCGGCAATAACATGCCTTGCAATGTGTGGCGCCGGTCGATCTGTCTGTTGTAGAGCAAGCACTTTTGAAACCATATGTCCTGCCGTCAAGAACGTTATTCAAACTCGTCGGTCGGATCTGGGCTATTCCGACCTACGAAATGAATACCCCACCCCATGCTCCGTCAGGATATATTTCGGATGGGGGGCGTCCTCCTCGATCTTGTTTCGCAGATAGCTAATATAAACGCGCAGATACTCGGTCTCGCCCCCGTATTCAGGCCCCCACACTTTGCGGAGCAGATCTGCGTGCAACATCACGCGGCCGGCATTCGTCACAAGCTGCGTAAGGAGCTTCCATTCGGTCGGGCCAAGCTTGACCTCCTTGCCGCGCACCGTTACCCGCCGCTGGGTGAAATCCATCATGAAATCCCCCGCGACGAAAGGCGGTCGGGTCATAACCTCTTCAGACGGCGCGCCACGACGCAACACGGCCTGGATGCGGACAAGTAAAAGTTGCACTGAGAAGGGCTTGCGGATATAGTCGTCCGCCCCGAGGCCAAACCCTCGCAACTCGTCTACATCCTGATCCTTGGCGGTCAAAATTACCACCGGCACGACAGAGAATTCGCGAATCTTTTGCAGCACCTCGAACCCGTCCATACCAGGCATCATGACATCGAGGAGCACCAGATCGGCGCCCTCTTTTTCCAGCATAGCCAGAGCGCTGGCGCCATCCATGGCGACAATAACTTTGTAATGAGCCGCTTCCAGGTTGGAACGGACCAACTTGAGCAGGTGCGGCTCGTCGTCAACGACGAGAATTTTTGCTGGGCGCATTGTTTTTTCCTCTGGCGCGATTATACCACAAACAGGCTTGTTCTATCGGCCCAGTTTGATGCTGCACGGGCTTGTGTGGTATAATTCACGAAGCCTGTTTGCAAAGAGCTATCCTGCACTCCCTTTGATCAATGACGATAGCGCATCAGCACGCGCCTGCCAGGGCACGATTGAGATTCTTGTATCGAGGACGCCTATTCTTTCAGGCGAATATATCCCCAGCCCGCCGTCCCTTTCAAAGATTCGGGGAACTTTCGGCGGATGCAAGAAGGATGGGGCGCGTGTAGTGATGCGCTAACGAGAGGAGTTAGCTGATGAGTGAAATGGACAAGACCCAGCCTATCATGGTGCTCGACAGCGAGGACACCTGGGTTGAAGAAGAGGTCAAGCGCAAGGTCTGGACCGGGCCCATGGACAAGGCAGTTGAATTGCTTGACCAGATTTATAATTGGGGACGCCGTTCTTCGATCTGGCCGATGCAATTCGGGCTCGCCTGCTGCGCGATCGAAATGATCGTCGCGGGGTCGAGCCGTTATGATATTGCGCGTTTTGGCGCAGAATTGTTCCGCCCCTCGCCCCGCCAGGCAGATTTGATGATCGTGGCGGGGACCGTGACCAAAAAGATGGCGCCCGCGATTGTGCGCTTGTACAATCAGATGGCCGAGCCGAAATATGTGCTGGCAATGGGCGCATGCGCCTCTGCGGGCGGTCCTTTCAAAGAAGGGTATAACGTCGTCTCGGGCATTGACAAGTTCCTCCCGGTCGACGTCTATGTCCCCGGTTGCCCCCCCACCCCGCAAGCTCTGCTGAATGGCCTGATTACACTCCAGAAAAAGATCGACACCCAATCCGTAGCCTCCGTGCCATGGTACCAAGCCGAGAGCCACGAAGCGATTCCAGAACCGGTTTATGGGCCTGATCTCTATGACCCGCGTCGCGCCTACGAGCTCAAGCAGCTCGCCGCCGATCCAGACAAGCAGGAAGCGCTTTACGTGCACATTGCATCGCGCGCAGAGACCAAGCACGGTAAAAAAGAGGGCGAAGCCGAGGCACGGCATCAACCCGCTGCGGCCAAAACGGCCAATGCTCCCACCGCTACGACTTCTACGCCGGCCGGCGCGCGCGACCCGAACAAGCCCGCCGCGGCCGGTCTGCCGACAGCAACACCCAAGGACCAATCCAAGCTTGCCGAGCTCAAGGCTGATGCTGATTTTGCTGCCAAGGCCGAAAAGATCCACCAGGAGCTTGCACAGGGAACCCCTCAGGCGCGCACTGAAGCGGAGCAAATTGAAAAGGCGACTCAAGAAGAGGTCCGCAACAAGCTTGACGTGAGCGAGCCATCGGACCGCGGTGTCATCGAAACAGAGCCCAATGCGGGCGAGTCCAAAGAGGCGACTAGAAAGTTCAAGGAACAGATCGGGTCGAGCAAGGTTCCGCCGCCCGAGAAACCAATTACTTGACCCGGCGGCTTGCAATCCACAGCCGCAACAAAAGAGCATCGCCAAAAGGTCAAGGGCCCAGAGTTGATATGCAAAGACAACCCTGGGACCCAAGACGGCCAACCACAGGACCAGACCAAGAAATAGAGCCGAGGGATACTGATGGCAACAATTGCACCGACGCAAGTGACCCCAGTCACACCCGTCGAAAAATCGAAAACGTATGATCCCGACAGCATCGCCCAAATCCTCAAGGAAGCGATCCCGGGCGCGGTCGTTTCCTCCAGTTCATCCGGGATTGTCATTCAGGGTAGCAAGCTCCCCGACGCAGTCGCCTATTTGAAAAACACGCCGGACCTGGGATACGACTATTTGAACCAGGTCACAAGCGTAGATTGGCCCGATCGTTTTGAGGTCGTCTATCACCTGACCAACATCTCACGCGGCGGAGCGCCCCTGCCCCTCAAGGTCAACCTGACCGACAAGGACAATCCCGTTCTACCATCGCTCGTCTCGCTCTATGGCGCAGCAGACCAGCAAGAGCGTGAGGTCTATGACCTCATGGGGATTCGCTTTATGGGACATCCCAACCTACGCCGCATTTTCATGTGGGAAGGGTTTGCCGGGCATCCGCTGCGCAAAGATTACAAAGAGCCGTATTACGAGCAAGATCACAAGCCATTCGACTCGCGATGGGACCAAGGCCACCACGTCATCGCCGAGGACCGGAATCCATGGCATGACAATGTGAACTATCCTGCGGGATTCGACCCGGTGAACTATGCCGCGCTCCGCGAGATCGTGCGAGTCATCCCCAGCATCGCCGAAAGCGCACAGGGACGGTCGCTCCGCTCCCAGCCGATCGTCGTCAACATCGGCCCGCAGCATCCCTCGACACACGGCGTCTTTCGCCTGCGCGTCACCATCGACGGCGAAACGATCATGGGGCTCGAACCGGTCTATGGGTATATGCACCGCAATCACGAAAAGATTGGCGAGCGCAATACCTATCTTATGAACATGCCGTTTTGCGACCGTCTTGATTACGTTGCAGGGTTGGCGATGGAGCATGGCTATGCCCACGCGGTCGAAAAGCTCATGGGCATCAAACCGCCGGAACGGACCGAATATATCCGGGTCATTATGCTGGAACTAACCCGTATTCAGTCCCACCTCTTTGGCGGCATCGGCCAGCTCTATTCCGACCTGGGCGCGTTCTTTACCCCGATTCTGTATGGCATCGAAGAGCGCGAGTTGATCCTCGACCTCTTTGAATCGACCGCCGGCTCGCGCATGATGCCGAACTATATGCGCTTTGGCGGCGTGTGGCGCGATCTGCCGGATGGATTTCTCGACGTAACCCGCGAGCTGGCCGAGAACCGCATCCCGCGCGTCACCGACGAACTCGAGTCCTATCTCGTCCATAACGAAATCTTTGACGTGCGCGCCAAAAACATCGGCATCCTTTCCCCTCAACTCGCCATTAACTATGGGGCTTCAGGCCCGCAGTTGCGCGCCTCCGGGGTTGCTTACGACCTCCGCCGGTCGGACCCCTATTCGATCTATGACCGGTTTGATTTCAATGTCATCACCGGCACGCACGGCGATGTGTATGATCGAATGGTCTGCCGCATCCAGGAAGTGCGTGAATCCTGCAAAATTCTCAGCCAGGCGATCAAACAGATTCCCAGCGGCGAGATCCAGACCGGCAAAAAGAATTACCAGGTGCGCGTCCCCAAGGGCGATTTTTACGGCCACGTCGAAGCGCCGCGCGGCGAATTCGGCTGGTACGTCGTCAGCGACGGATCGCAAAACCCCTATCGCTATCACATCCGCGCTGGCGACTTCATCAACCTGGGAACGCTGGAACAGATGGCCATCGGCCACAAGATCGGCGACCTCGTCGCTATCGTCGGCGCTGTCGATATCATCATGGGGTCCGTAGACCGCTAGGAGTGCATCTATATGAACCTGCGAAGTAGAAAAATGATGCACTTAATCGGAGAAGAATCATGAAGTTACCATTAGCCGGTGTCGCCAATGGCATGTTGATCACCCTGCGACACGCATGGGAAACCTATTATGTCGATTTTCAACAACGCGTCAAGGGCAGGTCGCTGTTCAAGTACATCTCGCCGGAAGGGATCAAACAGCAACAAAGCATCACGGAAAAGGGTCTCTTTACGGTCCAGTATCCAGAGCAAAAGCTGCCGCCGCCCGAAAACTTTCGCTTTATCCCCTTCCTGATCTATGAGCCCAAGCTCGACGCCGCCGGTAATTCGGTGATCAACGCTGGCACCGGCAAGGAAGAGATTGGCGAAGAGCGCTGCACAGCGTGCGGTATTTGCGCCAAGGTCTGCCCGCCCCAGTGCATCTGGATCGTGCGCGCGGTTGGCGACGATGGCAAGCCCAAGCCCAAAGCGGCCGAGTTCTTTATCGACATTGACGTCTGCATGAACTGCGGCCTCTGCGCCGAATTCTGCCCGTTCGATGCCATCAAGATGGACAATGATTTCGAGCTCGCCGGATACGAGCGGCATGTCAATCACATCTATGACATCAATGCGCTCTTGAAATCGACCACGTATTATAGTGAGATCAAACCGACGGATTACGCGCGCGAAGAAGCAGTCCGCAAGGCAAAAGAAGAAGCCAAGGCCAAGAAACCGGCGGCGGCCGCCGCCCAGACACAAGCCGTTGCCGCCAAAAACAAGTGAGCAACTTCGCCGGTCGAAAGCCAAAAGAAGGACGAACGAGCCTATTCCGGTGGGCAGGCGGACAGTCCAAAGGAGCGATGAATCTCGATGCTAGGAGCAAGTGACAAAGCCCCGGAGATTGAGCTCTTGACGCCGGACGGTAAGGCCTATCGACGGAATAGACTGACGCTGGCGCTCTTTTTCAAGACGACATGCCCAACCTGCCAGTACGCCTGGCCGTTTTACGAACGGCTCCATCTGGCGTATCATACGGCTGGACTGAACGTCGTGGGCATCTCGCAACATGAGCCAGAGCGAACGCAGGCTTTTGGCATCCAACACGGTAGCACCTTTCCATTATTGATAGATGAAGGACACAAGCTCGCTCACGCCTATGCACCCGACTTTGTGCCAACGGGATTCCTGATCGATTCAAACGGGCAAATCGTTGCAACCGCGGTTGCATGGAACCGCGAACAGTTTGAGCAACTGGGAGCACATATCGCCGGACAACTGGGCGTGAAACCTAAAACGGTGATCTCGCCAGGCGAATCGGTAATCGAGTTTAAACCCGGCTGAGAGGCGAGCCACTAATACTCTGGAAGAGTAACGAAACAAAACCCCAAGGGTCTACGAGACCTTTGGGGTTTATAAAAAGTTATGGCGACACGAACGATTTACACCTCCGAAGAACCTGTGCTTCGGACCAAAGCAAAAAAGGTTAAAAAGATCGACGCGACCACGCAAAAGCTGATCGACGACATGATCGAAACGATGCGCGAGGCGCCTGGAGTTGGACTCGCAGCGCCTCAGATCGGCGTCTCGCTCCGCGTCATTGTCGTCGAGACACCCGAAGACGAAGATGATCCGCAAGGAGGAACCGAACTCCAGTTGATCAACCCTGAGATCTCAAAGGCCGACGGCGAGCAGTTTGGTGAAGAGGGCTGCCTCTCCATTCCCGGCTATCTCGGAATGGTCAAGCGGTCTATGACCGTGACCGTCAAGGGAATGAACCGCAAGGGCAAAGAGGTCAAGGTCAAAGCGACTGGCTATCTCGCCCGGGTGCTCCAGCACGAGATCGACCATCTCGACGGGGTCCTCTTTACCGACCGCCTGGAGAGCAAAGAGCACCTGTTCAAGATCGGTCCCAACCACGAGCGCATTCCGGTGTTTCAGGAAAAGAGCGACAGCGTCATCGCGGGATATTGAAATTTTCAAGAGCGTCTTGCGCCCCGGCAACAAAAGGGAGAGTCGAACACCGATTCGGCTCTCCCCTTTTTTTCTCCTCTCAAGCAATCTCGCTCTCGCACACAGATTGCACTTGCGAGAAATTGACGCGACGGCTTTCCCAGGTCGCGTACAGGATTCCACCGTACATCCCGACATTCATCAATGCAAAGACGATCATAATCCAATCGGACCCGGCGAGCCCCTGCATCATTCGCCAGCCGATGCTGAACAACAAGAGCGCCGCGGCAATCAACTGCGGGATGATCAGGCCGACATAGTTACCGCGTACGCGCTGTTTCGGCGTTGCAATGAAAGGAATCCTGATTCGCAAAAGGGCGCAGATCAAAGCCAGCGTATAGACGGGCCACGCGCCAAAGACAAGCAACATCCCGCGCAGGTGAAACCCACGCGATGCCGGGTCAGGCTGCCAGCAGGCAATTGCGACCTGCCGGATCAGCAAGGAAAACGCCATAAACGGCAGCCAGTGTAATAGAAACCCTGACATGTCGAGCCGCGCAACCGGCGAACCAAAAATCAGATAAAGAATCAAAAAGATTTGGTTCAGAGCGACCGCCGGTCCGGCCAGATAATAGGTCATACGAACCAGATAGGAGAGTTGCTGCGCTGGTGTGAGCGCCCAGGCCAGATAGGGGAAATCGGAGAATAGCACCTCGAACACGCCGCGCGCCCACTTGAACTGTTGCTTGAAAAAACCGATCAGGTCGCCGGGCACTAGCCCGTAAGCCAGCACTTCAGGAACATAGACCGACTTCCACCCTTGGGCATGAACATGAATGGAAGTGTGGAGATCCTCAGCCAACCCGGCCTGGTAACCTCCAATATCTTGCAGCGTTGCACGGCGAAAGGTACAGTTACTGCCAAATGCAGTCGCGCTCTCACAGCCGTGCATACCCATAAAGGTGGGGCCAAAAGCATCAAAAGTCTGCTCGGCCGCGGCGCGGGCGACAAAGCTCTCCTCCTGATTGCAGTGCGCCAGCATGACCTGGACAAACCCAACCTGCGGGTCCAAGAAATAGCCAAGCACCCGGTCCAGGAATTCCGGGCAGGGCGCGTGGTCAATATCAAAGATGGCGATTAATTCGCCGGCGGTCTTTGTCAGCGCGTGATTGATATTGCCCGCCTTGGCATCTCTATTGTCCAGGCGAGTGATATATTCTACCCCCAGTCGCTCAGCCAGGGCGCGGCATTCCGGTTCGCGGCCATCGTCCAGGAGATAGGTCCGGTGGGGATAGCGCATGGCTTGCGCAGCGCGCAATGCGCGGGCAATCAACTGCAGTGGCTCATGATACGACGTCACATACACATCGACGCTCAGTCCCGGCATGGGCAGCTGCCAATTGGGTTCGGCAATGTGCAAATAGAGAAACCAGATGCCCAGGATCTGCGCCAAATTGACAAATAAGGCGGCGCTCAAAAGCCCCAAGAGAATCAGGCTTCCAATCAGGCGCGTCTGGAAGCACCAGGAAAGGTAAAGTCCGGTCGAGATCATACCGCCCAGGATCAGCAAGCGCAGCAGCGCCTGGCGATAGACGGGACGCCAGGTGCGAGGGTGGTGTGCAAACAAAGACCGGACGGAGACCACCCCCTGTCGCAGCGCTTGCCAGTTGATTGTCACCCACGACAAGAGCACTGCCAGCCCGATCACCCAGGGATAGATGAGAAAGCCTATCGATGAAACAATACCCCCAATTGTCCATGACAGAACAATAACCAGGACAACGGCGATCTCCGTTCGCCATGTCCGCCGGGTGGCAATCAAAACCAAAGGCGCGATGGCAAACACAAGGTCATAGACTATGGGGCGCGGCGAAAAGAGCATTGTGGCGACCATCGCGAGGGTCCATCCCCGCAGATAGGGAGGTCGCTCATCGAGCAAGAGTGAGCCAACGGCTAGCAAGACCGCCAGCGCCAACATCGCTCCAGCCCAGAACACGATAGCCAGATGAAAATTCAGAGTCAAGACGAATTTTGCCAGCACCGGCGTAATAATTGTTTGAAACGATTCGAACCAGCGCGTCGCCCACATGGGCAGCACCAGTTCGGCTGAGATCAGTTCGGCGCCCAAGCCGGCGACAAATCCCCCCAGGATGCGCCATTCGCCGCGCAGAATAGCCACAGTCAGCCAGAATAGCACAACCAGCAGGGTAAGATGCGGCTTGCCCAGCGCCAACGCCATGAACAAGCCAGCCACAATGGGATGGTCACGCCGCCAGCTCAACGCGGCCAGCACCAGCAGAAAGAGGATGGCAATCGAGATTTGTTGATAGAAGAAAACTGCGAGTGTGGGAGCGAACAAGATTGTCCCAATCATAACAAGCGCCGTCGCGCGTGGACGGAACGCGACGCCAGAGAGATGAATAAGGCCAAGGACAGAGGAGACCAGCGCTACTTCGGTCAGCGTTAGCCAGATAACAGCCGCGGGTAAGTATTCGAGCGCGCCAAGAGGAATTAACGGAAACGTCAGCCAGAGCGGGTACAGCCAGTAGAGGGTATACGGATCGCGCCCCTGGAGCACCCAACGTCCAGCCGACCAAAACGAGACAAAATCAGACAGCGGAAT
>JBAVQS010000421.1:0-21259 GCA_049694275.1 Anaerolineae bacterium | reverse complement strand
GTCGGCGTCGGTGTTGGCTGCAGAACGTTCACAACAACCTGGTCGCCGGCCGCCTGCCAGGACTGGGCCTCGTCCAGCGATAGCGCAATATCGATCGTATGCTGGCCTGTTACATTGGGAACGGTCATGGCCAGTTTGGGGTCGTTCGTCGAAACCTTACCCAGCGCATTCCCGTCAACCAACCAGACCACTGAAAGCTTGCTGGTGAATGACGCTGCCTGGAGCGCGCGATACTGTTGGAGCACGGTCCAGATGTTCGGGTCGGGCGCGGCATCGCCTTCAATGTTCTGAAGGGCAATCCCCCGCAGGTTATATTTCAAAAGGAGCGCGGTCTTTTTCGACAGGCTGTCTGCATTTTCGAGCCACACCGTATGCGCTGTCCCTTTGTCGTCCTTATAGTTAAAATAAAACGTCCCGCTCGGGTCGTGGTGTTGAATGCCCCCCATATCCCGCAATTTGGGCAGGTCCAGTATTACCTGCGCACCTGGCGCGACCTGCTGCGGGACGTTGACGGGCCCCAGCAGTTTCAGCGCATCGCCCAGTCTGACCGGGGTCGAGCCGGCAGTCGTTTCGTCGCGCCCCTGGGTCGAGACGACCACCTGGAGCTTGTTGCGGTCAATCTGTTCTGTCGCCCAGAGGAGGTACTGATCGACAAGGGGGGGATCCCCCTCATATGCCTTGGTATCGGTAAGCATCGGAATCTTGACCTCATCCGCGTAGCGACCGATGAGCGCCCAATCATAGCCAGCGGTGTCCCATTCGGTCTCGCTGATGGGAGTGGGTGCGGGCAAGCTGACGCTCAGAATCTTGTTCTGGGCATGCAACTGCTGGGCCAGTTCCTTGATAAAGGCGGTAAAGCCTTCCTGGTCGGCAGTGGTCAAGCCGTCATACTGAATGTTATAGCCCATATAGAGCTTTTGGACGGCTAGATCGACCAGGGTGGTGATGTGCTGTGTTCGTAGTTTACTGTCCGCAAGCATGTTCTCGGTCAGATCGGTGCGCACCCCGGTCTCGTCACTATTCATGACGGTCGGGACGAGTGAATAGGGACTGGCGGCGCTGGTCTCCGGCAACGCGAGGACGTCCCCTGCCACCCCGCCTTCATCCGCCAGATGGAGCCCGAGCGGATTCAATTCTGAAATCACCTGGCTGGCCTGGTCCGGCGGCGCGTTGCGTGACTGGAGCATTGCCCCCACGACCGGCGTCTGCGCCTTGGTCTGGACGACCACCACGCCATCCGGCGTAAAGTTAAGCACGGAGTCGATCTGGTTATCCTGCTGGTTCAGGACGAACGGAATTTTGAACCAGGCCTGGTTATACTGCGCCCACAGGTCAAGTGTCGCAGTCGGATCGGAATCATTGGGGATCGGAATCAACAATTCGACCGTTTTGGGACGCTCCCCCTGAAGCGCAAGCCCATAGTAGGGGCTCTTGACCTCCAGGTATGCCGGTAGCGATTTGGCGGCGGCGCTAGAGCTAAAAGCCTGCGACGGTGTCGGGTTGATCTTGATTGCGCCGCTCTTGGCGACTGCACCCTGGGGGATCCGGACGATGGCGCCATCCGGGTCCTTGGCCTCCGCGCCGGAGGCGGTAAAATTCACATACCCGATCGACATGATCCGCGAGGGGAGTGAAATTGGCGGTAACGCAAGCCCCAGGCATAACAGGAGCGGTACGAGCACTACTACCAGAATCGTGCCCACGCGGCTTTCCAAAAACGCGAGGCATCCATTACCGGCAGCAGCCGAATTGGGTCGTGCTTTCAAGCTATTTCTCCTTTACTGAACGGAGGTTTGAGATTCAAGGTTGGATATTGGACGTAAGACGCTAGACGTTTGATGCAGATAGATATTGAGCTGAATCGAATGACCATAGCGATACGACCGGGAAACAGGTACGGCGATGAGAAAACTAGCGGAGAAGGAAGCAGGTGAAAAGATGCGAATTTCTTGCATAACCGGCCCAGCGAATTGCTGTTGATACTAGCACAAGGCAAAAAAAAGGGCAAATCAAGGAAATCAGGGGGATGTCAGGGGTGAGTGCCGGAGAACCGGGAAAGTGGGCGTTGACGGGCAATAGAGGCAAATGCTACAATAGAGGCCGCAGTAAAGTCGCAGTTCCGGTTCCCCAGGGAGGTGCCCATGTCGCGTATTCTCGGGTTTGTCCTTCTCACCCTGTTCCTCTTGATTCCGGTCCCCCTGCACGCCGCTCCCCCGGCTTATCCGGCCCAGGCGACCGGTCTCGCGCCGGTTGCGGCCTATGACTGGCTGCAGTTCAATTTCGATACGCAGCACAGCGGCAACAATCCCAGCGAATCCACCCTCACCGCCGCCAACGTGAATCAACTCCAAAAGCTCTTTCAGGTCGCACTGCCTACCTCCGCCGATGGCGCGCCGGTCTATCTGGCAAACGTGACCACCAGCCAGGGGGTCAAAAACCTGATTTTCGCTACGACCCGCTCTGGCCGCCTCGTCGCTCGTAATGCCATTACCGGAGCAGCGGTCTGGAGCAAGCAATATGGGCCAGGTACCTGCACCATCAACCGCGGCGCTACGCCCTGCTATACCACCTCGTCGCCGGTGCTCAACCCCAACCGGCAATATGTGTACAGCTATGGGCTGGATGGTAAGGTCCATCGCTTCAAGGTCGGAACCGGGACCGAAGTCACCGGGAATGGGTTTCCGGCGCTGGCCACGCGCAAGGGCTGGAATGAAAAAGGCTCATCGGCGCTTAGCCTGGCGACCGCCGCGAACGGGCACACCTATCTCTATGTCACGAACGGCGGCTATCCGGGCGATGCAGGGGATTACCAGGGGCATGTGACCGCGATTGACCTGACCGCCGGCACGCAAAAAGTATTCAACACCGTGTGCAGCAACCGCGCCGTGCACTTTTTCCAAAAGCCGAGCACTCCGGATTGCAGCGAGGTGCAGACCGCCATCTGGGCGCGGCCGGGCGTCATCTATAGCTCCGCCACCGACAAAATCTATATGGCAACGGGCAACGGCACCTTCAACCCCGGCCAGTATTTTTGGGGCGACACAGTCTTTTCCCTCAACCCGAACGGGACCAGCGTCAATGGCCTCCCCGTCGATAGCTATACCCCGACCAACTATCAGGACCTTCAAGACACCGATACGGATATCGGCAGCACGGCGCCCGCGATCCTTCCCGTTCCGGGGAACAGCGTCGTCCAGCATCTCGCCGTTCAGAGCGGCAAGGATGCCAAGCTGCGGCTCCTCAACCTGGACAACTTGAGCGGCCAGGGTGCGCCGGGCAATACCGGCGGCGAAATTGGTGCGATCATCGACGTCCCGCAGGGGGGCGAGGTGCTGACCCAACCGGCGGTATGGGTGAATCCCGCCGACAGCAGCACCTGGGTGTTTGTCGCCAATGACAATGGCATCTCGGGATTAAAGCTGACGGTAGATGGGAGCGGCAATCCGGCGCTCCAACCGCAGTGGCAAATCGGCAACGGGGGAACCTCGCCCATCCTTGCGAACGGTGTCCTCTATTACGCCGGTTCGGGCGGCGTCTGGGCGCTCGACCCGACGACCGGCAACACCCTCTGGAATGACACACAGATCGGCTGGATTCATTGGTCCAGCCCGATTGTCGCGAACGGCGTCCTTTACATCACGGACATGGGCGGACAGCTCACCGCCTATTCGTTGAATGGCGTCGCGCCGTGATCTCTGACTCCGGCCCCACTTTCCTCAAAGGGAAGTGGGGCGATTGGCGCTTTGTGTTTCTCTAGCCGCTCCTTTGGAAGTGGGGTATAATTAAGAACGTCTGGTACGGACGAACGCGGGGTACGGAAATGGGGCGGTGTTAGGAACCTGAAAACTCTATGAACCAAGTCCTGTATACGGACCTCAATGTTCAGGAATGCAAAAAACGATTGCAAGCCAAGACCGCGCCCGACAAGGGATTCTTTTCGTATCTAGACCCGCACCCGGTTCGCTGCAAGCTGTACGGCAACCAGTTCGAGCTACGCAAGAATTTAGCGGAACGGAATTCCTGGCGTGTAACGATGCGAGGTCGGTTTGAGTCCGAAAATGGAGGAACGCTGATTCAGACCCAGAGTGGTATTGAATCCTGGGTCGCGCCCTTTATGACCTGCTGGCTTGGCGGTGTGCTTTTTTTTCTGGCTATATCCAGCGTATTCACGATTCAAGGGTTACTGAATGGTAGCATTCAACCATACATTGGAGTACTGGGGCCAATTGTTGGTATAGGTGGCATGTTCCTTTTTGGCCGCGCAATGCAGCTTTACGGTCGGAGTTCGCGGCAAACAGACCAAGAGATGTTCAACAAGTTCCTTCAAGAGACGCTGGATGCCCGCATTCTGGAAAAGTCCAGAAGGGCAGTCGCCCAATAGACTGGCGGTTCAAGCCGCAATCTGAAATCTGAAATCAAAAAAGGAGTGTGATTCGTATTAGTACGCATTTTATCCTGATACGACACGGTGAAACTAACTGGAACAAGGAGGACCGGTTTCGGGGACGGTCCGACGTTTCGCTCAACGCGATCGGGCAGGAACAGGCCAACCAGATCGCGCGGCAGTTTATGAATCGCAAGATCGATGCAGTTTATTCCAGTCCCCTCCCCCGTGCGCTCGAAACGGCGGCGCCCCTCGCCGCCCTGCACAACCTTCAGGTCGAGCCACGCGCGGAACTGCTCGATATTGACTATGGCGGCTGGGAAGGCCTCTCGGCTGAAGAAGCGCAGGCCAAAAACCCCGAACTGTGGGAAGCGTGGCTCAAAGCGCCGGGGCGCGTCCGCTTTCCGGGCGGCGAGTCGGTCCGACAGGTACGGAACCGGATCGAGAATGCGCTGCACAGCATGAGCGAGGACCATCTCGGCGAGACCATCGCTCTCTTTTCGCACCGTGTCACCTGTCACGTCATTCTCTGCCATGTACTCGGACTGCCCAACGATGCGCTCTGGCGCGTGCGCCAGGACGTGGCCTGTGTCAACATGTTCAAGGAACGCGATGGGCATTTTACCGTGACGCTCATGAACAGCATCGCGCACCTGGATCAGGCAAAATAAAGGCTTGTCCGGTAAGGAACAAATGGAACCGACTACTGATATTGCTTTATCTGAACCGACCACGCAGGTCCATCCACTCATTCGCCTGCCGGCCCGGCACAACCCGGCGCTGCAGCAGGTGCTGGGCCGAGTGAACGCCGATGAGGAACTGCACGCCCTCTGGCAGGCGCAAAACATGAACGCCATGGACCGGCTGGGGATGAGCGACCACGGCCCGGTACACATGCACATTATCGCCAACATCGCCCTGCGCCTGACGCGCCTGCTGGCCGAGCGCGATGTCCAGTTCAGCCTCGTCAAGAACTACGGTCCGCTTTATGGCTTTACGCAGTACGACGTCGAGGTCGTGGTCGTGCTCGCCGCGCTCTTGCACGATGTCGGCATGTCGATTCACCGGATCGATCACGAGCTCTACAGCCTGTTTGTGGGGCAGCCCAAGATCGATGACCTGCTCGACGGGATTTATCCGGTTGCCGCGCGGACCATCCTCCGCTCGGAAATTCTCCACGCGATCATCTCGCACCGCGCCGGCGGCCGCCCGATGACGATTGAGGCGGGCGTGGTACGGGTGGCCGACGCGCTGGACATGGCGGAAGGGCGTTCACGCATTCCGATCCAGGCAGGACACCTGAACATCCATTCCGTTTCCGCGGCGGCCATCGAAAAAGTCGAGATCGGCCCCGGCGAAGAGCGCCCCATCCGCATTCGCATCCTGATGAACAACTCGGCGGGCATTTTCCAGATCGACGAACTGATGAAGGACAAGCTGCACGGCTCGGGAATTGAAACGCTGATCGAGGTCGAGGCGACCATCAGCGGCGAAACTGAAAAGCGCTTGATCCAATCCCTCAAAATCGAGTGACACGATGCCCAACCCCACTGTGCTTCAGGCGGCCATGCGCGATTTTCAGGCGGCGCGGCAGCAGGCCGCGCTGCAAGAGGCGCTCGCGCGCTTGACCGGCAAGTCGAATCAACTCCTCTCGTACGAAGAGGTCGCTCGCAAGCTCCGGCTCAGCGCCAAAGTCGAGCGGGGCGTCCAGTCGGTCCCGGTCGCGGCGATTGTGGGCAGCGTCGGTCGCTATAGCGATTTCACCCGCACCTTTTTGCCTCGCCAGGCCGATGATGTCCAGCGCTGGTCACGCGTCAAGGCCGCGTTTGCGGACGCGGGCAGCGGCGCCGGATTACCGCCGATTGACCTCTACCGGGTCGGCGAAGCCTATTTCGTGCTCGACGGCAACCACCGAGTTTCGATTGCGCGCCAGCAAAAGATGGAGTTTATCGACGCCCGTGTTATCGAGGTCCAATCGCCCGTTCCGTTGACTCCCGATGTCCAGCCCGACGACCTGATTGTCAAAGCCGAATACGCCGATTTCCTTGATGCAACGGGCCTCGCCGAGCGCCGTCCAAACATAGACCTGAGCCTGACGGTGCCGGGCCAGTACAGCAAGCTCATGGCGCAAATCCAGGTGCAGCACGACCTGATGGCGCAAGCGCAGGGCCGCGAGGTGTCGGCGGCGGATGCGGCGGCCAATTGGTACGATCAGGTCTATGCCCCATTTGTCGAGGCCATTCGTGACCGGGGCTTGCTCCGGTGGTTCCCCGGCCGCACCGAGACGGACCTGTACCTGTGGGTATGGGAGCACCACGAGATGCTGCGCCAGGAGCTGGGCTGGGTGATCCGGCCGGAAGCGGCGGTGACGGATCTGGCCGTGCTGGAGAACGCGCGCGCTGGGAGCGCCGAGGCGGCGCCGGGGAACTGGCGCAAGACGAGGCTCCTCGATCGCTACACCGAGCAGCTCTTTATGGACATTCTCGTGCCGATCAGCGGCGAGCCGGAAAGCTGGCAGGCGCTGGAGCAGGCGATCTGTATCGCCGAGAGGGAAGGCTCACGGCTGCACGGGCTGCATATTGTCAATCACGAGGCGCAGAAAAAGAGCGCAGAGGCGCTGGCGGTTCAGGCGCGCTTTAACGAGCGGTGCGCGACGGCTGGCCTGAGTGGGAGCATGGCGATCGAGACTGGCAAAGTCGGGGACAAGATTTGTGAACGAGCCCTCCTGGCCGATCTCGTGGTCCTCTACGCGGCGCATCCGCCGCCGGCCGGCCTGCCAAGCCTGGGGTCCGGGCTCCGCTCGATTCTCTGGCGGCTGGCGCGCCCGGTCCTTGCCGTCCCGCACACCACCGTCTGCATCGAGCGCGCGATGCTGGCGTATGACGGTAGCCCCAAAGCTAAAGAGGCTCTCTTTGTCGCAACCTATCTTGCCGAGATGTGGAAAACGGCGCTGACCGTGGTTGCCATTCCCGATCCCCCGCGCGTTTCGGCGAACGTTCTCGACTATGCACGCGATTATCTGGAAATGCACGAGATCCAGGGAGAATGCATCGTCCTGAACGGCCGCCTCGACCTGCTGCTTGACCTGATCAAAAAACGCGGCTTTGACCTCGTCATTCTGGGCGGATATAGTATGTCCGCTGTCGAAGAGGTCATGGTTGGTAGCGCCGTCAACTGGCTGCTGCGCGAATCCCCGTGCCCGCTTTTGATCTGCCGTTAGATCTTTCTGCCAAGGAGTCGCGCAATGAAATCATTCAGCTTTGCCCTTTTTCTCGGTTTCGCCTGCCTGGTCGTTGGAGTCCTGATCGGCTGCAGCCCCCCCGCGCCGGTGACAATGGACAGCCTTCCGCTGGCGACCGGCGCACAGCCGACGACCAATGGTCCCTACGTTCAGCTCAAGAACACCGTAACAGATGGGCTCAAGAATGCCCAGGGCGTCCAGATCGATAATATCGACAGCCGTATCTATACGCTCGACAAGACGGCTACCTGGAACGACGTTCAGACCTTGTACGATACGCAGCTCAACAAGGGGGACTGGAAGACAGACCCCAAGCTCACGGTGGCCAATGCTTCCGTGCACGGCAAAGGGTGGCTGCGCGGCCAGCAGGTCTTTGCCGTCTTTTTCATCTCGGACCCCAATATCCCCGATGTGCTGCTCCTGACCGCGCTGGGGACGGTCAAGCAGTAACCTATCCTTCGCCTGCTACACACCTCGCCCGCGCCGGTGAGCACGCTAGCATCCAATAGATTCCTTATCCTGTGGCCTGTTGTGCTTGCATGTCAGGCCGGTCCTCTTTGCGCAGAATTGGAGGGCAAGACGCGCCGAGACTGCATCGTCACGTAAAAGACCGGCGCGACGACGAGGATTCCTACGACAAACGCGAGGAGAATCCATGTGCCGAGCGCGCCGGGTGCGAGGTCATTCCAGGCGCGTGGGAGAGCCAGCGCAAAAAAGAGGACGCCGACCGTAAAGGATTCAACGACGACCTGCCAACTGCTCCAGCGTGATTCCAGAGAGAGCACAATTCCGCCGACTCCAGGTAGCATGGCCCAACCGGCAAGCACGCGTGCAGTGAGCGGCGTCAACTTCCAGGGAAAGACACCGATGGCAAGATCGGGAATCAAAAACGCGAGCACGCCGAGGAGAATAAAGACAACCCCCTCGGCTGCGGCAACTCGTCGAACTATAAGGGGAACCAGGCGCTCATCGGGGGAGGGAGCACGCGGGGCGGTCTTTTGGTTACGCCACCACAGAAAGGGGACGAGGAAGGGAGTAATCGCGTAGATCACCGACCAGAGGATAAAGTTCCAGGCGCCTGCATGGAAACGGTCGGCATGGACGATGGTTGCCAGCGCCATAAAGATGGTAAAGGCGGTGATGGGGAGAAACCCAATCGCCACCGAGTGCCAGCGCCGGGCGGTCAGGACGCGCAGGAAAAAGTAAATGCCCATCGTGTAACCTGCGCCAAGGGCCATGGCAGTCAGGCGAGGGGCGATCGTCCAGGAAAAATTCTGATCGGTCGTATCCGGATAAAAGTAAAGAATCCAGACTGCGAGAACCAGGACGACGATAACCGCTCCGGCGGTTATTCGTGTTAACAGCAGCACGCGATCATCGCGCCGGCCGTCAGCATTGCTCGGATCCCCTACAACATTCCCAGTAGCCATAGACACCCTCCTTTTTGAACTATCGATCCCGTCTACAAGTCAGGTCGTTTTGAGCTCTGGTCGCCACGAAGCAAAACAGGTACAGAATTATATATCATCAAGGCGCTTTTGTGGGAGATATGGGGAATAAATTTTCCCGTAAGGAGTGTACATGAGCGCGGAGGTCAAGACATGACAATGGATTATGATACTGTGGTCGTGGGGGCTGGACCGGCGGGAACGACGGCCGCATACCACCTGGCGCGCGCGGGGCTGAAAACGTTGCTTGTCGAGAAGGAAAAGATGCCCCGGTACAAGGCGTGCGGCGGCGGGCTGACGCGCAAGGTGCAAAAAGCGCTGGGGCTTGAACTAGCGCCGATCAGCGAGGATCGCATTCAAACGGCATCCGTCGCGTGTGGCTCTCACCGGATGTGCATGGCATTCGACCGGCCGGTTGCCTGGTGCGTCATGCGCGATCAATTCGATTTATTGCTGGCTCGGCGCGCTAGCCAGGCGGGGGCTGAAGTGCGCGAGCAAACGCCGGTAACCGGCATCACCTATGATGAAAAGGGAGCGACCGTTTCAACCCGAAGCGATACGATTCGCGCCCGCGTGGTGGTCGGCGCGGATGGCGTCAATGGAATCGTGCGCCGCTCTGCCGATTTCTCTCCTTATCACTGGCTGGCCGCGGCGATTGAGGCTGAACTGCAAGCGCCTCCGGCTGACATCGAGAAATGGCATGGAGTGCTCCACATGGATTTGGGGGCAATCCAGTGGGGCTATGGGTGGATTTTCCCCAAAGCGGAACATCTCTCGGTGGGAGTTGGGACGCTGATGCGCCCTCACCGGCCGGTGAATCTGCGAGCCGAACTGACCCGCTATATGCAGTCTGAGCCGTCACTGGGCAATGCGCGGGAGATATTTACACGCGGGCACCGGCTCCCGCTGGGCGGGTATCCGGGCCGGTATCACGCTTCGAACGCCGTACTGGTGGGAGACGCCGCCGGGTTGGTGGACCCACTCACGGCGGAAGGGATATATTATTCGATTCGCAGTGGACAGATCGCGGCCGAGGTAATCGAGCAGGCCTTCCGATCAGAGAGTTTTGACCTCGCCCCCCATACCACGCAGATCAACCGGGAAATCAATTCTGATTTCCGCTTTGCCTTGCTGCTGATGCAATTCCTCTACCGTGCGCCGCGCCTGGCCTATTATATTTTCAAGTGGAGCAAGCGAACACAATCCACCCTATCGGAGACAATCAACGGCGAGATCGGTTATCGCCAATCGGTCCTTTCGTGGTTGAGAGGACCGCAGCAGGCAGGCTCGTAGATAAGGAAGCCGATAGCCAGGCCCATCCTCTGTTTCTACCGCACCTTTTTAATCTGCCTGACGAACACGGTCCCAAAGAACATATAGACGATGGCCAGCCCAAAGATCACGGTGTACCCGATGTTCGGCATGTTGACGGCGGGCGTCCGCCCGATCTTGTTAAAGGTATCTAGGAAAAAACCGGCGAACGGCGTCCCGATCATCTGGGGGAGCACGTCCGCGACGTGCCAGATGCCCATATCCTTGGCATAGTCTTCGGAGGGGAGCACATCGGTGGCCAGCGCCCAGTCCACCGATTGGTACGCGCCATAGCCCAGCCCAAACACAATGCCGAGCAGAACGACGGCCGTAAAATCGTGAATGGGAATGAGCAAGAGGACAACCGCGGCCTGGAGCGCGCCGGAGAGATAGACCATCAGCTTGCGCCCATAGCGGTCAGAGAGGGCCCCGGCAAAGTACGCGCTGATAATCGCCCCGATGATGAGGGTGAGGAGAAAGAAAGAGACGGCGATCTCGGGACGGTCGGTGACCACGGTACCGAACAGCCGGAAATCCTTGATGACGTCGCCCAGATAGTACTGGAGAAATTCCTGGACGGTATAGACGCCGAGCGTGATCAAGAGGCGGGTGAGGAGCACCCAGACAAAATCGCCGTTCTTGGCAAAATAGGCGCGGGTGGCGTCACGGAGCCGGCCAAATTGGCCCCGCAGCGCAGCGCCCCCAAACACGACGATCACGCCGAGCGGGAGGCTGCCGACGGTGAGAAGCACCGCGCCCACCGGGTCGACGTCGATATGCAAGAACCCGAGCCCGTTCAGGGCGATTGCGCCGAGTGAGGCAAAGCCGAACACCGTCATGACGCCGATAATGCTGGACCAATCCATCGGCGTTGTCGGCGGCTCGACCTTGGGCTCTTTGATAAAGATGACCGTGCCAAGCATGGCGAGCAGATTGACGACGATGATGAACCAGTAGAGGCCGATGATCCCCGCCTGACTCCCGCCAACCCCAAAGACAGCCATCAGCCCGGCAAAGACGCCGAGGAACAGGCTCGCCGCCGCGCCGAGAAAATTGCCGAGCATGCGCATCAGCCCCATCCAGCCGGACGCCTCGCCGCGCTGTTCCGGCATCACCATATCGGGGATGAGCGCCGAATAGGGCGCGGTCGCCACGTTATTCCAGAACTCGACCCACATAAAAGCAAGGACGTAGGGCAAGAGGGTGGAAAGGTCCCCCTGGCGTGGGATATAGGCGAGCGCGACCAGCCCGATGAGGTTCATCAGCACGCCGACGACCATAAACGGGCGGCGGCGGCCCCAGCGGGTATGGATCCGGTCGCTGTACGCTCCAAAGAACGGCGCGGCGACCATCGAGATGAGCGCGCCGATGGCCAGAATCAGACCGACGGCGCGCCCCTTGAATTCGTCGCCGACGATAAAGAGCATCTGGCTCTGAAGGGTGACGACGAGGATGACGGTCCAGTGCATGCTTTCGGCGAACCAATAGACCGAGAGCATGAGCTGCTCGAACACGGACAGGCGGCGGCGGAGAAAGGGCGCTGAGGCGGGAGTGGTCGCAAGAGAAGCCATGGGAATTTTGAATTTCGAATTGTGAATTCTGAATTCAGAATGCGAAATAAGGGTCAGTCGCTGACGTTGCGTTCCTGGCGTTCGCGTTCTAGAGTATCGAGCGGGTGATCGAAATCGTGCTCGCCCGGCCCGCCTTTCAAGAGCTCCAGGGCGTGCGGGAGCACGGGCAGGATGGTCAGAAAATTCTCAGAGGCGGCCTTTGGACTGCCCGGCAGGTTGACGATCAGGGTTCTGCCCCGGATGCCGGCGACCATACGCGAGAGCATGGCGTGCGGCGTCTTTTGGAGGCTCGCCGCGATCATTGCCTGCACGAGGCCGGGCGCCTCCCGTTCGATCGCCATGCGGGTCGCCTCGGGCGTGACATCGCGCGGTGCAAACCCGGTCCCGCCGGTCGTGAGGATGAGATCGAGGTGCGCGTCGTCGCACCACTTTTCGAGGGCGCGCTTGATCTCCATAAAATCGTCGGGGACGATGTGGTAAATATCCACATCCGTCTTGAAATGTTCCTGGACGAGCGCTTCCAGCGCGGGCCCCGACGCGTCGTCATAGACGCCGGCGGCCGCGCGGTCGCTGATGGTGAGTATGCCTATGCGCATAGGGTGGTTAGATCGCTACTGGAGCGACCTGATACTCGATCTGGCTAGGCGCCTTGACCCGGTGCGAGGCGTCAAGAATCTCCATAGAGACCAGGTTGCCGGCGGCATCATAATCGAGTATGGTTCCGGGTTTGTCTTCATCGCTCTCTGCTACAGGAGTATCCGCAAAGATAATTGTCAAGGTATCCGTCTCACGGTCATAAATGATTTTCACGATTTATTAATTTGACGGCGCGCCATCTCTAATTTGGCATGCTCAGTCAATTTGTATAGCACGATTGATGATGCATCAGGCATGATCTATCCTGAGAATGCGAGCCACGCTATGTACTTTCACCCCGATTATAGCCGAAATCCAGCGATTTGTCAGCCCACTTATGCAGGTGGAACTTATTTACCACCGCTCGAAGAATGAATCGTTGACTTGAAGCTGGGTGGACAGTGAGCAAAAATTGTTGTCAAGCGTAGGGTGGATTGGCAGCCCGATCTCTCGGAAGTATTCGATGAGCCAGCCGGATTGGAGCAAGGCGGCCTCTTGTAACTGTCCGGTATAGACGATGCTCTT
This sequence comes from Anaerolineae bacterium, assembly GCA_049694275.1. Classification (GTDB taxonomy): domain Bacteria; phylum Chloroflexota; class Anaerolineae; order UBA4142; family SHND01; genus JBAVQS01. The sequence goes on along the minus strand of JBAVQS010000421.1, from coordinate 8,143 downwards.
TAATCTACGCATTCCTTTCCAATCATTGACCGGCGCAAGAATATCCGCTGACCGGAGACAGCGCGCCAGCGGCGTGTCAAAGTTTTCTCCATGGCCAGAGTAGGAATGGAATGCAATGGCATCCAAAACCAGCGAATCAGTAATACCCAGCTTGTTCGAGACGACAAAGGCGCCTACCGGCGCGTGCAGATAAACGGGATGTCGCTCGCATGGATAGGAGAACTTGATTTGCGCTTGTTCGGCGAGCGCCAGTTGGGTCTCGGTTGGCAGATCTTTGGCGGCGTCGTGGAGCAAGCCGGCGGTTGTGGCCTGATCAGAATCCAGCGAGTAGATGCTCGCCAGTTCTTGCATGACGCGCATCACCCCGATGGAATGATCCAACCGGGGTGGGGAGAGATGGAGTTTCAAGAAGGCCACGTAGCGGGCATAGTCTTCGGTATTCATGATATCCGTCGGTTTACGGCAGATGCACCTCATGATGCCCGTACCGGTTCATGATCTCCACCGTCTCGGCAATCGGCAGGGCGTGGACTGTCAGATTATCCCGGCCGGTCATGGTGGTCGCCTTGAATAACGCGTTGAGGATGGCCTCTTCCGTCGCCTCGACCGTCGCGGTAAAAAGCCGGTTGATGAGCGAAGAGTCTTCGACCACCTGCTCCAGCATCAGGGTGCGGGTGGTGGAGGGGACGGCGCGGCGGCGGGTGGTGGAAAAGACGATGGCAAAATCGCCGCTAGTGTTGCCGCCGAGCGAGCCGGTCCGCGCCATGCCGTGCGTGGCGCGCAGCCCCAGGCGCGTCAACTGGCGGTGCGTCATCGGCGCATCCGTCGCGATGACAACGATGAGCGATCCGCCGCTGGGCCGTTTGATCTCTACCCCATAATGCTCCAGCGCGCGGCCGACCGGCGCGCCGTCGATCATCAAGTTGATGCGCCGCCCAAAGTTGGCCTGGACGAGCACGCCGACGGTATAGCCGCCATCCGCCGGGGCCAGCCGGCGCGATGCCGTGCCGATGCCCCCCTTGAAATCGTAGCAGATCATGCCCGTGCCGCCGCCGACCGCGCCCTCTTCCACCGGCCCATCGTGCGCCGAATCGATGGCGTGATACACATGCTCTTTGCCCACATGCCGCCCGCGAATATCGTTGAGCAGGCCGTCGTGCGTCTCGGCGACAATGGGCGAAACGCCCCAGGTGGTGACCCCCATCGCCGGATGGAGATCGAACATCCAGTCGATGACCGCATCGGCGACGCGCGGGACGTTATGCGTGTTCGTGAGCATCAGGGGGCCCTCGATGACTCCCATTTCGTGCACTTGCTCGCTGTTGGTCACTTCGCCAAAGCCGTTGATGCGAACGACCGCCCCGGTCGGTTTCTCGTGGACGATATCGCCGTCATGCGGGATGATCGCCGTGACGCCGGTGCGGATGGGGCCGACTCCGGGGACGAGCAGGCCCTCGCCTTGAATCAGCGTCGTGTGCCCGACGCGCACGCCGGCCACATCGGTGATGGCGTTATGCGGGCCGGTCGGGAGCACGCCAATCGTGATGCCGAGGTCGCGCGCGCGGGGGCGCGGGCTTGCATCGGCTAGTGGGACAGGAGAGTGGGTTGGGAGTGTCATGGCTGGATGATAGCGCAGTTAGGGAGGAGGCGCAAGTGTGTTTACTCTCCTGTATCGCACACGATGATTTCGCCGAGTTTTACATCCGCACTCGATTCAAGCCAATACAGCTCATCGATCCGGACACGATGAAACCGCACCACCGGATTGTCCAACTGGGTATAATAGACGCGGAAACGGTACTGCGGAAAATCGTTTTTTAGTTTTTCAAACCACATCCGAGCTATCTTTTATCCCATCTCACAGAGCAGTCCAAAATCCGGGTGATTCCGTTCAAAGAAATTTTCGTCATTTGCGCCCACGGACTGGCGTTCTGTTTCATGCTCAAATAAATCAACCATGTAGACATGGTTCAGAAATGCTTTCATCCCGGTATAGTTCAGGCCATGTTCTGGATCGCTCACTTGGGTAGTTACCACCTAGAGCAAGAAAACCGACCCGTTCACCGCTGCGAAATCAGGCGAGAAGAGGCTGGCTAATTCCACCGCTACACTAACATTGACTTTCCTGTACCCTCTTGCAAGAATCATATAGGAGCGGGAATCTCAAACTCTGCAATCACCGGACAATGGTCGCTAAGTGCCCAGGCCGTTTCCTCATCTTTTGCCTCGCACGATATTAAATGGAGATTCTCAGTAGCGAATACCCAATCATCCTGATAAGGGGTGGAATTAGGATTATTTCGATGACGGTAGGTGCGAACGTAACCATCATGAGTCTCTCCCAGGCAATCAACTAGTCCAAATGCTTTGATTCGCTTTATCACAATTTCGTGATGAATCGTGTTGGGCTGCGGAATTTGAGGCGAGACGTTAAGGTCACCCGCAAGAATTACGCGGCGCTCCTTTGCGCGTGCTACATCTAGGATGGGCATTAGGTCGGATAAAATCCGATGAACAGTCGTAGTTGCGTACTTGATGCCATTGCGTACAGGGTCACTGTTCAAGCCATAGATGCTTATTACCGTTACCGCAGTCCCATTCGAGAGACCTGCTTCGGCCACTCGAACACATCCTGGGTGGCTGTCTTCTAACATTTCTTTGTCGCGCCGCTCCCCGAGTCGAACTGCAGGAATGGGGGTAAGGTTAACATTGCCATAGGAAACAATTGCGGAACCCCAGTCACGCCGTCCGCCAATAGGTTGCCATAGAATATTCCGTCCTGTTTCTCTCTGAGGATGAGTCTCTTGGAGAAGGGCTAGATCAGGTTGAAGCGCATCCAGGTATGCCCAGGCTTCTGCGTGTGTAGAGCGGCGTCGCCAATAGTTCATATTCCAGCTTACGATGCGCAGAAAGTTCGAACGTGTTGTTGGGTTGGCACCTGAGCTGGGCGACTCTGTCTTCTGCCGCCGACCACAGTAAGGGCACACAGGAATACCTCGCCGTATTTCCTCTTTACAGAATTGGCACTGCATCAATCGCCTCCATCGCTATTGGCTGGCATAATCTATTCATAGGCTCGCTAATTTGACAAGTTTGCAAATGGGCGTTGCCCGTAGTTCCTGACAAATTCGCTCATAAGTTTCACTTCGACTTCTCGTGGTTCCTCCAATGGCAATGGCTTCCAACATAGGATAAGGTCTGCGGAACCCTTTAGTTGCCATATCAGTCTTCCGCCCCAATGCCCAACCGGTTTGCCTTGTCCAAAACTCAAATATTGACGTAGTCGTGAATAAAGGGTCGCTTTACCTGATTGTCCGCCTGCTTTTCCTATATAAAGAACCAACCTGTCTTTTACCCAATTTGAGCGCAGTTCATCGATCGAGACATTGGGGTCTTTCCCTTTGAAATACCCGCCAGTTCCATGCACCAAAAATTCAGGTTCGGATTTATCAAGACACAATACAAGATATACGCCTTGGACTTTGGGAATCGCGGAACTATCGGCGAATAGTTCTCTCATTGATCTAAACCCAATAAATCCATTCGCTTTGAGGTCCTCAATCAAGTCAAGGTTCATCGATTATCGATTGGTCCTATTTCAGGAATACTTGCCGATAGGGCATATTTTGCACATCGCAAGATTCGGTGAGGAGCATCTGAGGGCTAGTACTTCCGCGACGTGTTATTGTTGCAGGCAATTCGCATTATAGCCCCACCGGGTTGCTTTGACAAAGGAAACAAAAAGTCGGTTTGACAAACGTCAGAAGTGCATTCATACTTGGAAGGGGAGGTTTTATGAATTGGGAAGAACGAATTATTGTCGACCCGGCAATTCTCGTCGGCAAGCCGGTCGTCAGAGGAACACGCCTCGCGGTTGAGTTCATTATCGATCTTTTAGCACAAGGGTGGCCCGAATCGGAAATGATTCGTAATTACCCCGGCCTAGCCCATGACGATATCCAGGCCTGCTTGAATTACGCAAGCATGATCCTCCACAGCGAAAGAATTTATCCTTTGCATGTAGGGTAGGTAGTTCGACAATGTCACATTCGCGGCTGGGCGATTGAAATCGCGGCTACGCAAGGCGAAATCGGCCTACGCCGATTGAAATCTGACATTGTCAAAGTAGGAAGGCTGATATAAATCGCTAGTTGAGGCGGCAATCTTGGCTAGATGGCTGATATCAAGTTCTCAAAAGCCAAAGCGAAGGAAATATAAAGGCCCGACCCAGAGTTCGTCCCTGGGTCGGGCCTTTTCGCGTTCTTGGCGCTCGCAGGGCAATTTCATCAAATCAGGTGTCAACGGATTGAAAACGGATAACCGGATAGAGATTCGTCATCCGTTTATCCGTTTGCCGAAGGCATCCGTTGACGCCGCTGACGCCGCGGTGGGCGGAGCGAAGCGTCGCAAGACGACCCCGGCGTACGCGCCGATGAACGCAAAGACGAGCGACAGGAACGAGGTCGCCAGTTCGACGGGGGTGGGCGTCGCGACCTTCAGCGTGAATGTCAGGAACGCGAACGCGGGAACCCCGGCGCCAAGGAAGAGGGCCCAGAGCCACGCGCGTTTCGGCTGTTGAAATCCGGCAAAGAGCCCCAGGGTAAGGAGCAGCAAGACCGAGAAGGAGACCTCGCTCGATTTGGCGTCGAACCAGCCGACGACGATGCCGAGAAAGAGGGTGAACAGCGGCAGCCACCAGGACGGCTTGCGCCACAGGATGACGGCCTCCACCACGACAAAGAGCAGCAGAGAGTTGAACGTGATCCAGTTAAAAAAGCCTTGAGGGGACATGGTACCTCCATGGAATTTTGAATTCCGAATTCAGATTACGTGAGTAGCGTGAGGAGCAACTGGGCCAGAATGATCTTGGCAATGGTTGCGACCGGATAGACGCTGGCATAGCCGATGTTCGGAAGGTCGTTCTCGGTCTGTTCGAGGGCAAAGCCGAGGACGGCCGGCTGGGTCTGGAGCCCGGCGAGCATCCCGACCATGAGCCCCATCGGCGTTTTGAACACCTTGTGGCCGATATAGAGCGTGGCGACCGCGACGACGGTGGTGATGAGGATGCCGCCGCCAAAGATGGCGAGCCCGGAGCCCTGGGCGAGCGTGTTGAAAAAGGCATAACCCGAGCGCGTGCCAATGCCCGCGAGAAAGAGAATCAGGCCGATTTGCCGTAGGGTGAGGTTGGCGCTGTAGGGAAGAACCCAGAGGAGTGGGCCGGTCCGTTCGCGCCAGCCGAGGAGGAGCGCGACGATCAGCGGGCCGCCGGCAAGGCCGAGCTTGATGGTCGCGCCGGGAAGGGGGATGGGAATGAGGCCGACGAGGATGCCGAGCGCGAGTCCCAGGTTAAAACTCAGGATGTCGATCTCGCTCAGGGCGCGATAGGAATCGCCGAAAAAGGTGGTGACGGCATCCAGATTGGTGCGGCGGGTCAGGACGCGCACCCGGTCGCCGAGCTCGAGCACCGTGTCGGCGTGCGGGAGGAGCTCGACATCGCCGCGCCGGATGCGGGTGATGACCGCGCCGAACTGCTGTGGCAGGTTCAGGTCGTGCAGGGCCAGGCCCGCAATGCGTGGGTTGGAGACAAAGATCCGGCGATAGTCCATCTCGCTCCGGTCCAGGTCCAACTGTTCCGTGCTGCGCTCGCCCAGGAATGCGGTGATTCGCTCCAGCTCTTCCGGCGTCCCAATGATCGTCGCCAGGTCGCCGGGCATGAGATGGCTCGTCCCTTGAGCGAGGGTGAGCGCGCCGTTATGCTGGATGCGCCCAAAGACCACATCGAAATGCCGGTCGTGCATCAACTGGTGAACCGACAGGCGGCTCGCCTCGGGATGAGTCACGAGTACGGTCCGATTGGTCAGGTGCGGAGGTGGAGTAATTTCGCGCTGGGTGCGCGCCTCGGCGGCGTAATCCACTTTCCAGACGCGTTGCAGGATGGCGATGCTCAGGATCATGGCGACAACGCCCATCGGATAGGTGAGCGAATAGGCAATGACCGGCTCGGCGAGCATCCGGTTGACGGCGCTCGCCGGCGCGATCGCCTTGACCGATTCGAGGATGGCGGCCAGCGCGGGCGTATTGGTGAGGCTGCCGGCGAACAGACCGGCGGCGAGGGTGGGCGAGAGATTCAACAGACTGTGCAGGAGGAGGGTAAGCGCAAACCCCAGGGCGAGGACTCCCACCACCAGCAGGTTATCGCGCAGCCCCTTGCGCCGGAACGAACGAATAAAGCCGGGACCGCTGCTCAGGCCGATGGTATAGACGAAGATGACCAGGCCGAGCTGGTAGATCAACTCGGGTAGCTTGAGGTCCGGATGCAGCGCGCCGACGGCAATTCCCGCAAACAGCACCGCGGCCACGCCGAGGCTGCTCCCGCCGATCCGAATCCGCCCCAGGGGATAGCCGATGGCGACGACGACGAACAACAAGAGGAGCGGATTGTCGAGCAAGACCTGGATCATAATACCGCGTACATTCTACGCTTGATTGCTATTTCCGCAAGCCCCGCCGCCGAAAACTCGAGGGCATTCGAACAAGAAACATCGGGCCGGTCTGTGCATTCTACGCCCACCCGTGATTTCTGCAGGCCTGGCCGCTAAAAACTTGTAGGGTACGGGATTGCGAATTTGTGGTATAATGATTGTGAAAATTGTCACGAATTACATTGTCCGTATTGTGAAATTTTTCACTAATTGTGTGGGCGTTATTCCATTACGTTACGAAGCGATTTCGTGATCTGCTGTATTTAGCTCGTTTTCACAATTCAAAGGCGAATTATTGAGCGTACTCGATTGAGAATACGCTTTGGCGCCAGACACTCGCGAGCAATCGCAAGCGCTGTGCGCCGGGAGATGAGCATATGACAAAAGATTTGATTCCGCAACACGCAATCCCGACCCAGTGGGCCACCTATCTTTGCGATGAAGTTGCTCACAACAATGAAAACCAGTGGCTCAGCCTGGCCAAGGTCCTCTGCTGGCGCTGCCATTTCTTTGCTCATGGCGATGACGCCAAGCGGTGCTTTTGCCGGACAACGGATAATACCGGCTGTCCGGTGATCAATGCCCGGGACCGGCACTATTACTGGGCCTTTCACAATAACTAACACACGGAGGCGTCTATGAAACGCATTGCACTCAAACAAGAATTCCACGGCGAGCCGGACCCTTGCGAGGAAGAGTGGGCGGCGCTGGGCGTGGATGACAAGGACGAGGTGGTTTTTGACGTCGTCGGGGGCAGTGTCTCTCTGCTCGCGCCCTCGGATGTGCCGGACGACGAGCTGATGGCGCACAACCTGAGCAATCGCTATATTTGTTGCTCGCTCAAGCTGGAGAACGGCGGCGAGTTGTCGCTCTGGATTAACCAGGACGCGAACGATGTCGACGTCCGCCTGGTTGCGCCGAAAAAGGTCCGAGCGCTCGCGCACGCCATGTAATCGGTCGCCGGTAGCCCCGAAGGGGCGGGGGAGCCCTTCGAGGCGCGTTCGTACCCCGTTGACACGCGCCGTACGACATGGTATGATTTTGCCCGTCCGTATTGGCCGCGTGCGAATGTTCGTCCACCGTCGCGCCAACGCCGCGACGGTTTTTCTTCTTGCTTTCGGGCCGCTGCATTCGCCATTGATCCCGCACGGGAGAAAGGAGCCTCGTTCAAAGGGTGATCGACGCGCGCCATGTTGCGCGCCTAAAAGGGAGGACGTCACCCGGGACCCAGAGATTGAACCGAACATTTGATACGCCGGCCCCATGCAAGCCTGTGGGCCCTGTGTACAAGCCCGGGTGATGGGTGGCAGATCGGTTCCGTTTGAGCAAGAGGAGAAGAGATTCATGAGTTCAAGACTGTATGTCGGCAATCTGTCTTACCAGACCACGGAAGACGATTTGCGGCAATTGTTTGTGGGGGCCGGAACGGTGAATTCGGTCGCCCTCATTATGGACCGGGACACCGGGCGCTCGAAGGGGTTTGCGTTCGTCGAAATGGCGAACGACGAGGAGGCCCAAAAGGCGCAGCAGATGTTTAACGGCGCGACGCTGGATAATCGCACGCTGCGCGTCGATATCGCGCGGCCGCGTGAAGAGCGCGCCCCGGGCGGCGGCGGCGGCGGTGGGTACGGCGACCGCGGCGGCGGTGGCGGATACGGTGG
>JBAVQS010000420.1:0-3414 GCA_049694275.1 Anaerolineae bacterium | reverse complement strand
GCGCGGCGCAACCGGCGGCCGGGAGGCGGCGGTCGCGGCGGCGGCAGTGGCAGTGGTGGGTTCTGCGCCCAGTGCGGGCGCGCCCTCGACGCGGACGACAATTTTTGCCCGCGCTGTGGAACGCCGCGGCGCAAAGCGTAGGGATGGCGAAAGGCGCATTGCGGAATGAATGCCGTCCTGCCGACGCGTTCTAATCCGCAATGCGCAATCCGTAATCGCCAATCGCAATATGAGCTTTGTTCTGGACGAAAAGGAAAAGGAGGTCCGGCCGCCGGCGCGCCGGCTGTCGGAACGGGTCGCGCTGTTGCAGCAGATCCTCCCTTTCCTTTTGCTCATTCTGGTGATGGCGTATGAGGTGACGCGGCATGTCCTCTTTCCCAACGTCTCTACGCCGCTGCTGTTCGCCATCGAGCTCCTTGTCTTTGGGTTTGTCGGCCCGGCGGCGCTGTGGCTCACCTTGAACTGGATTCGCTCCGAAATGCGAGCGCGTGAAGAGATGGCCGGCGAGCTGGACTTGCGGACGCGCATGATGATGGAAATGCATCACCGGATCAAGAACAACTTGCAGACGGTGGCCGACCTGCTCTCACTCGAAATGAACCGCGCGGACGGACGGAGCCCGGCCGAGAGCTTGCGCGATTCGGTGGCGCGCATCAAGAGCATTGCGGCGGCGCACGAAATGTTTTCGCCCGACCAGATCGGCGGAACGGATGTGACCGAGCTGGCCAAGCGGGTGGCGGACAGCGCCCGCTTTTCCCAGGCGCGCCCGGACCAGACGATTCACATTCAGGTGCAGGGCCCGCAAATCATGCTGCCGAGTAAACCGGCGACGGCATTTGCGCTGGTGATTAACGAACTGGTGAGCAACGCCCTGGAACATGGGCTGGCCGGGCAGGCGCAGGGCGAAATCGATATTACGCTTGAAGAGGACGACCAAGAAGTGCGCGTCGAGGTCCAGGACAATGGCGCGGGCCTGCGCCCCGATTTTGAATTGTCACGCAATGCGGGGTTGGGCCTGCGGATTGTGCGAACCCTGGTCGAAAAGGACTTGCACGGCGCGCTGACGCTGCGAAACGCGGAGGGCGCGTGCGCGGAATTTACCTTTCCACTCTAGAGGGGATTGAAGCATGAATGCTTTACGGGTTTTGATTGCCGACGACGAAAACTTGCGCCTGATGAGCCTGCGGGAACAGTTGGAAAAGCTGGGACACCGCGTCATCGCCGAGGCGAACGACGGGCGCACCGCGGCCGAGCTGGCGCGGGAATTGCGGCCGGACCTCGCCATCCTCGATATCAAGATGCCGGAGATGGATGGGATCGACGCCGCCGCCCAGATGATGCGCGAACGTCCGTTTCCGATCATCCTGCTCACGGCGTACAGCGAAAAGGACCTGGCGGAGCGGGCGGCGAACGCGCACGTGTCAGCCTATTTGATGAAGCCGGTCTCGGAAACCGATCTGCTGCCGGCCATCGCGCTCGCCATGTCGCGCTTTGCCGAATTCCAGCAGTTGCATCGCGAGGTGGACGACCTGCGCGAGGCGCTCGAAACGCGCAAGCTCGTCGAGCGCGCCAAGGGCATTCTCATGCGGCGCCTGGACCTTTCCGAAGAAGAGGCCTTCCGCCGGTTACAGCGCCGCAGCCAGAATGAAAACAAAAGGCTTGGCGAGATCGCCCAGGCGATTATCACCGCCGACGGCATGCTCTAGCAAATAATCCGGTCCGCACGCGAGAAAAAAGAGACCTTTCGACGTCAGCCGAAAGGTCTCTCCATTTTCAGGATGCTCGCCCGGGGCAATATCCGGCGCGGTCCTTATTCGGGCTCGTCCACCTCCATGTCGTCCATAGTGGAGGCGGGCGGGCACTGCCGCGGCGACAGGACCAGCGGCGGCAGGGGCACCTGGCTGTAATTGAGCGATTTGAACGCGGTGGCCTGGCTGTCGAGCACGCCGACGGCGGGGAGGCCATAGTTCGTCTCGATGTATTTCAGGATCGACGGAAAGCTGTAAAAGGTATGGTCCACATAGCCGGGCCGGGCATAGGGCGAGATGATGATGCCGGGCACGCGGAACCCATATTCGATGCGCTTGTTCGGCCCGATGGGCGGAACTACGTGGTCATAGAATCCGCCAAAATCATCCCACGTCAGAATAATTGCCGTGGTCGCCCACAGAGCGGGATTGTTCATGATGGCGTTAATCTTGCTAACCGTCCAGTTCTCGCCGTTGCACGCGCTGTGGGGCGGGTGCTCGCTCGAAAAGGAATCGGGGACGAGCCAGGACACGGCCGGCAGGTTCCCGGATGCCACGTCCGCGTCGAACGCACTCGGGGCCACGACGTGCTTTTGCCATTCCGCGGTCTCACGCACCTCATAGATCGCGTTATAGATGGACCACTGGTAACCGGGCTGGTCCTGCGGCGGCGCGTAATACTTCCAGGAGATATTGTACTGGTCGAGCACTGGCGCAATGGTCTTGATGTGAAAACAGGGAAAGACGTTCGACAGCGTGCCATTGGCATGGCGCTCTTCCACTGTTGTCCCTTTCGGGGAATCACAGCCCCAGCGATACAGATAGGTGGGGTCCGAAATCGCCGGGTTATCGTCCACGTCGTTATCGACCGGCGCGATAAAGAAAAAGTGATTGGGGAAGCTGTTGGCCATGATGGTCGAGAACAGGTTATCGGTCAGCGCAAAGGTCCGGGCATAGGCCCAATAGTTGGGGATGTCCGATTCGTAGAATTGGGAATCGGACACATCGACGCCGTTCTGAATCGCGCCGGGGATCCAGGCAAAGCGGTTCATCTGCCCGTTATTCCACGCTTTGCGCGCATGCAACCACCGGTGGCCAATGCCGGCGGACAGCGGGTCCGGCTCGTGGTTGAGCGGACGAATCTGGTTGGAGGCGCTTTTGAAGGTGGAGGCGCCGTTCGCGCCCGGGAAGGTTCCAAAATAATTATCAAAGGTCCGGTTCTCTTTGATAATGATGACAATGTGCTGAATCGGGCTGGCGGCAACCGCCGCCGGGTTATCGGCGGCCACGGTCCTGTCGGGGAAACCGGACAGGTCGGAGACGCCAAAAAGGGTGAGGAGCAAAACGATGGCGGCCAGGATGAGGAAAACACGCCTGGGATTGAACCGGATTGGCTGGCGATTCATAAGACACCCCTCTTTGGGTTCTACGCTTCGCTTGCGGGCCGGCGAACATGCCCGGATAAGAGTATAACGCAGGATGCGCGCGCGGTCAATCTTTTCCGCTTGGGGCGTCAGGGCGTCTCGCCATAGGCTACCATTTCGCCGACTTTGTGTTACAATAAGCCCCGTTCGCTTGTACGCGGTTTTATGCGTTCACTGACACTCGCATTCATCATCCTCACAGGCGTGTTGCTCGTCGCGTGCGTGCCGTCGCCGACGGCCAC
>JBAVQS010000419.1:0-2025 GCA_049694275.1 Anaerolineae bacterium | reverse complement strand
TATCTCACACCAGTGAGCGGTCGGTCTTTACTTGTCTGAATGTTGGCTAACATTATACTCCCCACCCGCGCAAGTTTCTGTTCTCAGGCATACCGCCGAGGCGGGATGGGGGTCTCGCAATGACAGTAGAGGTTAGTCTTCACTCATCTCGCGCAGGCGGGCGGCCGCGGTTTCGGCCGTCAGGTCCCGCTGGGAATTGCCGAGCATCTCATAGCCAACCATGAATTTGCGAACCGTCGCGCTGCGCAAGAGCGGCGGATAGTAATGGGCATGCAGGTGGATGGCGCGATGGATGTCATGATCGGTCGGCGACTGGTGAAACCCCATCGAGTAGGGGAACGAGACGTCGAATAGATGGTCGAAACGCCGCGTCAGCCGTTTCATGATGTCCGCCAGCGCATCCCGCTCCGGGTCGATCAGATTCGGCAGTGTGCCGATATGTCGCCGCGGCAGGAGCATGACCTCGAACGGCCAGACCGCCCAGAACGGGACGAGGGCAACAAAGTATAGATTCTCCAGGACAATGCGCTCTTTTTTCTCCAGCTCCAGCGTCAGGTAATCGCAGAGGAGACAGGCGCCCACATTGCCCATATAGGACGACATCGCGCGCAATTCCTTGGACGGCTCGACGGGAATGTGCTCGCTCGCCCAGACCTGGCAATGGGGGTGCGGGTTGCTGGCGCCCATCATCGCGCCCTTGTTCTCAAACACCTGCACGTAATTGATAAAATCCTTGTTCCCGAGTTCCCCGGTCTGCCCGGCCCAGACATCCACGACACGGCGAATATCGGGCAGGCTCATATCGGGAATCGACAGGTCGTGGCGGGGCGAAAAGCAGATGACGCGGCAGATGCCTCGCTCGCTCGTGGCGACAAGCAGGCCCTTGTCGTTTATATCCGCGCCGGGCGTGTCGGGGAGGAGTGCAGCAAAATCATTCTCAAAGACAAACGTGGAGGTGTAGGAAGGGTTGGTGTGGCCGCCGGCGCGCCCGTTGCCCGGGCAGAGATAGCAGGTGGGGTCGTAGGAGGGACGCTCTTCCGGAGGACGCTTTTCGACCTGGCCGAGCCAGGGGCGCTCTGTCCGATGAGGCGAGACGAGAATCCACTCGTTCGTCAGTGGGTTATAGCGACGATGCGGATACGTGAAAAGATCCATTTGTAAACCCATCGCTCAATAGTTTGGACGATCCAACAAAGTTATTATAACACAAGCCCCGTTTCCGGAACGAAAACAGGACTTGTTTGCAAGGCACTTGATCAATTCATTGCGACAGGCCGCCATAGAGCAACGTCTGCGGTCCATAGTTCTACAATCTACGGAATGGAGGATAGCCACCACCTTCAAGCCAGAACGGCTCGAACTCGCTGGCAACCATCTCTCTCAGCCAGGTCTCAAGTCCGTAGCAGATTCCCTTCCATTGTTCGGGCGAGAGTTCATGAAAGCCATCGAGGACAAGGGTTCCTTCCGCGGTTGCTCGAGCGATGTCCAGAATGATGAAATCCCCTACATCTATCAAGTAGGCAAAAGGGAGAATAGAATCGGGTATTGGCGTTCCCGCGTACCTTTCATGAATCTCTCCAAGCATGCTCACGATATCGGGAATAGTAAGTAGCTTGTATCCGCCAAGTCGCCCGCCATAAGCGAATTCGTAGAACTCCTTTAACTCGGCCGGCAATGCGAGACCGGCATCCGCTTCAAGGGATGCAATTTGGTATTGGGGCTTACCGCCAAGCACGTAGGATTCGCACATTTGAGGAGATCGATGTTCGATATACTCCTGGATAAAAGCAAAGCGGGGCATATGGTGCACTCCCATGTCAATTACAAGAATTCAAAAGTGGATGCGGCGTAACGTCTATTGTTACGCCGCATCCTGTTTCTCCCATCTAAATCCTAACTATCTTGTTACTGCCCCACCGTAAACACTGCGCCGGCGCTCCGGCCGAACACCTCGGGAAAGTACATCTCGTAGGCGTTGGTCGGGAGGGCGCGGAATTCACCGCCGACGCTCGCCCGCATCATGTA
>JBAVQS010000418.1:0-4285 GCA_049694275.1 Anaerolineae bacterium | reverse complement strand
TATCTCACACCAGTGAGCGGTCGGTCTTTACTTGTCTGAATGTTGGCTAACATTATACTCCCCACCCGCGCAAGTTTCTGTTCTCAGGCATACCGCCGAGGCGGGATGGGGGTCTCGCAATGACAGTTGCTGCGCTCAAACATCCCGCGGGGCGGGATGAGTATCTCGTAATGACATCCAGTGTGGAGTAAACGGAATGAGCCCAGTGATGGCCGGAGAGGTCTTGAAAACTGAAACGTCGCGCCGGCTGTACGCCGAGGCGCAGGAGTTGATCCCCGGCGGAGTGAACAGCCCCGTGCGCGCCTGGCGCAGTGTCGGGGGCGATCCCCTCTTTATCTCGCGCGGGGCGGGCGCGTACCTCTATGACGCGGATGGCAACGAGTTTCTCGACTATATCGGCTCGTGGGGCCCGCTGATTCTGGGGCATGCTCACCCGCGCGTGGTGGCGGCAATTCAGGACGCGGCGACGCGCGGGACGAGTTATGGCGCGCCGACTGCGCTTGAGACCGAACTGGCCCGGCGCATTACCGCGGCGGTCCCGTCCATCGAGATGGTCCGGTTTGTCAGCTCGGGCACTGAGGCGACGATGAGCGCCATCCGCCTGGCGCGTGCCTTTACCCGCCGCGACCAGATCGTCAAGTTCGACGGCGGCTATCACGGCCACGCCGATTTTCTGCTCGCCAAAGCTGGCTCGGGTGTGGCGACGCTCGCCCTGCCGGACAGCGCGGGGGTACCGGCGGCGGTTGCGGCGACGACCCTGATTGCGCCGTATAACGATCTCGCCGCGGTGGCCGAGTTGTTCAAGGCGCAGGGGGACGAGATCGCGGCGATTATCGTCGAACCGATCGCCGGGAACATGGGCGTGGTCCCCCCGGCGGAAGGGTTTTTGCAAGGGCTGCGCGAGATCACGCGGGCGAACGGCGCGCTCTTGATTTTCGACGAGGTCATCAGCGGCTTTCGCGCGGCGTATGGCGGCGCGCAATCGCTCTATCACGTTCAGCCCGACCTTACCTGCCTGGGCAAGATCGTCGGCGGCGGCCTGCCGGTCGGCGCGTATGGCGGGCGGCGCGAGATCATGCAACTGATCGCCCCGCTCGGCCCGGTTTACCAGGCGGGAACCCTCTCGGGCAACCCGCTCGCGATGGCGGCCGGGATTGCAACGCTCGACGTGCTGGCCGAGACCCGGAACGCGTATGCGCAGCTTGAAGCGCGCGGGGCGCAATTGGCGGCGGGCTTGCAGTCTGCGGCGGCCAGCGCGGGGGTTCCGGTCGCGATCAACCGCGCCGGCTCGCTCCTCACCGCGTTCTTTACCGACCGGCCGGTGACCGACTATGCCTCGGCGAAAACCGCGGATACGCGGCGCTACGCCCGGTTCTTTCAGGGGATGCTCCAGCAGGGCATCTATCTCGCCCCGTCTCAGTTCGAGGCGGCGTTTATTTCGCTCGCGCATACCGAGGCGGATATTGCGCGGACGGTGGAGTGCGCGCACAAGGCGCTCGGGATGGTAGACAGGTAGACAAGTTTGCGAATGATTCAATCCGATTTCTCTTCCAAGCGGTTCACCCGTTCGCTCGTGATCGGCTCGCGCGGGAGCGCGCTGGCGCTCTGGCAGAGCGAGTATGTGAGGGCGGCGCTCACGCAGCTCGCCCCCGATTTGCCGGTCGAGATCAAGATCTACAAGACGCAGGGGGACAAGGACCAGAGCCGGGCACTCGCCGAGTTTGGTGGGCTGGGCGTGTTTACCAAAGAGATCGAGAACGCGCTCCTCGCCCGCGAGATTGACCTGGCGGTCCACAGCCTCAAGGACCTGCCGACCGAGATTGCGCCGGGGCTGATGGTCGGCGCGGTGCCGGCTCGCGCGGATGCGCGCGATTGCCTCATCTCGAAACATGGCGTCGGACTCGCACAGTTGCCGCGGGGCGCGCGCATCGGCACGTCGAGCGCGCGGCGGACCGCCCAGGTGCTGGCACTCCGGCCCGATGTGCAGGTGGTCCCGCTGCGCGGCAATGTGGATACCCGGCTCCGCAAGGCGCAGAGCGACGAGTATGATGCGGTCATTCTGGCCGCCGCGGGTATCACCCGCCTCGGGCGCGCCGCCGAGATCGCCGAGTATTTGCCGCTGGAAGCGGTTCTCCCCGACCCCGGGCAGGGGGCGCTCGGCATCGAGATTCGCGCTGACGACCACGCGCTGGCGGAATTCCTCGCGCCGTTCAATCATGCGCCGGCTCACGCCGCCGTGACGGCGGAACGCGCCATGCTGCAGGCGCTCGGCGGCGGCTGCCGGATGCCGATGGGCGCCTATGCCGAGATGACGGGCGACCGGCTGTGGCTGCGCGGTGTCGTCGGCTCGCTGGATGGGCGAACGATGGTGCGCGGCGAGCGGGTGGGCGATCCGGCGCACGCGGAGGCGCTGGGCGTCGAGCTGGCGCAACAATTGCTGCGGGATGGCGCGAGCGAAATTCTGGGCATCTCGATGAATGGAAAGAATGCCACCGGCGACATCGGCAATACCGAGGCGCATGGGGTAGGGGCGAACCGGCGGCTCGCCCCGGAATCCACCGGCGACACCGGCAATACCGAGGCGCATGGGGTAGGGGCGAACGGCCGTTCGCCCCTACAGGGCAAGCGCATTGTGATGACGCGGGCGCAGGCGCAGGCGAACGCGCTGGCGGACCAGATTCGCGCGCGGGGGGGCGAACCGGTCGAGTTCCCGACCATCGAGTTTGCTCCGCTGGCCGATTTCGGCGAGATAGATGCGGCGCTGGCGCGCGTGGGCGAATATGATTGGGTAGTGTTTACGAGCGTGAACGGCGTGCGCGGAGTGGCCGAGCGACTGGGCGCGCTGAACAGGGACATGGGAGTATTCCGCGGGCGCAAGCTCGCCGCGATCGGTCCGGCGACGGCGCAGGCGTTGCAGGCGCTGGGCCTGCATGTCGATTTCATCCCGACGAAATTTCTGGGCGCGCAGATTGCCGTCGAGCTCCCCGTCGAGCCGAGACAGCGGGTGCTGTTGTTGCGCGCCGACATTGCCTCGGATGTGCTGGCGCGCGCCCTGGTCGCCCGCGGGGTGCAGGTGACGAATATCGACGCCTATCGCACGGTCATGCCCTCCCTCCCCGATGTGAACCTCGACAGGGCGGATGCGATCACCTTTACGAGCTCTTCCACCGTTCGGAATTTTGTCGCTCTGCTGAACGGGCACTATGCGGCGCTCCTCGCCCGCCTGGCGATTTTTTGCATCGGGCCGGTGACGGCAGGCACGGCGCAGGAACTGGGGTTGAGGGTGGATGCGGTTGCGACGGAGCACACGATTGACGGACTGGTCAGGGCAATGGCCGAATACTATCGAAAGGGCTAGAACGATGTTGAAATCGGAAATGGAAATGACGGCGACGGTAACGGGAACGCGATTCCCCCGCGTGCGGGCGCGCCGCCTGCGCCGGACTGAGAACCTGCGAGCGCTCGTGCGTGAGACGGAATTGAACGCGCGGGATTTTATCTATCCGCTCTTTGTCGTGCATGGCAAGGATGTCCGGGAAGAGATTTCGTCCATGCCCGGTGTCTATCACCTGTCGCTCGACCATCTCGCCCGCGAGGTGGAGGAGATTGGCAAAGTGGGGGTCCGGTCGATCATCCTGTTCGGTCTCCCGGCGCTCAAGGATGAGTTCGGCTCGGAGGATTACGCCGAGCACGGAATCGTGCAAGAGGCGATCCGGGTCTGCAAGCGGGTTAATCCCGACCTGGTCGTCATGACCGATGTTTGCATGTGCCAGTATACGACGCACGGGCACTGCGGCATCGTGCGCGATGGGCAGATCGACAATGACGAGACGCTCCGCTACCTGGCCCTTACCGCGATCTCGCACGCGGCGGCGGGCGCGGATGTCGTCGCGCCGAGCGCGATGATGGATGGACAGGTGGGCGCGATTCGCGCGGGGCTCGATGCCCAGGGGTTTGTCGACACTCCAATCCTCGCGTATGCGAGCAAGTTCGCCTCGTCGTTCTATGGGCCGTTCCGCGAGGCCGCCGATTCCCCGCCCCAGTTTGGCGACCGGCGGCAGTACCAGATGGACCCGGCCAATGCGCGCGAGGCGCTGCGTGAGGCCGAGCTGGATATTGACGAGGGGGCGGATGTGGTGATGGTCAAGCCCGCGCTGGCCTATCTCGACCTGATCCGCCAGGTGCGGGACGCGTTCAATCTGCCGGTCGCGGCCTATAACGTGAGCGGCGAATATTCGATGGTCAAGGCGGCGGCGCGCAACGGCTGGCTCGACGAGAAAAAGGT
>JBAVQS010000417.1:0-2102 GCA_049694275.1 Anaerolineae bacterium | reverse complement strand
TCGAGGTCCACCCGCAGGATGGCCGCCAGCCCGTCGACGCCGGCGACGGCGAACAGGTCGTGTTCTGCGTGCCCGACCCCGGCCAGGTTCAGGAGCAATGCCTCGTCGCGCCAGCGCAGGACGTCGTTCGGGGACGCGTCCACCTGGTCGGCGAGGGTCTGGCGCCGGGTCACAGTCTCCGAGACCTCGAGCAGCAGCCCGGTCGTGAAGATGCCCTGGCGCGCGAGGCGCTCCAGGTGGACCGGCTCGATGCGGGTGAGTTCGGCGATCGGCGGCACGCGTGCACGTCCTCGGGCGAAGTGATGGCGGCCGCCATTGTACGGTCTCGCGTCAGGAGGGCCCTCGTGGCGTCCGGTCGTCGCCCTTCCAGTTCCAGCGCACGTCGTCGTCCTCCTGGGCCCGGGCTCCGGGCTCCGGCCCGTCGTCGCGCTGCGAATTCCCGTAGCCTCCGAGCCTCGACGACCCGACCCACACCCGCGACAGGAGCACGAGCGCGAGCCCGATCACGAGGAGGAGGCCGGCCGTCGCGAGCAGGGCTTCCATGGGCCCGATGATGGACCGGCTGATCCCGGGATGGAGCCGAGCCGGTCAGATGGCCCGGGCGAGCGCGGGCGACCGGAAGCCGCGCACCCGGGCGATGAACGCCAGTCCCATCGCCACGGCCCCGGCAGCGTAGGCAGCCACGAGCTCCGGTGCCGGGAGCAGCTGGTCGAGCGACTGCACCCGCAGGGTCTGGTTGAACGCGCGAACGGCCAGGAACCCGGTCGCGAAGAAGAGGGCTGGGGCCCCGTCGGGAAGGCCGCGCCGCCCCAGGCGAACCGCCAACGCCGCAAGCAGGACGGCGGCGACGGCCTCGTAGACCTGCGTGGGATGAACGGGGCTGACCCGACCGAACAGGGCTCCCCCGACGCCGCCGACCACCTGCCGTCCCCACGCCTCGCTGCCGGCTGGGAACACGACACCCCACGGGAGGCTGGTCGCGGTCCCCGCGCAACAGCCATTGAGGAAGCAGCCGATCCGCAGGAGCACGAGGCCCGTCGCGATCGGCACCACCAGGAGATCGGCGACGCGAGCCACGTCCAGCCCCCAGCGCCGCGCCAGCCAGAGGACCACCGCTCCCGAGCCGGCCAGCCCGCCGTACAGGGCGAACTCGCTCGGCTCGATGGCGAAGGCGCTCGCAGGATCGGCCGCGTACTGGGACGGCGCAAGCGCGACCGCCAGCAACCGTGCCCCGACCAGGCCGGCGAGCACGGCCGCCACGAGCCCGCCGAGCGCCGCTCGCCGGCCCACATCCATCCCGACGAGGACGCGGCCGACAAGGACGATCGCGACGACGGCCGCGAGCGCCAGGAAGGCGACGTAGGACCGAACGGTGATCGATGCGCCGCCGAGCGCGACGTCGACGAGGACAGGATGCAACCGCGCCCTCCTACTTGTCGCGGGTGACGTCCCACTCGGCCCTTGCCGAGTAGCCGGACCCCTTGAAGCTCAGGGCGCCCTTGATCGTGTCCTCGCCGTTGACCACGGCCGGGGTTCCGGTCATGGTGCAGGTGCCCCCGCTGCACTGGTCGCCGAAGTCGAAGGTGATCACCCCTGTCTGGTAGACGAGCGGCAGGGTGGTCGGATCCGACTTGCTGACCGTGCCGTTCTCGCCACCGGTGCTGAGCGACGAAGCGTCGATCACGAAGGTGCCCTCGCCCTTGCCCTCCTTGTCGGCGGTCAGGTCGAGGGTCATCGGAAGGTCCTTGCCGCGCAGCGCTTCGAGGATCGAGAGGTCACACCCATCGTCGGAGGCCTTCTTCTCGGCGGCCGCATCCATGTTGATCTCCGTGAACCTGATGGTGCCGCTCCACGAGCCGTTGATGTCCATCGGGCCCATGGTCACCGGGATGCGCAGAAACTCCACGTACGTCCATTTGCCGTTGACGACGCCCATCTCGTAGAAGCCCAGGTCGTTGACGCCGTCCTTCAGGTCGACCGTCTGATCGGTCGCCCAGTCGGACAGCTTGCTGGAGCCCCGATAGATGAGGAGGTCGCCCTGGCCGCCTGCCGGAACGACCAGGCGAACCCGGAGCTTGGCGTCCGAGTTGGTGTACTCCTTC
>JBAVQS010000416.1:0-11020 GCA_049694275.1 Anaerolineae bacterium | reverse complement strand
TAGTTGGTCCCACCCGTGCTCGAATCGATATAGTTCAGGAGGTCGGCGCTGGCGCCAAATGCGACCGGCGTCACGCTCCCCCGGAGATTGGTACTGTCGTTTGGCGTGAACGGCGCAGTGGCGCTGCGATAAATCTTGTAGAGGGTAGCCAGTTCGCGCAGGCCGTTGGTGTCGGTCACGATCGGCGTCCAGGTCACATTCGCATCATTCTGGCTGGCGGTGACCGTGGCAATCGTGGGCGCGCTCGGCGTATCGGCTTTGCTCTGTTCGAGCAGCACGACACCCCAGGTCGGGTTCACGGTCACAGTCAATTGCCCCCCCGCCACGGTCGTCGTGCCGCCGTTGACCGCATCGACCATGACCGTGCCGTTCGCCAGGCTGTAGGGAGTCGCATTGAGCCCGGTCAGCGTCACGTTGTGGCTGCTGCTGTCACGGTTCAAAACGATGAGCGCGGTCTGGGTCTGGCCGCTAAAAGTGCCGGTGCGCGCATAACCGTACAGCTTGTTCGCATCGTCGATCACGATCCCATGCTGGACATCGCCATCCTGCAGTGCGCGATAGCTCCAGCGCATACTCGCCATCTGACGCTCGAACGGAAGCAGGTTGGTCGTATCGGTCGCATAGCTCGATCCCGACGCGTCCGGCCAGGGATAGGGGGCGCGATTGTAGGGATCGTCTTGCAACAGGCTCCCGTCATACACATCGTCGGCAGTCAGGCCCACCTCATCGCCGTAATAGAGGGTCGGCGCGCCGGGATAGCTAAACGCCATCAACCACCACTCTTTGAGCCGCTGGCTGGCCGCGCTCGCGTTGTCGTTGTTGCCCCGCTTGAGAAGATAGAGAACGCGGCTCGTATCGTGCGAGTCCGCCAGGTTCATCATCGCCTTGAACGCGGCCGGCGGATAATTCTCCTGGATAGTGCGCAGGCGCGTGTTGAACTGGGAGGGACTGATATAACTGATGGCGCCGCTCGAGCTGCTCGTGTTCATGTCATTCTCTTGAAACAGTGTGCCCGCGCCGTTGCACCCGTTGCTGTTGGCGACGCATCCGGTGTAGAGCCACGACAGCATCGCCGAGCGAAAGCGATAGTTCATCACGCTGTCCCACTCATTCCCCAGGAGCCAGGCCGACGCGTTGCCCCATTCTTCGCCGAGCATCAGCGAGTTGGGATAAGCGCCCCCTGCCTTGACCGTACTGCGGAACCCGCGCCAGTAACCATTCCCCGGCGTCCCGCCGTCCACCTCGCCGCCCACGTCAAAGCGCCAGCCGTCGGCGCCCTGGTTCAACCAGTACTGCGCGACCGAGCTATTGCCGTTGTTCCAGATCAGCGCTTCTACCGCCGCCGTGGGCGCGTTCAACTTGGGCAGTGAGTCGTATCCGGCCCACGCCGTATAGGTGGCCGAATTGGCGCCGGCCGATCCAACGCAAGTGCCCGTGCCGGCCGCGACGTTCGTGAAAAAGTACCACCCGCGGTCGGCTGCGCTCGTGCTCTCACAGGCGCCGGTATTGGTGTACTGGTTATAGCGGTCAAAATAGATGCTGTCCGACGACGTGTGATTAAAGACGCCGTCCAGCATAATTTTGATCCCGTGCGCGTGCGCCGCCGCCGTCATCGTCTGAAAATCGGTCAGCGTCCCGAAATCCGGGTCGATGGTCAGGTAATCGCGCGTATCGTACTTGTGATTCGACGACGAGCTAAAGATGGGGTTGATATAGATGACGCTGACCCCCAGGTTGTCGAAAAAGCCCTGGTTGATCTTGTCGGTGATCCCTTGCAGGTCGCCGCCGTAGAAATTGTCCGAATAGTGATTATTGCAGGTGGGCGAGACGACGTTGCGCGGATCGCAAATCGTAAAATTCCAGTTCGACTGGTTCGAGCGCACGATGCTGCTGTTGACGCCATAGAAAAAGCGATTGGCCGCCGGATTGTTGCTCGAGTTGCCGTCCCTGAAGCGTTCCGGGAAAATGTGGTAGATGACCCCCCGCTGCATCCAGGAGGGTGTGGTAAAGGCAGAGTCGTAAATCGTCAACTGGTAGGAATTGTCATAGGCCGTGGTCTGGGTCGCGCCCGCCTGGCCGATCCCGCCGGGGTTCGTATTGCCGCCGCCATAGCTGCCGGAGAGCTGCGAAAAATAATAAGCGGTATTCGTTCCATCGACGGCTTGAAAGACATAATAGTAAACATCGACTGTGTTCGGCGCCGTCAGCGTCAATGTCCAAAACGTCACATCCGCCGCAGTGGCGTCGGTCGCGTGGCTGCTGAACGAGAGGAGTGAGTTGGCATTCCCCGGCGTAATCACCTCGCTTGCATTGGCGAGGGAATAGACGCGGATGCGGGGCTGTTGATTCAGGTCGTTCATACAGGTGCGAAATTTGAGGGTGATCGTCCCCTGAGTGGTCGGGACCGCGCCGGTCGGATTGCGATAGGTGGTCGAGAAGGAATCGTGGAGAAGGCCGGTCCAAAAGACGTTGTTATCGCCCTGGGCTGCGGTATTGCAGCCGGCGCTGCCGGTGCTGTGAATGATTAGCTTGCCGTTCGCCCCACCGACCCAGGTCGTGGAATTGTCCGTCGTATCGGTGCAGTTAGCCGTAAACTCGTACAGGCCAACGCCAGGAGTGATGGTCGCCTGGTACTTGTCGTTATTCAAAACATCCGCAATATAAGTCATAGCGGTGTCGGTGACATTGCTCCAGGTGCCGCCGAAATAACCCACTGTGCCCCAGTGCAGGGTGCACGTGATGCCCGCGCCCTGGCCACTGGCATTGGTAACACCACTCTTCCAGACTTCAACACTGACATTGAAGGAAGCGGGGATGGTGAGTGTGGTGGTCGAGCCGCCGGCAGGAGACATATTGCCCACAAAACCCAGGGTGCGCGGCGGGGCGGATAGCGCCGGTGGAGCCCCAATTGCCCCAGTCGTCAACAGGAACAGGAAAACAATCAAACCGGCGACAAACGGTTTCAAAGGAGAGGACGAAAATGTCTTTTTCATCCGGCATGACCTCCAAAAGTTGGTGCAAATTGGGATCGGCGCTGTGACGTGAGCGCGGACAGCGTCGCGGGTGGAGCGGAATATCAAGGATAATTTAACCCTTGCCCGACCGGATGTCAATTATACCTTGGGGTCTAGTGTGCGCTCCCTTATTCTCTATACATGAAACCTCTTCTCCCCCGCTTCAATCCGCGCCGTGAGCCGGTTCTCCGCCGGCGGAAGTGGGCAGCTCCAGCGGTCGTTGTAGGCGCAGTACGGGTTGTACGCCAGGTTGAAATCGACGGCCAGCAGGTCGCCGCCAAGGGGCTCGGGTTCCAGGTAACGGCCCGCGCCGTAGGTCTCGGCCGGCGCAGTCGCGTCTACAAACGGGAGGAAATAGCCGCCCGCCCCGTCCGCCGATTGGTACACCTGCAAGAATACCGGCTCGCCGTTCACCTCGAAATGAATCTGGCCCGCGCGGATATAATCCTGCACAGCCCCGGTGCTCGTCTGCATCTGGACCCGGCCGGGTTGGTTATAAGCTTGCAGGGATAGCTCGAACCGCAGGTCCGGGTTCTCCGGATAATAGGGCAATCCCTTGAACTCTTTTTTCTGTTCAGCCGTCAGCGGCGACTGAAAGTGGTCGCGGAAAAATTCATCCTTCATCTGGCGAAATTCGTCCAACTCTGACATGACCTCTCCTCTTCTCCATCCATTCAAAAATCCGGCTCGTACAGAGCCCCTGGTTATTATACGTGGGCCGGCGCCTCCTTGTGCGCGTTTTCCACACCCTTCCCCCGGCTCTCAACAATGCGTGTGGAGAAAATCTTTAAGGACCGGTTGACTGGATTTTTAAGGTTTTTATGGGCGCATGCACGCTCATTTGTGCTATAATGAACTAGAGCCGAACCGCCAAGGTTCGGTTTTCGCGCACGGTGTCATCCTCTGTTCTCTGAATTGTATTGCCCTATGAGCGCCGAATTCGTCCATCTGCATGTCCATTCCGAATACAGCCTTCTCGACGGGCTGCCCCACCCCGCCCAACTGGCGGCGCGGGCCAAAGAATATAACCAGCCGGCGGTTGCCATTACCGACCACGGTACCATGTTCGCGACGATCGAGTTTCACGATGCGGCGCGCAAAATCGGCGTCAAGCCGTTGATCGGCATCGAAACCTACCTGGCGCCGCGTACCATGAAGGACCGCGACAACAAGCTTGATCGCAGCTCGTATCACCTTGTCCTCCTCGCCGAGAATGAGATCGGCTATCGCAACATGCTCCGGCTCGCCTCGGCCGCCCAATTGGATGGGTTCTATTATTACCCGCGCGTCGACAAGGAGATCCTCGCCAAATACGCCGAGGGGGTCATCGCCACGACCGGCTGCCTCGCCGCCGAAATCCCGCAGTTGATCCTGGCGGGCAAGCTGGACGCCGCGCGCGAGGCGATGGGGTGGTATCGCGACCTGTTCAAGGGTCGTTACTATGTCGAGCTGCAGAACCATGGGCTCCCTGAACTCCAGACGGTCAATACCGAGCTCCTCCGCATGGCGAAGGAATTCGACCTCAAACTGGTTGCCACCAACGATGTGCACTATTTGAATGACGGCGATTGGGTGGCGCAGGACATTCTGATCTGCATCCAGACCGGCACGACGGTCAATGCCACCGAGCGCATGCGCATGGCGGGGCACGATTATTATTTCAAATCCTCGGAAGAGATGGCAGCCGAGTGGAGCGCCTATCCGGACGCGCTCCGCAATACGCTGGAGGTGGCCGAGCGCTGCACACTCGACCTGACCCCCAAAGGATATCATCTCCCCTACTTCCCCGTCCCGGAAGGGTATACGCCCGACACCTTTTTGCGGGCGCTGTGCGAGAAAGGGCTCAGGGACCGGTACGGCGGCGAGATCTCGGAGGCGATTCGCGGGCGCATCGATTACGAGTTGAGCGTCATTCACCAGATGGGGTTTGGCACTTACTTTCTCATCGTCTGGGACCTGACGCGGTTCGCCCGTGCGAGCAATATTTGGTACAACGTCCGCGGCTCGGCCGCCGGCTGTCTCGTCGCCTATTGCCTCGGCATTACCAACCTCGACCCGTTCGAGCACAAGCTCGTTTTCGAGCGGTTCCTCAACCCCGGGCGCATCTCGATGCCCGACATCGACCTCGACTTTCCGGATGACCAGCGCGAAGAGATGATCCAGTACACGGTCCAAAAGTACGGCAAGGACAACGTGGCGCAGATCATCACGTTCGGACGGCTCCTCGCCAAGGCCGCCATCCGCGATGTCGGCCGCGCGATGGACTATCCCCTCTCCGATGTGGACCGGGCCGCCAAGTTGATCCCGACAGGGCCGGGGCAGACGATTGAAGGGGCGCTCGAAAATATCGCAGAGTTCAAGCAGTTGGTCGAGTCGGACGAGTATATCAAAAAGCTGGTCGATAATGCCAAGTTGCTTGAAGGGGTGGCGCGCCACGCCTCCACCCACGCGGCCGGCGTCGTCGTCACCGACCGGCCCGTCGTCGAGTATGTCCCCCTGCACCGGGCAACCCGCGGCGATACCAGCGGCTTTGCCGTCACCCAGTTCCCGATGGGCGATTTGGAGCACATCGGCCTGCTCAAGATCGATTTCCTGGGGCTCGCGACCCTCTCGATCATGCGCCGCGCCTGCGACCTCATTCGAGCGCGGCACGGGGTCGATTTCAACCTGACTAATATTCCGGTCGAAGACGACGAGGCGTTCAAGCTCCTGTCGCGGGGCGACGTCACCGGCGTATTTCAGGTGGAAGGCGCGGGCATGCGCCGCGTGCTCACCAACATGCGCCCGAACAAGTTCGACCATATCGTCGCCACGGTTGCACTCTTCCGCCCCGGCCCGATGGAGCAGATTCCGGCTTACATCCGGCGGCTGCATGGCGAAGAGGCGATCGAGTACAAGCATCCCATCCTCGAGCCGATCCTGAACGAGACGTATGGCATTATCGTCTATCAGGAACAGATCATCCAGGTCGCCGTGCAACTGGCAGGGTACAAGCCGGGCGAAGCGGACGATATCCGCAAAGCGGTGGGCAAAAAGCTCAAGGACAAGATCGAGGCGCACCGGGCAAAATTCGTCAAGGGCGCGGTCGCGAATGGCATCGACGTGGGCGTGGCCGAAGCGGTCTATGGCGATATCGAATTCTTTGCGCGCTATGGGTTCAACAAGGCCCACGCGGCCGACTATGCGGTGCTCACCTGCCAGACCGCGTATCTCAAGGCGCACTATCCCCTCGAATACATGACTGCCCTGCTCTCGACCGAAATCGGGAACATGGACAAGATTGCGATCCTCGTTGCCGAAGCGCGGCGGATGGGCATCCCGGTCCTGTCGCCGGACGTGCGCTACAGCGAAGTCGGGTTCGTGATCGACGATACGCAAAAAGGAATTCGCTTTGGGCTGAGCGCAATCAAGAACGTCGGCGCAGGCGCGGTCGAGTTCATCGTCAAGGCGCGGCAGGAGGGCGAGCCGTTCACATCGCTCGACGATTTCTGCCAGCGCGTCGATCTGCGCCAGGTCAATCGCCGCGTCCTCGAATCGCTCGTCAAGGCGGGCGCATTCGACGGCTTTGGGCATCGCGCACAGGTCCTCCAGGTGCTGGATCAGATGATGTCGATGAGCACGTCGGCGCACCAGGCGAGCGCGCTCGGGCAGATGTCCTTTTTTGGCACGGCGCTTCAGGCCGAGACGTTTGGACAGCTCCCCGCCGTCGCCGAGATGGAGAACCGCGACAAGCTCGAGCTCGAAAAAGAGCTCATGGGCGTCTATTTCTCCGAGCATCCGCTGTTGATGCTCGCGCAGCAGGGCAAGCAGTATGTCAGCGCGTACGCGGGTGAATTGACCGAAGAGATGGAAGGGCATGAGGTCACGCTCGGCGGCATGATCACCAATATTCGCGCCATCACCACCAAAAAGGGCGACCCGATGGCCTTTATCCAGCTCGAAGACCCCCAGGGATCGGTCGAGATTACCGCATTCCCCAGGGTCTATACCGAGTCGCGCGAGGTGATTCGTGCGGACGCTTTGATCCTCGCCCGCGGCAAGGTGCAGGTGCGCGACAGCAAGATTACGATCCTGGCCAATCTGATCTGGCAGCACCCACTGGCCAGGTCCGGGAGCAAATCAAGCGAGGGGAGCAAAGGGATGTCGCCGCAAGCCGCGCCTCGTCCTGCTCCGGCTCAACCCAACCCGACTTCTCAAACCCATTTCGCCGCGTCTGCCCCTTCGGCCGCGCCAGTATCAAGCCCGGATGTAATGGGAGTAAGTGAGAGATCATTCGAGGACGACTGGCTGCCGCCTCCCGAAGATTTCGAGATGGAGGTGGACATCGCCGTCATGCCCGCGCCGGCTGAGGAAGAAGAGGCAAATACGTCCGCGCCGTCTTTACCGGTTGAGGCATCGGCCCCGGTAGATGCGCCGATTGCGGTAACTCCGCCCGCACCCGCCGCTCAAGCCCAACCTGCCGCGCAGTCGCACGATGCAGGCTGGGACCAATTGAAATCCGCGACAGCGCCGACCATACCCACTTCTGTGCCGGCCGCGACGGCGCCACAAATCCGGCCCGAGCCACAAGCGCCCCCGCCTGCGCCGCCACAGCCTCCGCCAGGTGCCCTGCCGGACATGCAAATTCAGAATGGCATCAGAGTGCCCAGCAAGTCGGGAGGGAATGGCATGGCATCGGGAAATGGCGGAGAAGGAAATGGCAAAAAGCCGGCGCCGCGTCCCGCCGACATTCCACGCTCCAGTGGGCCGCGGCCGGTTGCGGCGCGAGAGCCCACTCCCACCTATGCAGCGCGCGGCAACGGCCGGGTGGTGCGTGTGCTCATCCGTCGCTCGGATGATTCCGCGACCGACATTCAGCGCATGCGCGATCTGGTCCGCGTGCTCCGCAGCCAGGAGGGACACGATCATTTTTCCCTCGTCGTTCCGAACGCCGGTGGAAACGTGCTGCTCGACTTTCCGAACTATAACACCAACTATGAAGCGCTGGCGAGTGAACTGCACGAAATGATCGCCGATTGGGGAGAGCTACAGGTGCAGTAGGTTTCATGCTTTAGGTTGGAGGTAACAGAGGCAGGGCTGCCATCCGGAGCCCTGTTCTTTTTGTTGAAAGGAGAAATAAAGGGTGTGATGCTATCTCTTGACTGGACGTTATGAATTCCGAGACTAACATGATGGAGATGATAGAATGAAGGCTAATATTACTCGATCAGGGCTGGACCGGGCTGCACAGGAATCAGCCGGGTTCCGGACGCTGTTGATTTCGATTCTTGCGGCGCTCATTGGCGTCACGGCGGGTCTCGTCGCTTTTATCCTTTATAACCTGATCGGTCTCGTCACCAACCTGTTCTTTTATCAGCAGTTTTCATTTGCATTCCAGAGCCCGCGCGCGAATCAGCTCGGGTTGCTGGTGATTCTCATGCCCGTCCTCGGCGGAATTGTCGTCGGGGTGATGGCCAAGTACGGTTCGCCCAAGATCAAGGGGCATGGCATCCCGGAAGCGATGGAGGCAGTGCTCGTCAGCCGGAGCCGTATCCAGCCGCGGGTAGCTCTACTCAAGCCGATCTCAGCAGCCATTGCAATCGGCACGGGCGGTCCGTTTGGGGCCGAAGGGCCGATCATTCAAACCGGCGGCGCGCTCGGTTCGCTCGTCGGTCAGATTCTGCATACGACCGCGGCCGAGCGCAAAGTGCTGCTCGCGTGCGGTGCAGCGGCGGGCATGTCGGCAACCTTCAATACGCCGATTGCCGCCGTCATCCTTGCCATCGAGCTCTTGCTCTTTGAATTCAAGGCGCGCTCGTTTATTCCGCTTGTCATTGCCAGTACCCTCGCCACCGCGGTCCACATGGCTCTGCTGGGTCCCGGGCCCATGTTCCAGGTTGGCGCGGTCAACTTTGGCATCCCGCTGGGTCTACCCTTTTATGTCGTTCTCGGGCTGATCTGCGGCCTGGCGGCGGTGGCCGTCAGCAAGTCGCTGTATTGGGTGGAGGATCAGTTCGAAAGGCTTCCGGTCGATTCGATGTGGTGGCCGGCGATTGGCGGGCTTGCGTTGGGCATTATCGGGTTCTTCGTCCCGCGCGTGCTTGGGGTCGGATATGACACGATTGGTGACATTCTCAATTCGCGCTTGCCGCTCCAGCTTTTGTTAGTCGTCATGATCTGTAAAACGCTTGCGCTCGTCGTCACGCTTGGCTCGGGCACCTCGGGCGGCCTCCTGGCGCCCATGTTTATGGCGAGCGCAGCGTTGGGAGGCATTTTTGCAATGGTCGTCAATCAACTATTGCCATTTGCCCACCTCGATCCGGGCGCCTTTGCCCTCGTGTCAATGGGCGCGGTCTTTGGTGCAGCGTCACGCGCCCCCTTTACCTTTATCATCTTTGCCTTTGAGGTGACCCGCGATTACAACTCGGTCCTGCCGCTCATGCTGGTCAGCGTCATCGCCCTCGGCGTTGCTCTTCTCTTGATGCCCAACTCGATCATGACGGAAAAGTTGGCGCGTCGTGGGCTGCGCGTGCATCAAGATTATGAGGCCGACGTTTTGCGGCAGGTCAACGTCGGCGATGTCATGATCAAAAATGCGCCGACGATCAAGGCGGAGATGCTCGTCACCGAACTGGCAGACCAGATCGCCAGAGGCGACCCGAGCGTGGCCCGTCACCAGGCGCTGCCGATTCTCGACGCGCAGGGACAATTGGCCGGCATCATCACCCGCGGTGATGTGCTCCGCGCCATTGAATCGGATACCGACGGCAAGATGACCGTGCTGGAAGCGGCCAGCCGCGATTTGATCCTGGCGCATCCCGATGAATCGGTCTATGACGCGGTCGAGCGCATGCTCAAACATGATATCGGGAGATTGCTGATTGTGAGCCCTCGGAATCAAAAGGAATTGGTGGGCTACCTTGGACGCTCCGAGGTACTGGCGGCGCGTCTCCGGCGCTTGCAGGAAGAGAATGTGCGCGAGCCGGGCTGGCTCATGGGGCGTCCCGCCACGCGCTCCTAGCTGGCTTTTCGGCGCCCATGGATTTCTTCCGATAGGCATTCGGAATGGCCTGTGCTAAAATGGCAAAGGTCTATGTCAGTGTTCCGCTCCTCGCGCCGCGTGTGGGGCCTCGGCATTCTTGCCCTGGCCCTCATCATTTGCAGTATTCTCCTGCTGTTGATACAGCCCCTCGATCTGCTCCGCGCACCCGAGGTGGTTCAAGTGTTGCCCGCCTCCGGCGCAATGGATATCGCGCCGAGTTCTCCGATTACCCTCACCTTTCGCAATGCGATGGACCGCGCCGCCACGCAGCGCGCGTTCGCGATTTCGCCGGCAGTCCCCGGGACGATACAATGGGCGGATGACCGGACGCTGGTATTTACCCCCGGCGCGCGAATGTCCCTCTCGACCACCGTTACAATTACGCTTGCGCAGACGGCACGCTCGTGGCTCTCGCGTCCGCTCGAGCGCGATTATGTCTCGACTTTCACCACGCTCGCCGCGCCGCGCGTGCTGTTGAGTGATCCGTCGCTCCAGTCCCACTACAGCTATACCAACAAGAGCCTCACCCTCGTCTTTAGCCGCGAGATGAATCAAGCCTCGGTCGAGGCGCACCTGCTCATCACCCCCACCCTCGCAAGCCGGCGCCTGCAATGGAATGGCACCCAGCTCACCGTCGCCGGCGTATTCCACCCCGGCACGGCTTATCAGATGGTGCTGCAAGGCGGGGCGACAGATGCAGCATATCAGTTGGGAACCGACCGCGATTGGGGCTGGACCTTCACTGCGACCAATCAGTATCCGCTCTTCGCGTTCACCACACCGGGCTGCTGCGTCGTTATCCCTGCCGGCAAACCGACGCAGGTTCAGACTCAGTTCGTCAACATCTCGCGGATCGATGCGCGGCTGGATACGCTCGATCCGAATGCTCCCTGGCAAGTCCTCGCCGCAAACCGGGCCGGCGCAGGCGCATCCCGGCCGGCCGGGCCTCCGCTCAAAAGCTGGAGCATCGATCCCCACGCTGGAC
>JBAVQS010000415.1:0-2994 GCA_049694275.1 Anaerolineae bacterium | reverse complement strand
GGCCTGACCTGCGCAGGTCAGGCCGCGACGCTTATCAACTGCGCGCCGGGTATATGCCCTGCATCGCGATGCAAAAGTTCACTACGAGATAGGGCATCAAATTGTTGTGCGGCAGTGAGCCGCCTGTGACTGAAAGGGCCAGCGGGTTCATCGTGACATTCTGGGCCGAGCTCGCGGTATAAGCGGTCAGACCTCGCTGATTAGGGTCTGACCAGGTGGTGGTGGAGCCAGGGTTTTGGCCGCCCGCATTAGCAAAGCCCTGAGCTCCATGCGCATGCGACGACATCTCGGTCTGGAGTAGCGTCACGGAATCTTCGCCGGCGGTCTCCCCGAGGTCACGGAGCGAGAGCCCGGCCCCCTGGCCCTGTTGCATGGGGATACAACCCTGCAGATTGGGCAGCCCAAAGGTGGATTTACCGTCGCCGCCATAGGTCGTGCCTAACAGCGAAAAGAGCGCCGTATTCTGGCTGATGGGTAAGAGCTGCCCGTTGCACTGCGCCCAGCCGGTTGGCGCAAAGTTGCAGCCGAACATTCGGATTTCTGCGACAAAAGGTGATGACATGGTTTTTCTCCTCTCTCTTTCCCCTAGTTGCGTGACGGAAATATCCCTTGCAGTGCAATACAAAAATTGAGCACCAGGTAAGGCGACATGTTATCGTGCGGCTGGCTGCCGCCGGTGTTGGTAATCGATGCAGGATTCAGCGTAGTATTTGCAGTTGGAGAGTACCCGCCGCTGCTCAACGTGGCCCATACGTTACTGGTTGGGGCGGGCGCGCTGGCATTATTTGAACTGCCGACCGGCGTGTGTGTATGCTGCGGCAGCTCTGAAATATTGACGGTGTGGGCGGTCTCTCCGCCAATCTCGCCCTGGGTATGGCCGTTGCCGAGATGCATCGGCACGCGCCCCTGGAGATTGGGCAGCGCAAAGTTGACGCGACCATCGCCGCCGTAGGTCGTGCCCAACAGTGAAAAGAGCGCCTGGTTCTGATTAATCGGCAAGAGCTGCCCGTTGCACAGGGCCCAGCCCTTGGGCGCAAAGGTGAATGAGACAATCTTGATTTCGGACAAGTAGGGTGTTGACATAAGATTCCTCCTGGAGTGTATCCTCGCGCCTAGGTCGGGGTGGGATAGATCCCAAACAGGGAGATGATAAAGTTGACGCACAGGAACGGGACCATGTTATCGTGTGGTTGGCTGCCCCCACTGTTCTGCACCGCCTGCGGGGCCATGGCCGCAGTGGGCGCGTTTGGCGAATAGGGCAAATTACTTGATGCGGCCCATACATTTCCCGAGGGCGAAGCTTGCGTGCCGGCGCCCGAATTGGCCGTGGGAACATGATTATGCGTCGGTATCTGGTTGGTAGTCAGCGTCACCTGCTCCTCTCCCGACATCTGGCCGATGACATACGTCCCGCCCCCGCCCGTGCCCATGTGCACCGGGACACGGCTCGCCAGGTTGGGCAGGGCAAAAGTACTCTGTCCATCCCCGCCATAAGTCGTACCGATGAGATTAAAGAGCGTCTCATTCTCCGAAATCGGGAGGATCTGCCCCTGGCAGAATGCCCACCCGACTGGGGCAAAGTTGCCCGCGAACATGCGAATCTCGCCAACATACGGACTACTCATAAATGTCCTCCTCCTCAACAGAGGCCTAACCCTTTGTGTGTATGCATTTGTCCCCTTCCCTCTCAGGGAAGGGGATAGGGGGTTAGGTCCGAATCAACCGATTAAAAACCGCCTCGTAAACATAGCCATCCTGGTCGCGCCCGATCGGCACCAGCAAGAGCTGAAACTCGCCGAGTCGTTCATGCTCCAGCCGGTACATGTTCTGCGGCATAAAGTGGTCTGCCGGACCGTGAAACATGAGCGAGAACATTTCCTGCCGGCTGGTCGCCCGTTGGGGCGTCACCTCCGTCAATTGCAGCGTCACCGGCGCGGCCGGCGCATCCAGGACGACAAAGGGGGCGCTCACGTATTCGGCAATCCCATCTCGCGTCAAATCGTAAATCATGCGTCGAAATCTCCTAAACGGGCGCACGCGCCTGGAGCGCTGATGTAGTTTCGTCCACGAGCTGCTGCTCCGCCCCGGTCAGTTCGGCGGGCGGGGCATAACCATTATGCGCTTGAGCCGGGCCGCCGCCGGTCCACGCATTGATTTTGCGCCCCAAGACCTCAGGCTTGATATCATCCACACCGGCGAATGCGGCCAGGCGGTGGAGCGTCGCGGCCGGCGCCGCCGTCAACTCTTCATAGCTCAATACGAGCGCCGCGGGATCACCCCCGGCGCCGCGCCAATAGTCCATGCCCTCGGCCCATGCGCGGCAAAAATCCTGCGCCTCGAACAACGAATCGAACGGCCGCTGCGCCTTGGCCGACCGGACACAGGCGCCGAGCTCGCGCGTGATGGCAATAAAACGCGCCCGCGGCATCAGTGTGCGAACCAGCCGGATGAAGGGCGGCTTCCACCCGGGGTATTTGAATCCCCAGACCGGCCGGCCGAGGCGCAGCGCGCAATCGCGACAATAGGCCACGCCGGCAAACGCCGCGCGCCCGAGCGCGGCCAGGTATTCGTCGATATCCGGCATCAAATCCGGAATCCAATCGTTCACATTCCCCGTTAGCGCCTGCTCCAGGTTGCGCGTGTGCACGCGCCGGTTATAGCTGTACTCTTGCACCCTGACCATGTACAGGTTCAAAAAGAATTCCAGGTCCTGCGCCGCCAGCTCGCCATAGATCAGCGTCGTGCGCGAGGAACAGAGCAAGCGCTGCAAGAGCGTCGTGCCCGACCGGATGACCGGCGCAGTGACGATCAGCGGGTCGAGGTCCGAACGGACGGCGGCGGGCGAAAAATTGATCGACATCTATTCGTCTCGCAGCCATTTGAGCAGGTGCGGGTACAGCGCGACCCCCAGATCGAGTGCGCTCTTTTTGTCTGCGGCCAGGCCCAGCCATTCGAGCATCGGCACGCCGATATAGTGTCCGCCGGTGAAATTCT
>JBAVQS010000414.1:0-5185 GCA_049694275.1 Anaerolineae bacterium | reverse complement strand
AACACGCGGCGCGAGTCCGGCGCCGGCCGCCGAGCCGCAACTCGCTCCCTGGGAACAGCCGGGCAGCGGCGACCTCTTTAAACCGACCGACGATACCTTTGGCAAGGTCCAGAGCAAGGCCCCCGTTACGCGCAGGCCGGCTGTGCCCTCTGCGTCTGGACCCTCCACTCCGCCGGCGCCCACGCAGCCCGTTGCTCCGGGCGTAGGGGAAGAACTGGTCCCGCTTACGCCGATGCGCCGCGCGATCGCCGAGCGCATGGTCCGCAGCCAGCAGACCGCGCCGCATGTGAGCACGATTCACGAAGCGGACATGACACATGTGATCGAGCACCTCAAGGCGCACCAGGACGAGTTCACAAAGCAGGGCGCACGTCTCACCTATACGCCCTATTTCGTCCAGGCGGTGGTGTATGCGCTCCGCGCTGTTCCGCTGGTCAATGCGCTCTATACCGATCAGGGGATTCTGATGCGGCGCAGCGCGAACATTGGCATCGCGGTGGCGATCGAAGAGGGGCTGATCGTCCCGGTCGTCAAGAACGCCGACGACAAGAGCCTGCTTGGGCTTTCCCGGGCGGTGAATGACCTGGCCCAGCGCGCCCGCGACAAAAAGCTCTTACCCGAAGAAGTACAGGGTGGAACGTTTACTATTACCAACTATGGCGTCTTTGGCTCACTCTTTGGCACGCCAATCATCAACCAGCCCCAGTCGGCCATCCTCGGCGTCGGCGCGGTTCAAAAGCGCGTAGTCGTCATTAACGATGCCATCGCCATACGCCCTATGGTCTATCTCGGGCTCACCTTTGACCACCGCCTCCTCGACGGGGCCTCGGGCGACAAGTTCATGAACAAGATAAAAGAATTCTTGGAAGGGTATCAGGGGGTATAAAAAGAGGGCGGGTGTGAAACCCGCCCTTTCTTTCTGGCTCACATCAGGCGTCAACAGGTGTCAACGGATTAAAAACGGATAAACAGATAGTAACGGTCTAGATGTTATACACCTTCAACACTTCGTCGCCGTAATGATTTATCACCTTGACCGCGATCTTGCCTGTCGCCGGGCTATCGAATGGCTGGCTCGTGGTGGAATATAGTGCGGACCATGCGGCTTCGTCTCTCTCGCTGCGGAGGGCGCGCTTGAGTTTTTCGTAAGGATCGCCTGCGCCCGTAAAGTAGGCGTGACGGACAAAGAAACTCTCCTGGTTATAGTTGGTGTCGATGAACCAGCAGGCAATGTCTTCGGTCGAACTGCTACGAATCTGGCCAGTCGTCGGGTCGTAAACGTCCACCCCATTGAACGTGACGACGATTTTGTTATCCTTGCGCTTTTTGAGGTCAATGTCCGGTTCGCCAAAGACCATAAAGAGGTTGCCTGCGCCGGTCTTTTTGAGCAGTTCATCGCCCATCGCGAGGTCGGGATTCATCCGCGCGAGCAGGACCGGGAGCTTACCTATCCGTGTTTCGCGCGCGGCGAGGCTACGTTCATCGCGGCGCGGCAGGTCTGGCGTAATTTCTTGCGCCGTCTCACCCGCTGTCGCGTCAAAGGCGAAGCCGCAGATAATAAGCAGATCAAACCCCAGGCCGCGCAGTGCCTCTTTCGCCGCGTCTTTGATGAGGTCGGGGCGCTCGCGGGACAGCATGTCGGCAAGTTGTTCTATTTCAGGATGAAGGCGGAATCAGAGGCCGTTTTTGCGTTTCTTCCCGCCTTTCCTCGGAGTATTGAGCCTACTCTCGTCCTTCTCCGGCGTATTCTGCTTACCCTCGTCCTTCTCTTGAGGATTCGGTTTACCGTCGTTGTTCTTCTGGCTAGCCCTAAAAGCGAGATAGGCAAGCACAAGTCCAAGCGGCCCAGTAGTGCCAATTAAACCAATGTTGCTGCCCACCCAGTTCTGCAAACGCTCAGTCCAGGGCCGGTCTTCGACCTCGACATTGCGCTGAATACTCTTTATCAAATCTAGCGATTGTTTCCCATCTTGGGTTGTCTGGGCATAGATGTTTATGGTAATATTTTGATTCCCTGGCATAGTGGGAATAATGTCCCAAGTCCAGACGGCAAATTTGCGGACAGAAAAGTTCCGTTCTGCTCTGGGCGGATTCAGAACGTCAATACTCTTAGCTTCAGTAAAGTTGGGAGCAACCAATTCAGCGGCCATGACGGGAGAGACAAGCAGGGTATCCTCAACAATGGCTGGCGGTGTCCCGTTGCTAGGCCGTTCTGCATTGATGATTATTGGCACACCATTTCTTCCCGGCACTGTCGAAGCAACGGAAGGGTCGAAAGCGATTTGCAAAGTTACCTTTCCCGGCTCTCCTAGTTTCATATGAAGAGGGTATGTCATTTCAGTCTTTGCAATTGTAGGAGGCTCGGTAGGCTGAACAGGTCTCGGCGGTGCTTTTGTATTGGTTGGTCCTGCTGTTTCCGATCCCGACAGGGAAGGCGTAGGACTGGTATTCTGCGTTTCTACCTCGAATGGGGTCACAGTATTGGTCGGAACGTTGGTGGCTGACGGGCGCGGGGTAAAAGTTGGGCGGGGCGTCAGACTCGGAGTTGATGTTGCGTTGTTAAAAGCTGAGATTTGAGTGAAATCACAGCCCGACACAATGACCAGTAGAATTACCCAAAGAACTGGTATGCCTAAGAAGCGCACAGTTTTTCTCGGTGGCATTGGTGTTGCTCTCCTCACTCGGTGATCGCTTAATAACAAGGCTTGCTTACGACAGTCCTGCGACTATCCGGTAGAGTTTAGGCTACCATTCGCCTCGCGAGATTCGCGAGTCATGTAGTATTGCCCAAACGTATGCTGGCCCGCGCACTATGTCGTTAATCTCACTTGGTCCTTGCAAAGGGACGCGCCCCAACGCTTTCATAAAGTCGGACTTGGAAATGTTTTGACGCGCCCGGCTTGTCACGATAAAGTCTCCGCCTACCTCATAGGTGAATTCCAGCCCCGTTATTGTGTGGAATTCCTCGCCCTCATTCCCTATGACCCGTTGCCATACCTCGTCGAAAGATGCTTTCGGCATGTTGCTCCTCCTATGGATAGCGATGCGTGCTGACATCTTCGTCGCTGGACGGCCCAGGCCCTCGGATACTGCAAATAGGTAATCAGCACTTCGTATGTTACGTAGCCATCATGTGGTGTGGAAAAGACAGACGCCCACCCCGGATAACCAGAGTGGGCAGACGTTCGCCCCTGCTGATCCGCAATACCAGCGGGACGCAAATTGCTTTCGATTGGGCCGATTGTACCACGCGTGGGAAGAGGCGTCAATAAGCTTTGCAAAAGGGGATACCGTGATTGCCATGCGGAAACTGTTCAAAAAGTGATGTGGACATGTCTAGCCATTCCTGAACTCTTCTGGCGTTTGGACATTTCGGTGTAAACAGCGTAGAATAATCAAGCAAAGTGCGGTATAAATGGGGGGAACATGGCAGACGAACAGAACATTGAAGAACGCGAGGCCGAACATGGCGAGCGAATGATTGAACTAAAAGTTCGCTTCTGGACAAACGACATCGCTGATGGAAAAGACGCTATTCTTCCAAAACATGCGTGGTCAAGCGGGGTCGTGCGAATAGTAAAAAATAAGGCTCATGGAATTGAGCCGCAAAAGCCACAGATGTTCTATACGCTTATGGACCTGCCTGCGGTAATCGAAAAAGTGTTAATCGCACACGGGATAAAATTGCAGCAAAGCCGTAAGATGGGGAAATACTTTGAGACGGCCAAGCGAAAGAAACGGAAGAAAGAATCGCGCTGACTTTAAGGAGGCATAGAATGAGGGGAGAAAAGTGCCCAACCTGCGGGAAGATCAAGCGTGAAATTGTCCACATTGAGCATAACAGAGCTAGATCATACATTTGCGTTGCTTGTGGTAGGGCTATAGATGTTGGCGATGCGGATAAATGGTTTTCTTGCTCGGTGAACGACGGCGCATTGCCTGATGCTACGACTCCGAGTGGCGTGAGCTACGCCATGTTCCACGAGAATTGCCAAATAACGATTCCCTTGATATGCCTATGTGACGAAGAAACCCGACAAGCCCAATTGAGAAGCCGTTACAGTTAGCTGTTTACCGACGATACATCTTTACCTTCTCTCCCGCGCCCGTTGCATCTGAGTAAGCGCCCGGTCCAACAATAGGCCGGGCTTTTTCTTTTCCTCCTCCACTTTTTCCCTATTTCCTTCCGCTGCCAGTGGCCGTACTCGGCTAGTGCACCCTATCCTTTTAAGGAGAACAAAAAGCCCGCCCCGGTGCGTGACCCGAGACCGGCGAATGTTGGGGGAATAGAGGCCAGGGCGATTGCAAAGTCGGTTGACCCGTAACAAGAAAGTGACCTTTTCCGGTATGATGGAGATCGCTAAATCAAACCATCAACAGGAGAAAGGTCACCATGGCCAAGTATACCCCACTCGCCTTTGAAATCAAGGTGCGCCCCGAGGGCTTGGTGTTTGACGTGGGCAGTTTGTTCGAAGCCTTTTGTGACTTGCACGATCAGCGCGATGCCCGCGGCGTGCGCTACGCCTTGGCCACGGTCCTGAGCTATGTCGTGTTGGCGAAGCTGGCGGGCCAAGACCAGGCGCATGGGATCGCCCAATGGATCAAACGGCGGGCCCACCTGCTGGCCGACTTTTTCGGTCTGGCTGAAGCGCAAGCCCCGCACGAGACGACCTACACGCGCATTCTGGGACGGGCGCTCCAGGTGGACGACTTGGCACACGTGGTCCAAGACTTTTTTGCACGCCAGCCCCAGGCCGGGCAGAGTGTGCATATCGCCCTCGACGGCAAAACCCTGCGTGGGACGATTCCTCACGGGAGCACCCAAGGCGTGCATCTGTTGGCGGCTTACCTCCCGCAAGAAGGCTGGGTGCTGTGCCAGGTCGAAGTCGACCAGAAGGAAAATGAAATACCGGCGGCAGCCCGCCTCTCCACAGGACGGCCTATAAGCCGCTGAAAACCATTGATTTACGGGGTAAAATCATCACGGGCGATGCGCTGTCCCCAGGACGGCCTCTGAGCCGTTAGCCCAGCGCACCCTATCGATTCAAATTGTCGAAGCGGGCGGCGAATATATCTGGGTTATCAAAGACAACCAGCCGGAGACTTTGGAAGCGATTCGGCGGTTATTTGCACCGGAACCGGTGGTGAAGGGATTTAGTCCTGCGGGGCAGGATGAGTGCCACGC
>JBAVQS010000413.1:0-4353 GCA_049694275.1 Anaerolineae bacterium | reverse complement strand
ACACAATGGTCGGTTTGCCATAGGCAAACAACCGCATGACACCGCCCGAGGCCTCGCCGGCCGTCGGATAGCGCAGGTTGACCGCGATGTCGCAGAGGGCGAGATAATCGGGCAGTTCGCGTCCCGGCACACGCCCGGCAAACCGGACGCGGGATGCGAGGCCCAGTTGGCTGACCACCGGGCGTAAGTCATACTCGGGCGAGAGGTCGCCGGCCCAGAGCAGGCGCGCCCGCGGCTCCTGCGCAGCAAAGCGGGCAAAGGCGGCCAAGAGCACCTCGGCGCGCTTGCCATGCGTCACCTGTCCAAATGAGGCGACGACCAGCGCATCAGCCGGCCAGCCCAATTCATTCAGTATGGCCTCGCGAGCGCGAGTCGGCGCGATTGCTGGAAATGCAAAATGATCGACGATCCGCACCGGCGCATCCGGCCGCGCTGCGAGCACCGCCCCGCGAACCGCCTGGCTGTGAACGATAACTCCGTGAGCGGCATCGATTGCCCGCTTGATCAGCGAAAAGCGATAAAAGGGGAAAATCCCTGCGCCCCGTACCACCTGAATGGCCGTATCATAACCCGTCGCTCCATGCGCATAAGCCATCTCTCTCAAATAGGCGGGCGCATCCCCACGGTGCAGTGTGCGATCGACAAAGAAATGATGCAGCGTCCCATCGTGCAGGACAACGATGCCGGGATGGCGTAGCAGCGTTTCATAGATTGGCCCATGCTCGACGCTGTTGCCCAGTTGATAAATGACCGCATCATAGCGCCTGTGCGTGGATTCGAAATCGCGAATGGGTCGGGGCATGGGCGGAGCCTGCCCGGACGCCGGCGCGTCGGAATAGACGTCGATCTCGGCGAGCCGGCTCAATTCCCCCAGCAAGCTTGCGCTATAGTCGGCGATGCCGCTCGGGGAAGGGGGGAGGGGGGTGAGGAAAGCGAGTCGCATCATGTATCCGTTGCGCGTTTTATTGCATCCAGCTCACGGCGGAGCTCGGCGATGGCGCGCTCGTTGTCGGAAGCCGCAAGTTGCGCCGCGCGAACCTGGGCCTGCAGGACCTGGATTTCGCGGGCCAGCAGGGTCAGGACCTCGATAGTGGCCGGGCCGCCCGTCGCTAACCGGCGCAGCGCCTCGTCGAGCCGGGCGTCGTTCAGCGTGAGCGGCGCAGAACTGGCGGCGCGGCGAGTGAACTCGAACAAGATTTCCGCAACGGCGGCATTGAACTCATCCTGTGCGCCGACCGTTGCGCGCAAAAGGCCGCGTAGCGCCCAACGGCCAGCGTTCTTGACGGCGGCAACCAGCGGACCGATAATGGGAAGATTGGAAGTAAAGGGGGCGCTGGAATGGAGAAACGTGTACCGCTGAATCAGTTGCAGGTCGTGCTCAAGGTGTGAGAGCGGGATGGGCGTCGATTCTTCCATCACCGGGGCTTGATTCGAGTCTACTTGCGTTTGGGCATCCATGCGTGAGACATTTTCATGGGCGAATTGCGCTATCGGCGCGAACGCGCCATGAGCACCTGTTGGTACAGGTCGCGCACCTGTACAAATTTCTGATCCCAGGTCCATCTGCTCTGCACGAACACGTGACCCGCCTGGCCGAGCCGCGCGGCGAGACCGCCGTCCTGCAGCAACTGCGCGATGCGCGCGGCCAGGGCCTGCGTGTCGCCGAATGGAACCAGGAACCCGTTCTGTCCCTCGGAAATGACCGCAGGAACGCCGCCGGCCAGTGCGCCGATAACGGGTTTATTGTACAGCCAAGCCTCTAAATAGACAATCCCGAATGATTCCATGCGCGAGGGGAGCACGAGCACATCACCCGCCGCAAACAGGTCCCGTTTGTCCTCGTCGGCAATAAAGCCGAGGACCCGGGTCCGCCGCTGTGTGTCGGCGGAACGGCCGGCGATAAAGCGCTGGAACGGGGATAGTGCCGGACCGGCAATCACTAGCGTTGGAACAGGCTGGAGGTTCTGTGCCCACAGTTTTTCCATGGCCTTGACCACGTGCATTGTCCCTTTGTCAAAGGCCGCCGCGCCGACCGAGAATACAATCGGCCCCTCAACCTGATATTTCGCGCGAAAACGCTCTGCACGTCCGCCCACCCCAAATTCGGGATTGACCCCGACGCCGATACAGTGTATTTTCGACGCCGGTACGCCGAAATCTTGCAGCGCCTGCTGCTCCAACTCGGTCTGTACGATCACGGCATCCGCCTGGCGGAGCATTTCGATCTGGTGCGGCATCGTATACGCGCGCCGGACGCGACGGTCGCCCGGCTCGCCGAGGTGCATAAAGGGGGTGATGACCAGCGGGATGCGGCGGCGGCGCGATAACCGGTAGGCGGCATAGACGAGTGAATCGAGCGAGATGTTGGCGACGTGAACGAGATCGACCGAAGCGTCGAGCGTATCCAGCGCGCGGTCAAGCTGCGGAACCCGGGGGGTAACGCGCGCCAGGAAAAAGAGCAGTGGTTTTGTGTTCACCGGCAGCCGGCCGACCAGCGCCATGAGACGGCGCAGCGCCGGATAGGCGAACGGCGAGAGCGGGAGCCGTCGAACCGGAAAGCGATGAATCTCTACTCCGTTGTGAGTTTCGGACGACGTCTCGATTCGGCGCTTGCCGCTCATCCAGAAATGCTCCAGGTCCCAGGCATCCGTTGTATAGACCGAGACGCGGTGTCCCTCGCGCGCGAATCGCTCCGAGAGCTCCTGCATCACCTGTTCCGACCCGCCGACATAGGGATAATAGCGATGAATCACGTGCAGCAGATTCATCGCGTCGCCTCGGCCAGGTCGTCGAGCGGGTGTCCGGAGACCACGCGCGCGTACACCTCGCGCAGCACCTTGTATTTGCTATCCCAGGTGTGCTGGGCCAGCACCTTGTTGCACCCCTTGCGCCCCATCTGGACCGACGTGGCCGGGTCGTGGAGGAGCCGTTGAATCGCCTTCGCCAGCGCCGGGGCATCGCCAAACGGCGTCAACAGTCCATCCTGCTCGCCGGCGATGACATCGGGAAGGCCACCCGCAGCCGCTCCAATCACAGGCTTGTCGTAGAGCCACGCTTCGAGCAGGACAATTCCAAACGAATCGACGCGCGATGGGAGCACGAGGACGTCGCAGGCGGCGAGCAGGTCGTTCTTGTCCGCATCAGAAATCACGCCCGGCATGCGGACCCGTGCCTGTATCTCACGCGGTTCCTTGTCAAAGGCATCCCGCCATTCATCAGGTTCGGCGCCTACCATCACCAGCGTGCTCGCGCGGTCACCCTGCGTCCACAACCGGCTCATCGCTTGCAAGAGCGCGAGCGCCCCCTTGTCCGCCGACAGTGCGCCGATAAAGAGGACGACCGGCCCCTGCAACTTCCAGCGGGCCCGCGCGCGCGCCGCATCCCCGCCGCGCAGTTCGTCGGGATTCACCCCGGGGCCGAGCCGGATCAACCGCTTGGGGTCGATTCCTACCTTGCAAAAGAATTGGCTCTCGCTTCGGGTCTGGGTGAAAACCGCATCGGCGGCGCGGACCAGCGCCAGTTGGTGACGCATAGTATAGAATTTGCGAATGCGCGCTTCGTCCGCCGAATCCCCGAGATGGGTGAGGGGAAAGATGACCCAGGGGCGTCGGTCCCGTTCTGCGAGCGCCCGGGCAGGAATCAGCGCGCTTTCATAGGCAATGTTCATCCCGGCGATCAGGTCGTAGGCGGAGGGGCCGGTTTCGAGCGTGCGTTCCAGTTCAGGAATATCCGGGGCGAGGGAAGCGATGCGATTCAAGAGCGCGAGCGACGCACCCACCTCCGACAGAATCGAGAGACCGCGCCGGATGCCGCGATAGACCAGGGTGGAAACGGGAAAATAGTGGAGCGGCAGGCGCAGGACCTCGACGCCGTCGATCACGTCCTGGCGCGACGCGACGTGACGGCGCGTGGGATTCCAGAACGAATCGGCGTCGAGCGCATTCGTGGTCACCACCTGCACGCGATGCCCTTCGGCGACCAGTCGCCGCGAAAACTCGTGCAGGTGCTTTTCCGCGCCGCCAATTGCTGGCAAATAGCGCGGGCTCGCATGCAGAATGTTCATAGAATCAGATTCCGGATGCGGTTAATCCCACGGCGCAGGGCGGGGCGAATGCCCGCCGCAGCCATCGCCTCGCGCATCCGGGCGATCAACTGTGTCCGTTCGTCGAGCAAGAGTTCCAGGTGCGCAATGTATGCCTGTGCGGCGGCCAGCGAGTCTTTGGCAGGCGGTGGAACGAACGGCGCGATCGACGCGCGGCGCGGGGTCTGCGCAATGGCCCCGAGTAGGGCATCGATGCGGCAGGCCCATGTCTGCTCGGCGAGAAACCGGTCAATCACCGCATGGTCTACCGG
>JBAVQS010000412.1:0-10249 GCA_049694275.1 Anaerolineae bacterium | reverse complement strand
CCATCGGCAAGCCTGACTTGAAGCCAGGAGCTATCGGCATTGCGCGAGACGACCGTCACTGTCGTGCCTTTTTGAAGCGTGGTGAGAACCCCATAGCTTGTGCCCGGCCCGCTGCGCGCACGGACATTTTCAGTCGTCGTAGCCTTGACAATGCTCGGGGTCGGGGTCGTCGCCACCTTGGTCGGCGACGGCTGAGGCGTATCGGTGGGCACGACCATGACTTCCGTCGCAGTCGGTTCCACCTGCTCAGTGGCCGTCGGCGTCGTCTTGGCTGCCGCCGCGCCAAAGAAGGGCGCATTCCGGACGC
Organism: Anaerolineae bacterium; assembly: GCA_049694275.1. Lineage (GTDB taxonomy): Bacteria > Chloroflexota > Anaerolineae > UBA4142 > SHND01 > JBAVQS01. The sequence goes on along the minus strand of JBAVQS010000412.1, from coordinate 9,942 downwards.
CGAAAAAGAGCACAATCGCGCAAAGGAGCAGGACCACGGCGCCAATGGCAAAAGGTAACCAGGGGCGCTCTTCCATGCCCATCGTATAGGTTGCATCGCGAGTCGGTCGAGGCGGTATCCCTCCCGGCCGATCGGCCGGCGATTCCCCTTCGCCCGCGCGGACATAGGTCTGTACGTTCTCTGGCTCTACCCCCGATGATTCAGCCGGCTGGGCCAGGTCGCCGGCCACAGAGGACATCGAATCGGTCGGGGCCGGGGTAGCGGAAACGGCAGGGGCGGTGGCTGGCCGAGCGGGCATGCGCGGCGGGGTGCCTGGCACCCATTCCGTGCCATCAAAGTACAGCCAGCGACCAGTCCCCGGTTCAAGAGACCAGAAGGTGCCATGCTCGTCCTGCACCATGAGCTTGGCAAGTTCCTCCTGGTACTGGTCTTCGCTCAACGGCTCGCCGCGCTGAACACGCGCCTGGAGCTCGTTAAACTTTTCTTCGGCTTGCAGAAAATCCATTGTCCGATCCTTGAGTTACGATTTTAATTGTCAGATTACAACTCGACGCGCTGGCCCGGCGCCGGGACCAGGACATTTTTTATGCCGAGCTCGCGCATTCCTTCGGCCAGCGACTGGGCAGCCTCCGGCTCGCCGTGGACGAGAAAGACGCCTTTGAGGTCCCGCACAATGGGACGAACCCAGTCGAGCAGCTCATTGCGGTCGGCATGAGCGGAGAACCCTTCTGCCCGTGCAACCTGGGCGCGGACCTGATATTCTTGTCCAAAAATCTTGACGTGCTTTGCTCCATCCAGAATGCGCCGGCCGAGCGTCCCATCGGCTTGATAGCCGACAAAAAGAATCGTGTTGCGCGCGTCTTCGATATTGTTTTTGACGTGATGGAGGATGCGCCCGGCTTCAACCATTCCGTTCGCCGAGATAATGACCGCCGGTCCCCGCCAGTTGTTGATGGCTTTGGATGCCTCGACATCCCGGGTATAGGTCAACTGCCGGAATCCCCACGGGTCTTCATGCTGCGCCATAAATTGGCGCGTCTCATCGTCAAAGCATTCGGCATGCAGCCGAAAAACATCGGTGGCGTCGATCGCCAGCGGCGAATCGACAAAAATTGGCGCGGGATCGAGCTTGCCCGTCACCATCGAGCGATGCAGGGAATAGACAATCTCCTGCGTGCGCTCGAGCGCAAAAGCCGGGATGATGGTTTTGCCGCCGCGCGCCGAGGTGGCGCGAACGATTTCGGCCAACTCTTCTTCGGATTGATCGACCGGTGAATGGACCCGATCACCATAGGTGCTCTCGACAATCAGATAGTCCACCGGCGGCGCCGGCGTTGGGTCGCGTAAAATCAGAGTCCCTTTGCGTCCCAGGTCGCCGGTAAAGCAGAGGCGAACCGTGCGGGTCTGTTCGCGCATTTCCAGAACAGACATGGCAGAACCGAGAATATGCCCCGCGTCATGAAAGGTTGCGCGCGTACCGGCCCGTTCGAGCCCAAACTCGAAATCATAGGATTTGGCGCTAAATGCCTTGATCGCGGCCTCGGCATCGGGCGTCGTATAGAGCGGTTGAATCGGCTCACGCGGGTTTTTCTTGTTCCAGTAGGCCGCGTCCTGCTCCTGGATTTTGGCGGAATCCCGTAACATGAGACGCGTCAAATCAAGCGTCGCCGGAGTGCAATAAAGCTCTCCGGGATAGCCACTCTTGACGAGCGTCGGGAGATTACCCGAATGATCCAGGTGAGCATGAGAGAGAAGCATATAGCTCTGGTCACGGGCATCAAACGGCAAATGGGCATTGCGCTCGTTGGCTTCAGCCCGGTGTCCTTGCATCATGCCACAATCCAGCAAGATGTGGACCCCATTCACCTCTACAAGGTGCATAGAGCCGGTGACCTGACGTGCTGCGCCTTGAAATGTAATGTTCATTCAATCAGGAGATGGTCGTGAGATGAAAATCCGCGCCGACGGGGATTCCTACGATTACAGAGGGCCATTCTACCACAGGGGATGGAAAATACCTAATGGCCGAACGACGGCGGAAAAACGCCGCCTGCCAACGGAACCGCCGCCCATTTGTAAGGGCGAACGGCCGTTCGCCCCTACAAATGGGCAAATTACACAATTTTCGGCATACGCGATCATTCGGTCGCCAGAGCGACGACTAGCTCTGCCGTCTTGACCAGTTCGGCGATGGGGATGTATTCGGACGTCGTGTGGATCTGCTCATAGCCCACGCTGGTGACAACACATTTCATGCGCTTGGCGTTGAAAATGTTCGCGTCGCTGCCGCCGCCGCTCAGGGCATAGCCGGGTTTCCGCCCAATTTTCTTGATGGCCGTCGCAAGCCGCTTGACGACTTTGTCGCTCCGCTCTAGCCTGTACTGGTTGTAGGCGCGGGTAATCTGGAAATCAACCTTGGCCGCAAGCGGCGTGGCCGCCAGCTCGAACGCTTGCTTCATCGCCCGCGCGAGGCGCTCTGCTTTTTGGGTGTTGCGGCTCCGCGTCTCGCCGACGACTTGAACCTTTTCGGGAACGATATTTCGGGCGGTTCCACCGTGAATCGTCCCGATATTGGCCGTGGTCTCTTTATCAATTCGTCCCAGGCGCAGCTTGCTAATGGCTTTAGCTGCAATACGGATGGCGTCAATCCCTTCCTCGGGCGCTGTGCCTGAATGCGCGGCTTTGCCGGTGATCGTCGCCATAATCTGGTTCTGCGTGGGAGAACCTAACGTGATCTCACCCACAGGACCCTGCCCATCGAGCACAATTCCCTCTTTGGCATAAAAGCCGGACAGGTCCAACCCCTTAGCGCCGACAAGCCCCTGCTCCTCTTGCGCCGTAATGGCGATTTCAAGCGGCAAGTGTTGAACCTGGTCCTCAATCAGGGATTGAACCGCCTCCAGAATCGCCGCCACACCCGCCGCATCGTCCGCGCCGAGCACCGTCGTGCCATCCGACTTGATCCGACCCGCCTCGATGACCGGCTTGACGCCGCGCGCGGGCTCAACCCGGTCAGTATGAGCATTCAGAAAGAGGGGCTTGCCTTTGCCGGCAAGCACAGCCGTGACATTGTACATGCCGTCAATCTGCGGTTCGAGCCCCAGCGTCCGCAGCCGGTTAGCAACGTACTCGGCAGCTTGCTTTTCGCCCCCTGAAGGGGAATCGATGGTGACCAGTTCGATAAAGGTGTTGACCAGTCGTTCCTGGCTAATCATATTCACTCCTGCCTCAAGCTGTGCTGAAACTACCAACTATGATAATCGCCAATGCGCCTTGAGTCAAGGGCATTCCGAAAGAATGTCAGGATGACGCCGCGAGGGCGGCGAGGTCTTGCGCAATATCCCCCATGCCCAACGCCTGCAACCGGTCGTTATTCGGCCGGCCGGTCCCCCAGTCCCAATCGCGATGTACGTAATATTCCTTGAGCATCAGATCGAAATCAGGGACATGACCTTCCGTGCCTCCATCCGCCAGGGGCTGCATCAAGAGCGCGGGGAGCTTTTCGGTGCGGCGCGGTTGCAGGCCGAGTTTTAGATTCAGCGCACGCTTCAGGTTCCACATCCGCTCGCCGTATTTCAGCACGTTCTCCAGGGTGACGTCGTAACCCGTTGCGGCCGACACCATATCACAGAATTCCTGCACCGGCGGATTGGGAAAATAGCAGAGGACCAGGGCATTGTTGAAACTACGCCAGTCCTGGTGCATCGCGACATATTTGGCCTTACCGGCCGATTCAAAGCGGTCCATGGTCTCTATGCCGAGGGCCTCCATCGCGCGGCCGGTCTCGACCAAAAAGAAATCGCTCTGGTTGTGGCTGCCGCCGATCGGCGAAGTGGTATAGGCGACCGCCATACCGGCCACCGCGCGCGGATCGTGCATGGCCAGTTCCATGCCATTGACCTGGACGGCCAACCCTTCCACGTCGTAACGTGCGCCCAACGCGCGTGTCCCCAGCGCCAGTAGCTCGCCCAGCCCCTGGCGTTGGGCGATCTGATCGACCAGCTTGAGGGTCAATGCCGGATCGCCCCAGCGCAAATCGATCCCTTGCGTATCGCTCGCGGGCATGATGCCCTGCTCCCGCAGGTAATAGGCAAAAGCAATCGTCGAGCCGGCAGTGATGGAATCCAGGCCAAGTGCATCGCACTGGCTGCCGATATAGGTGAGCGCATGGAGGTCGTCCGTGAGCGTGAGCGCGCCAAAAGCGACCAGGGTCTCCAACTCGGGTCCTTCGGCGTGCGGGATGACATAGTCGCCCGCCTGCGCAACCCGGCGCCCGCAGGAAACCATGCACGCGTGACAGGTGGAACGCCCGGAGAGGATCGTCTCCGCCATCAGATTGCCGCTGATCTTGCCGTAATCGAATGTGCCCTGTGTCCAGTACTTTGCCGGCAGGTCGCCCAGCAGGCCCAGATAATCAATCGCGCCGCTGCTGCCCACCGCGCGGAACAATTCAGTATTGATGTCGTCGCTCAGAAAGCGCTGGGCCGAGAGCATGGCCGCCCGAAAGCGCTCGGGGTCATGCAGGTGCAATTTGTGGGTGTGATGATGCCGGGAACCGCGAACGGCGATTGCCTTTAGGTTTTTGCTTCCCATGACTGCGCCCATACCGCAGCGGCCGGCGATCCCCTTTTTGGCCGTCGGGCGCGAGCTGCTCGCTAGGATGAGCGCATACTTGACGAGTTTTTCGCCCGCGGGACCGATAGCCGCGACGACGGCGTGCTCGTCCTTCAACTCGGCGCGCAGCGCATCTCCGGTATCAAAGGTGGTCTTGCCGGCGAGATGGGTCGCATCGCGGAGCTCGACCGTATCTGGTGTAATGTGTAAATAGACCGGAGCGCTGGCGCGACCGCGCACGACAATGCCATCATATCCTGCAAACTTGAGCTCCGGACCAAAAAAGTTGCCCGCATTCGCCTCGCCCCAGAGCCCGGTCAGCGGCGAGCGCGCGCAGACAACAAACCGACCAGCCGAGGGTCCACCGGAACCGGTCAGAGGGCCCGTCAAAAAGACGAGTGGATTATCGGGCCCTAACGGATCGGTGGCAGCGTCCAACCAGTCGTACAGGTAGCGCGCGGCCAGACCACTTCCGCCAAGATACTGCTCGGCATAGCCTCGATTCAATTCCTCGGTATGGATGGCGCCTGTCGCAAGATCGACAAAGAGAATCTGGCCGGTATAACCGTTCATCAGAAATCTACCTTCTTCCCTTCATACGCGTACCAGAACAATTTTTCCAATTCAGCGCGTTCGGGGATACGCGGCGCGGCGACGATCTGGGTATCGTTCTGGGCGTGGTCGAGGAGCGTTCCCATAGCCGCCGACAGCGATTCGCGGGTCGCTTTCATCTCGGAGAGCGCGGTTGCAGACCCAACCTGCTTTTCGATATCACGGACCGCCTGAATCAGGCTCGCCGCGCCCTCTTCGGGCGTGCGGGCCGGGAGGCCGAGGAAACGCGCCATCTCATCATAGCGGTGGTTGCCGCCTTTCGTCGAAAATTCCATCGTATAGGGCAAAAAAGCAGAGACACAACGACCATGAGGCACTTTGAAATTCGCGCCATAGGTATGCCCCATGGCATGGGCCAGCGTCGCCATCGAGTTGATAAACCCAAGGCCGGCGAGAGCCGCGGCGTTGTGCATCTTTTCCCGCGCCTCCAGGTCCGAGCCATCGGCATAAACACGCGGCAGGTATTTAAAGACCAGTTCGATGGCTTTGAGGCACATCCCATCGGCAAAGTCATTGTGCCAGGTCGCGTTATAGCCCTCGATCGCGTGCGTGAGGACATCGAGCCCCGTGTCGGCTGTGAGACGCGGCGGCATCTTGGTGGTAAAGATGGGATCGACAATTGCAATCGTCGCAGTCAACTCGCGCGAGCCGAGGCCGAGCTTGCGATTCTCGCGCGTATCGGTCAGGACGGTTGCCCAGGTTACTTCCGAACCGGTGCCGCTGGTCGTCGAGATGAGAATCAATTTGGCTTTTTTGCCAATCCCAAGGTATCCGACGGGGGAGATCGCCTCAACCGGGAGGTCGGGACACTCATAGAGGGCCCACATCGCCTTGGCCGCATCCATTGCCGAGCCGCCCCCCAACCCGACAATCCAATCGGGCTCGTATTCCAGCATCAGTGCGGCGCCACGCCGCACAGTTTCGAGCGACGGTTCGACCTCGACCTGATCGAACAGGCGCGACTCGATATTGGCGGCGTCCAGTTGTTCCTTGACGAGCTCCACAAAGCCAAACTGGACCATAAAGGGATCGGTAACGATAAAGGCGCGCTGCCCGTGAACCTGCGCGAGGTAGGACAGTGCGCCTTCGCCAAATACGATTTCGGGTGAGTTGAAAAACCACATAAGTCATCTCCGTTTTGAATCGGGGCCTTTTTCCTTCAACGTGAGTCGCCGATCAGCAAAGACAACAGGGCGACTCATAGATCGGGGACAACAAAATGAATTACGCGGTCGCCTCTTGCGGCTTGTCGTCGGCGAATTCGGCGTCGATCCGGGTGCAGGAGCGAACGATCTCCTGCGCAGCTTTGACATTCTTCATCACCATGACCATATTGCCCTTGAGCTTGAGCTGTCCGGTGACCAGGGCTTGCATCGGGTCAAGCTTGGCCGTCACGACCTTTTTCCATTTCGAATAGGGACCAGACATAATATAGGCGGGATTCTTTTCGGCCCGGTCTTTCACGACGGTCGCCGACCGGCATTCACCATGCCACAAATCCATATACATATAGACCGGTTCGGCAATCGGCGTCCCCTTTTCCGGGTCGACGACAAAATAAAAGTCGCCCTCCCATACCTTGGCCGCCTCGGCATAGTCGGGGCTGGTATTCAATTGGTGCTTGAGCTCCTGAACCCATTCCTCCGAGGGAAAAAGCACTTTAGCCATGATTGGACCTCCATGAACGATTGTTGGGAATTCGTGAAACCTTGCACAATTGTACTTGTATTATACAACGTTTTTTGCGAACGCCAGTTACGGACCCGGCCCACCCGGCTCTTCGGTCGATCAATAACAGGTCACCCTCCCGATGATCCGGCAAAGGCAGAGACAAAAAGAGAAAAGACGAGAACCGCTACCGCGCTACCCGCCACAGAGGCGAGGAAATTCACGACATCGTTATCCAGCCAGCCGTAACCGCGCAGAAGACGCGTTTGCGCCCCACACGAGTGCCTGGGACGCTCGGTCTCTTTATGACAGCGGTCACAATAAAAGATCGCCTGAACGGTCGCGCCCAACAGGGAATCAAACAATGATCCCAATAGACCGCTCACTCCGCCGATAACAGGCAGGACGAAAAGGGATGCTGGGCGAACGAGCACGGGAGGCGCCGCCCCCAGCCAATCGGGCAAGAACAGGGAAACCGCGTATATCGAGATAACGGCGATGACGCCAATAAAGAGCCCGCCGAACAGTGAGACCATAGCGCCAAGAATCGTTATCCCGCCTGATGTCCCAATGGGGACCGACCGCCCTGTCGTGACAAGGCGCGGGGGCTGCGAACTGAGCACACCGACTTCGGTCGCCCAGGTATCGGCGGTGACTGCCGCAAGCGCGCCAACCAGCGCGGCAAAGAGAGCCGGCGATAGGGTCAAAGAGAGAATCAAGACCATCACGGTCGCCCACCCGCCATTTGCAAGCGCCTGGCCCAGGTCGCGGCGCGAACCTTTCTGAAACTTGTCGGCGAGGCGTTCTTTGGCTTGCGCGCGATAATGGGACAGGACCGAAGAAGAAACGAAAAACGCGACCAGGAGCGTCCCCGGCACGATGCCACCCAAGCCAAAAATCAGCGTGCCAGTCAGAACCGCGCCCAAAACACCGCTCGGCGAGAGTGAGTTGCGCCAATAGCCGACGAGGCCGATGAGAGCGCTGAGCGACAGGCCAAGGATGATTTGAAAGACCACGAGGCGGGTTAGCTTGTGACGACGAGGATGATCTGGATCGCCGCCGTCCAGAGCAAGAGCTGAATTACAATCGACGTCGAGGCAAGCAGATATGCGGCCAGACGTTCGCGGCGATAGATGAATGCGCCCAGTCCCATGTTTCCAAGAATCACGACCAGTCCGATCTGGGCGAGTGAAAAGAGGCCGTCGCGCGGCTCTATGCGGTCTGCCTCACGGGTCGCATCAAAATGCATTGGAACGAGCGGTGGAATAATGGGGGGGACGCGACTAAATTCAAAAATCAGATAGGCAAAGAGGCCGAGATTGACGACCAGCGCGACAATCAGCAAGGCCCATAGATAGCGATCCTGAATGACGCCGCGCAGGGAGGGTGGAATGCGATTGTTCCAATTGCCGGAGAAACGATTCCAGTCGTCCCAGCGGGCGCGCAACGGGTTGTTCTCGCGGGGAGAAGGTCGAAACATACGAAAAAGGTAATGGAAAAAGCTGGATGGGGACCAGGTTCCGGCGCCTTTCGGACGGAACCTGGTTCAAGACGACGATTCGCTTATTTGGTATAGACCGGCGTCAGCCACTGACTGTATTTTGGATTTTCGCCGCGCACGGTCTTGAAATAGAGATCCTGAATCTTTTTGGTCCAGGCGCCGGTCTTGCCCGACCCTACGTTGCGATGGTCAACCTCGACAATGGCGGCAACCTGCGCCCCGGTGCCGGTGAAGAAAGCTTCATCGGCAAGATAGAGCTCGCTGCGGTCAATCGTTCGTTCGTGAACGTGCATACCCAATTCTTCGTGCGCCAATTCCATCACCGTGGCGCGGGTGATCCCTTCGAGGATATTGTCCTTGACCGGCGGGGTGATGAGCGTGTCATGGCGAACGATAAAAATATTCTCGGCGCTCCCTTCCGAGACATGCCCGTCCTGGTTCAGGACAATCGCCTCGTCATAACCGTTCCAGTGGGCCTCACTACGCGCAAAGGCCGAGTTGATGTACGCGCCGGTGATTTTACCACGGGCAGGGATCGAGTTATCGTCGACACGACGCCAGGACGAGACGGCCGCCCGAATTTCGAGCTTGATGTAATTCCCCTGCGGACGCGAAAAGCAGGCAAAGGAATCGTCCAGGTCGTAGAGGCGCGGGGTGATGTCTTCCGTGGACTTGTAGGCCAGGGGGCGTACATAGGCGTCCTGGCGATAGCCCTCCCGCTGCAAAAGCTCAAGGAGAATTCCGGCAAGATCATCTACCGTATACGGCAATACAATATTCAAGAGCTTGCACGAATCGAGGAATCGGGCAAAATGTTTCTTGACCCGGAAAATATAGAGTTGCTGGTCTTGATCATTCCAGTAGGCGCGAATCCCACCAAACACACCGGTGCCATAGTTCAGGGCATGCGTGGCGATACCGATCTTTGCCTCTTCCAGTGGCACAAATTCGTCTTCAAAAAACGCCCATTTGCCCATGGCGACCTGTCTTTTCTGGCGTTTGGGCCGGGCAGTCGGGACGACCTGAGGTGAAAGAGTTTGAACCATAAAGCCCTCCTTCGGGCACTGTAAGATAATGCGGCAACGCCTACTATAACCTCACCCGGACCGCTTCGTCGACAGGCGCGGCCACTGCTCCATCGTCAAGCACAAATATAGCGGGCGTTGTTTCACTCAGTGAGGCGATGATACTACCAAGACCGCAAGACGTCAAACATTGTCCATCAGGGCGTTTCAGTTCTCCGCTGTCATTCTGAGCATAGCGAAGAATCTCGTTCTCGCTGACGAGATTCTTCGTCGCAACCCTGGCCTCCCGCCTTACGGCGGACGAAGAACGCCAGGGGAGGCAAAGCGCTCCTGCTCAGAAACTTCCAATAGGCGGGATTAGGCCGGCGTTTCGATTAACGCGAAGCCGAGTTTAGCGGCCTTTTTCTTCAGATTAGCGGGTTCGCGCTTGCGCACCTGCCGATCATAATCTTCGGCACTCAGCGTCTGAAACGGAGTATGCTCTTTCAGGACATGATAAAACACGCGGGCCAACTTGTGTGC
>JBAVQS010000411.1:0-5304 GCA_049694275.1 Anaerolineae bacterium | reverse complement strand
GTGGGCTATCGCCCCGGCGTGCGGTTCTCAAGCCGCGATGCGCTGCACAATTACCTGCGGCTGTCGTTTGCGTATTACGATATCCCCGCATTGCAGGAGGGGGTCCGGCGACTGGCGCGGGTGGTGGGAAATCATCAATAGATGGAGGGTAAGGACTCGTGCGTATTCTTTCGGTGCTGGGATCGATTCTGCTGGGGTTGTTCACGTTTGTGTTCTTGCCGCTGGCGCTGATTCTCATCGCGGCAGCGGCGATGCTGGGGATCGGCTCGCTCATGACGCGTTTCTTTGCGGTGACGACCTTTGAGGCGACGCTGCTCGTCACGCTGGTCGCCATCCCGCTGGGGTGGGGCTATATGCGGTTTCTCGGCTACCTGGAAGTTCCGGGGGCGTCGCTGGTGCTTAACTCAGATGAGGATGAGCTGGAAGAGGACGAAGAAGAGGCGCCGGAGCCGCCCGTCGAGCGCTGGATGCCGGTGGGCCGGCCGCGATTCCCGCGCGGGCGCGGGCGCCAAAGGCCGCTCTAGCGGGCTGGATTAGAAATCTTCTTCGAGCACGTTCCCATTTTCCTTGAGCCACTCCCTGGCCGCTTCATAGCGCGGCGCCTGGACCGACACGATGTTCCAAAAGCGCGGGGTGTGGTTCGATTCGAGCAGGTGGGCGAGCTCGTGGACGATCAGGTAATCAATCACAAAGATTGGCGCTTTCATGATCCGCCAGTTAAAGTTGAGGTTGCTCTTGGGCGTGCAAGAGCCCCAACGCACCTTGAGGTTGGAAATGAGGATGCGGTTAAAGGTCACGCCCAGCGCCTCTGCAAATGCTTTTGCTTTGGAAGGGAGTTTTTCCTCGGCGCGCCGGATGTACCACTCACGCAAGAGTTGCGCTGCCTGCGGGCGTTGCGCGCGCGAGATATAAAAAGCCGAATGGAACTGGACGTTCGAGATCCGTTCGTCGGTGAGTCTCAGGCGATAATTGCGCCCCAGATACAAAATGCTCTCGCCGGTCACAAACTCCTTGCGCACTGCATGGCCGGGATATTTCTGCTTGTGGCGGATTTTTTGGTAGAGCCAAAAGCGCTTGCCTTCGATGGCCTGTCGAATCTCATCCTCGGATGCGCCGATGGGCGCGCGAACGATGACTGAGGCATCGCGCTCGACGCTGACGCCGATCGTTTTGCGTTGGGAATAGACAATACGATAGTCCAGCTTCATTTCAGTCCCGCATAATGGTCCCGTGATTCTCTTTGGCCCATTCCATCAGGCGTGAGATGAGCGCAAGGCGCTTGTCGAACATGTGCGGCAGGCCGCCGAAACGCTCAAGCATAAAGAGCCCCTGCAATTCGCCTTTGAGCTTGCTCTGCGCAGGGATCGAATTCCAAAAGCCGGCGATCTGCGCCTCCTGCCGGATCAGGTTAAAGGTGTTTTGCGTCAGGTCCACATTCTGCGCGATCTCGTCCGGGGTCAGTTCGCGATTATCAAACAACTCGCGCTTGAAGATGCCAAAGATCGGCATGTGCTTTTTGCGGTCCAGGCCGTAGGTCTGTTCCTTCTCATTCGCCGCCATCCGCTGGCGCAGTTTCTCCAGCTCCGCATAAATCTTGTCCCAGTTATCCTTGAACTCTTGCAGGATTTTCTCCAGCGCCTCGGCAAAGGAAGTAAAGAGCTCGGGGTCCTGGTCTATATTCAGCTCGATATAGTGGCGAATGGCGTGCTCGACCTCCGCCGCACGCGTCTTGCTGCGCGTGCGCGCCTGGACCCCTTTTTGAAAATCGGCGTCGAGGATGGAGATGGGCGCGATCCGTTGGGTGATGCCGTTCGACCGCAGGTATTCGTCCGTGATGGCGCGGAGCTTGTCCGGGATGCCGCGCATGCTCAGGCGTCCATCGTGCAGGTGACGTTCGGCCAGCGCATTGATCTGGGTGAAATTTTCGTAATCCGGCAAATAATCGAGCGCTTGCCGGGCCGGAAAGACCAGATTGAGCGCGCGGGTCAGCTTCTTGAACGCCAGGATGTATTCGAACCGGATATCTTCGTCATAGAACAGATCAAAGAACGCGTCGGGGTCGGCGAAACCGGTCAAGCCGTATTTCTTGAGCAGGTCCCAGATTTCGCGGCGCGCCTGGATCAGTGCGTTGATATTCGCCTGGTCGTTCCCCAGCGATTCGATCAGCTCTTGCTGTTCCCGTTCCGCGTAACTGTCCAGCGCCCGCTTGAGGTCGTTCCCCACGCCGACATAATCCACGACAAACCCCTTCTCCTTGTGCTCGTCGCCGACGCGGTTGACGCGCGCAATGGCTTGCAAGAGATTGTGGGCGATAATGACGCGGTCGAGGTAGAGGACCTGCTCGACGGGCGCGTCGAAACCGGTGAGCAGCATATTGTTGACGACGAGGATGCCGACGCGCCCATCCACCAGGTCGACGCCCTCGCCCTCCGTCGCGTCGAACGGCAGTTTGAAGCGCCGGATGCTCCGGGTGTGGTGATGTTCGTCGGTGTACGGTTTCAGGTGCGGCTTGTCGTTATGCGCGCCCGAGATGACGACGGCCGTTTCCAGCGTGCGCAGCCGGTCCAGGTTGATGCACTGGGGGTTGTCGAGTTCGAGCGCGGCCACGCTTTCCTGGAGCGCGGCGTCCAGTTGCGCTTTATAGCGCACCGCCGCCTCGCGCGAGGTGGCGACCACCTGGGCTTTGAACCCGCCGGGCAGGACATGGTGGACATAATGGGCGACCATATCGCGCGCCTTACCCCGGATCACATCCTCCGCTTCGAGATAGGCGTCACGCGAGCCGTACCCGAGAATCTGCAAGCGCTCGACCAGGTTATACTCGCTGAACACGTCCTCGAACCGCTTGTCCAGCGCGCTCGGGTCGGTCACCTGCGCGTTTTGCGTGCGCCCTTCATACACGATTTCGAGCGTCGTCCCATCGGCGACCGACTGGCGCATCGTGTACTTGTCAATGTAATCCCCAAAGGTCTCTTCTGTCTTGTCAATCGGCGTGCCGGTGTACGCGATGCGTGACGCGTTCGGCATGGCGCGGTCGAGGTTCGCGCCGAGCGTCTGATACTGGGAACGGTGCGCCTCGTCCACCATGATGAGGATGTTCGGACTGTCGTTCAGGCGCGGGAATATCTCGTGCAGGTCGCGCTCCTGGAACTTGTGAATCATCGCCATCACGAGATCGGGCGTGTCGTTGGCGATGAGCTCTTTGAGGCTCTTGCCCGGCCGGTTCGGGTCGGGATTGATCCATTCGGCGACCTTGACCCTTTGCCCGCTGCCCTGGCCCGTTTCGGTCAACTGCTGTTCGAGCTGGGTGCGGTCGGTGACAAAGACGATCTTCCAACTGCCGAGCGCGAGGTGCTTGCGCATCTCGCGTACCATGAACATCATCGTGAGCGATTTGCCCGAGCCCTGCGTGTGCCAGATGATTCCGCTCCGCGCGCGGCGATTGCCGCCTTCGAGCAGGCGCTTGACCGCGAGCTTGACGGCGCGAAATTGCTGATAGCGCGCGACAAGCTTGACGGTCTGCCCGCGCTCGTTAAGGCCGAAAATCGTGAACGTTTGAATCAGGTCGAGCAGGTTGTCCTTCGCCAGCATCCCCGCGACGAGGCGCTGCTGGTCGTTCGGGGTCGTGCCCTCGTGCGGTAGGTCGTCCAGCTTGAGCGGATACGGATCAAGCCAGCGATACCAGTATTTCTCGATGTGCGTGGTGATGGTCCCGAACTTGCAGATGTTGCGGCAGGTGGCGACGAGGAATTGGTTATAGTAAAAGAGCTCCTGGTTGCCTTCTGCGCCTTCGCCGCGCTGCTGGCTATAGCGCATCAATTGGTCAATCGCCTCGGCAATCGGTTCCTTGACCTTGCTGGACTTGCATTCGACGATGGCGATGGGCAGGCCGTTGATAAAGAGCACAATATCGGGGATGATGTGATGCTCGGCGCCGGGGATGCGGACCTTGAACTGGGCGATGGCAAGGAACGAGTTGTTGGCGCGGGTCTTGAAATCGATGAAACGGACGGTGGGGCGTGTCTCGCCCGTATCATGGTTGACCGCGACGCTCGTATTTTCCAGGAGGAGGTCGAGCACCCTCCGGTTGTTCTCGATCAGATTCCCGGATTGAAACGTCGTGATGCGCCGGATGACCTCGGCGACCTGATCGTCGCGCAGGAAAGGGTTGATCTTGCGGAGCGCCGCGGCGAGGTGGGGCTCAAGAACGACCTTTCCGAAATCGGCGCGGAAGCTATGGGCCGGGGTCTGCTTCTGGTCGAGCCGGAGGACCTGCCAGCCCAGCCTTTCGAGTTGCGCGAGGAACGGCTCTTCGACGTGCGATTTCTCGTCGAGGCGGATTGTGTCGTTGGATTTGTCGTTAGAGAGGATCATGGTTATTCAGAGTTGAATGGCGGCGTCGAATGGCGCCCGCGGATGGCTGCCCGCGGATGCCGCCCGCAAATGAATTGCGCGGATGGCCGCCCGTGGATGCCGCCCGTGGATGGCGCCCGCGGATGGCCGCCCGCGAATGAATTGCGCGAATGGCGCCCGCGGATGGCTGCCCGCGGATGCCGCCCGCGAATGGCACCCGCGAATGGCACCCGCAAATGGTGCCCGCGGATGGCCGCCCGTGATAGCCCGCGAATGGCACCCGCGGATGGCGCCCGCGGATGGCGCCCGCGAATGAATTGCGGGCTGGTATGGCAAGTCTGCTGGAAGCAGACTGGAGCGGGTAAGGACGATGTGGGCGGGAAAGCATACAAATAGATTAGAAAAGGAATTCGCCGTTTAGATTGTAATCGGGCGATGTTTCATGCGCGATGGAGGGGACGGGGCCGGGGTCGAGGCCGGCATCGGCAGGTCCTTCGTCGAACTCGCTGTCGTGCTCCAACCACGTGTTCGTGGTCTGGTTCGCATGATGGGTCTTTTGATTCGCGACATACGCCTCGGCAATGGCGCGCTGCCGTTCGCCGACCGATAGTGCCCCGTACCCCCGCTGCCAGGCGAATTCGTGGTTCATTCCCTCCGCGAGATTGAGGTCATGGGAGCTGGACCCCTTGAGGTGTTTTACCACATCGGCGACGGAGTGCTTGGGGGGGATGGATAGCACGAGATGGAGGTGGTCATGCCAGCCGTTGATGGCATAGACATAGCAATCGAGTTCGGCCGCCTTGTGGACAATATAGGCGTAAAGCCGTTTTTCGATTTCGGGCTGGATCAACGGTTCGCGGTTCTTGGTGGCCCAGACCAAATGGTAATACAATCGCCAGAATGCCATTGAGAGACTCCTTTTCCCCCGAGTCGATCAATCTCCCCAACGCG
>JBAVQS010000410.1:0-1713 GCA_049694275.1 Anaerolineae bacterium | reverse complement strand
CTCAAGCTCGCCGCGACCAATCTCGATATCGGCATCACACATTGGATCGACGCCAAAGTGGAAACGGAAGGGGCGATCACCGTTCCGGCGCGCCAGCTTACCGACTATGTCAATTCGCTCCCACCGGACAGGATCGAGATCGAGCTCAACACGCGTACTCAGACCCTCCACTTGAAATGTGCGCGCTATGACGCGAATATCAAAGGGGTCGATGCGAGCGAATTTCCGATCATTCCCACGATCGGCGACTCCCATGACCCGAACGCGGGGGCCGCAAACAAAATCACCATCGAACCGGATGTGCTGCGCGAGATGATCGAGCAGACAAGCGTGGCGGCGGCAACCGATGATTCGCGCCCCGTCCTGACCGGCGTCTTTGCCCGTTTCGACAAGAACGGCGTCACCTTTGCCGCCGCCGACGGGTTCCGGCTGTCCATCCGCAGCGCAGTCCTCGCCTCACCGGTTACGACACCTGTCACTGTGATTATCCCGGCGCGCGCGTTGAACGAAGTGAGCCGCATCATCGGCGACCAAGAAGAACCGGTCGAACTGGCCATTACCGACAACCGCTCCCAGGTCCTGTTTCACCTCAAGCGCACGGACATGGTCTCCCAGTTGATCGACGGCAACTTTCCAGACGTGAACCAGATCGTGCCCAAATCGCACACGACGAAGACGGTGATGAACACCAGCGACCTCCAGAGCGCCGTCAAGGCGGCCTCCGTTTTTGCGCGCGAGGCGTCCAATATCGTTCGCCTCAACATCACGCCGACCAACGAGATGGGCGCGGGCAAGGTGGTCATCGCGGCAACCAGCGCCGAAACCGGCGACAATGTCGGCGAGATCGACGCTCAGGTGAACGGCGACCCGGTCGAGATTGCTTTCAACGCGCGTTTCATGAGCGATGTGCTGAATGTCTTGCATGCCCCCCAGGTCTTGTTGGAGACGAGCTCGGCGGCCAGCCCCGGCGTCCTCAAGCCGGTTGGACGCGAAGATTTCACCCACGTCATCATGCCTATGCATATCGGGCGCTAAATAAAAAGAGAGGTGACGATTGTCACCTCTCTTTTTATTTAGCGCCGTGCAACACCTGAAGAATTTCTTCTCCGTACTCTTGTACCTTCCACGAGCCCAGCGCCGCTATTTCCTCCAGCGCCTCGCGCGTCCCCGGGTTTTGGCGGGCAAGGATCATGAGCGTGTCATTCGGGATAATCACGTCGGACTCGACCCCGCGCGCCTCAGCCCGCGTCCGCCGCCATTCCTTGAGCAGCGCATACCGGTCACGCGTCGCGGGATCGGGCATTTTGCCGGCATTCTGATTTCTAAGGCGCGGCGTCGTTCGCTGCGGATTTTGAAGGCCCCGTTCGATGGCTTCGAGCAGTCCACGCCCGTGCCGGCGGACCAGCCACTCGCCGACACCCTGCACCGTCGATAGCTCTTTGAGCGTGCGGGGCTGCGCATGCGCAAGGTGAAGCAAGGTCGATTCGGCCATGATTTTGAATGGCGGCCGGTCCTCCTGGCGGGCGTTTCGTTCCCGGAGCTCATACAGCTCGCGCAGCACCCCTAACCCGATCGGGTCGAGCCGACGCGCGCCCTCGATGGTATAGTACCGGTTCGGGTCAAACTCGCGTTCGCCCCAGGCCACACGCGTGAGCCGGTCGAATTCCTCCTGCGCCTCCCGCACGCGCCCCACCCGCTCCAATTCGCCCTTTT
>JBAVQS010000409.1:0-8887 GCA_049694275.1 Anaerolineae bacterium | reverse complement strand
ATGGCGGCCCGCTGCTCGGCGACGATCCCGAGGAAGGCATTTGCACGCAGTACCAGTTCCAAACCAGTGAGGAATGGGTCTGCGACAGTTGGGAAGCGGCTCCGCCTGAAACAGGAGCGATCCCGGTGGTTATTGTCTCTGATGCAGGCGCGGCCAAGACGGCAGAGTTCGAACTCAAATTCATCGGCGATGGCGAGGAAATGGTTCGCGGCTACGAGGTGATTTTCGGAGACCCACAGCATACCGATCTCTCCAAGAAAAAGGACTTTTTCACGCCACAGACCGATTTCAACACCCCGCCCTTCCCGTTGCCCAAGCCCTTGACCTATCACCACGGCTTTGACGCCAAGACGCGAGAGGACCCCGTAATCGGCAGCATCGTGCGTGAAGGAAAGGACGAGTGGGGCATCTGGTTCGAGGCGCAATTGCGGAAGGCTAACGCATACGACGAGTATGTGAAGGGGATGATGCGCGAGGTCAAAGGCTTGATCAAAGAGAAAAAGCTCAAACCCTCGAGCGATGCAATCCCGCAATACGTGGACCGGGTGCCGCAGGCGAATGGCGCCAATTGGGTGCGACGCTGGGCAATCCCCTCAGTGTCTTTAACCCCGGTTCCAGCCGAGCCGCGCATGTGGGCGGTCTCGGAATTGAAAGCAGCCTACAAATCGATCGGCGTTGAATTCCAACTCCCGGACGAGCAGCCGGAGGCGGGCGCAGAGGCGGGAAACCGCGCGACCGCGGCAAGCGACCAGGGTGCGAGGACCAGCAATGCCGAAGTGAAAACGGCGGTAACGCCACAAGGTTCTCAATCTCATGGAGGTATTGAAATGAACGAGCAAGACATCCTCGCGCTCATGGAAAAGCGTGAGAAGGAAAAAGAGGCCAAGACCAAGGCCGAAGCCGAAGCCAAGACCGCCGATGATCAGCGGATCGAGGCCGAGGTGCAAAGGCGGACGCAGGCGGTCCTCGACGTGGCAGCCAAGACCGGGCGTCCGCCCGTGTTCGCCGGCGGCGGGACCAGCCGCATCACCCTGCGCACCAAGTACGACGACATGACGCTGTCGGACCTCGCGTTCCTGGCAACACTGCGCGGCGAGGCAAAGGCCCTCGGTCGCAGTAAGGGACCAGAGGAAACACTCCTCCGCGCCCTCGCCGTGCGGTCGCTGAGCGCGATCCAGAAGGGTGAACTTGAGGCCAAGGCCCTCGAGGATCTGTTCCCTGAGCAGGCCATCGAGGCCAAAGCCAACGAGGTTATGCAGTCCAATCTCGCCTCCTACGGCGATGAATGGGTGCCGACCAACTTCTCCTCGCAGCTCTGGCTGAAGGTTCGCCAGAAGGCCCGCCTTCTGCAGAACGGATTCATCGCCGAGCAGGAGATTCCGAAGGGTTATGAGTCGGATACCATCCCGCTCGAATCGACCGATTTCACCTGGTATAACGTCGCGCAGACCACGGGGGACGATAGCACGATGAAAACCCCGGTCGCTACCGTCACCTCCTCGAAGCATGGCACGGCGCAGCGCGTGGTCACGGTCGGCAAGCTCGGCGCCCGCGGCGAGATCTCGGGAGAGTTGGATGAGGACTCGATCATCGACGCCCTTCCGAACGCCCGGCGTCATCTCGAAGCGGATTTCCCCCGCGAACTCGAATTCGTCCTGCTCAACGCGGATACGACCGCGGCGACGGACAACATCAACGGGGATGGCACGCCGGACACTACGGCGGACTATTACACCACCCTCGGCATCATCCGCAATGCCTTGAAGAATGCCTCGGCCGCGAACGCCTTCGACATGGGCGCGGCGATCACGAGCGCCAAGATCGTCGATTCCTTCTACGGACTGATGGGCGCGGATGGCTACCTGATCTTTGACGACCCGACGCGGGTCAAGGTGTTCTGCGATTACGCGACCTGGCGCTCGGTCCTCAAGCTCTCGGACCTACTGACCGTCGCCAATGCGGGCGATCAGGCGACCATCACCAAAGGCGCGGACGCCGATGGCGGCATCCCGATCTTTAACGTCAAGTGGTACCCCTCCGCGGGCGTCCAGAAGGCGCTCAATACGGGTATCCGCTCGGCGACTCCGGCGAGCAACACGCACGGGCGCGCGGTGGCCGTGCGCGGCGACCGGTGGATCATCCGCTGGAAGCGGCGGCTCAAGTTCGAGACCACCCGCATTGCGCGGGCGGATGTGACGGAGATCGTGGCAACCGCGCGCGTCGGCATCGGATATTTCGATAACGAAGCCAGCGTCATCGCCTACAACACAAACTAAGCATAGCGGCAGTGATCGCGGTGAGGGAACGATTCTTACGGGCAGGTTGTCCGCGGACAACCTGCCCAGGATAGGAAAGGTGGACCATGAATATCAATCTAACGGAGACTCAGAAACAACTCCTCGTGGCGGCGCTGGTTGCCACTGTCGTCGCCCTGGCGAGTCTTGGCGGCTATCAACTCCACGTCACGCCGGTCGCCGTGACTGCGCCGGCGACAGTCTCGCCGGATGCGGGCGGATTCACAGTCGGCGCCAAAGCCGTGAACCGCAACGGCATTATCTGCGACAGCGGTGAGACGAACTGCGTCGAGTCGCAGCGCGGCATGAACATCGTCGTCTATTCGGACAGCGGCACGACCCAGAAATTCAAGGTGGATGGCGCGACCGGCAACGTCACATCGGCGGGTGATCTCAGCGTGACCGGTCTCATCACGGTCGGGGGATCGTATGTCGGGATCACTCCGGTCGCCACGGCAACCCCGATCAGCGGGGGCTACAAGTTCAATGGCGCGGGCGGAATCGGCACGGCGACGCCGGTCTTGATCGTGAACAGCGCCGGGACGTCTAACCTCATATCCGCGCGGGCAAACGATACTCCGGTGTTCACAGTCGGCTCTGGTGGGGCAATCGGCGGGGCGTCGCTTACTCTGGCCGGCACGCCGGTCGCATGGGCCACGCCGCAAACGCTTTTCTTCGGGGCGGCGACAGCGAACCAGTATGTGCAGTGCGGTAACACCAATGTCACCGCGTCGGCGACTTTCACTCCGATTGCAGGGGCGACGCCAGTGGGCAATCCACTGGCAAGTATGGGTACCGTGACCGGAGATGCGGCGCGCGTTGCAGGGGCCTACTCGGCGGGAACGTTCACGCTCTCCGTTTACAATACGGCGCTGACGCCCGCGGCCAATACCACGCCAGTGGCCGTCGAATGGTGCTACGTCTACAATAAATAGGAGCGCGTACTGGCGGTGGGCAGGACAAGCGTCCGTCCCATCGCCAGTCAGGTAAGTTAACCGTTCCAATGAATGAACACATAGATACCAAGTAGCATCGCTCTGATCGAGAGGTCGAAATGAATGAAGTGAAAATAGGCCAGATCGTGGAATTTGTGCAGGAGGACGGAACACATGCCGCAGCCATCATTGCGGCGCTGGGGCCGGATGTGAGTCTGGGCCAGGTGCAACTGCACGTGTTCGCCCCGGATTTCGGGTTGCGCATCGTGCCAAGTGCGTTCTATGCGGAGACACACGCGCGGGGCACCTGGCACCGGACGGCATAGCGAGGAGCGCAGATGTCAGACCAGATTATTTATATCAAGCCATACGGCGACGGCGATGCAGTTCCGATCAAATTACACGACAACGGCGATGGGACCTACGCGGTTGCCACAACGGCCACCGTCGCTGGCGGTGGCGATGCCAGCGCCGCCAAACAGGATACGCAGATTGCCGCCGAGCAAGCCATTCAGGCAACGGCGGGCGCGACGACCGGAGCCGCGGTCACGACCGATTCCAACGGCACGCTCCAGCAGTATCTGCGCGGCCTCGTCAAGCTGCTTGCCGCCAAGGTCGGAGTCACGGTCGCAGATGGCGATAGTGCGACGCTGGGCGTGACAACCGGGGCCGCGGTCACGACGGATGCGACTGGAACCGTGCAACAGTATCTGCGTGGTCTCGTCAAGTTACTTGCCGCCAAGATCGGAGTCACGGTCGCTGCAGGCGACGATGTGACCGAAGGCAATACAACGGACGCCGCAATCGTGACCGATACGACCGGAACCGTCAGCGGAAAAATACGCGGCCTGGTTAAGTGGGCATTTGAGCGCATGCCGGCCGCGCTGGGACAAGGGACTAAAGCACAGTCTCTGCCGGTAGTACTGCCGTCCGACCAGACGGTTACGATATCGGTGGCGGACGGTTCGGACGTCACGCTTGGCGCCAAAGCCGACGCCGCCCAATCCGATCAGACCCAGACCGCCTCACTTGTGGCGTTGGTCAAAGGAATCATTGCCGCGCTCAAGTCCCTGGTTGTTCTGGCGGCCGGTGAAAACCACGTCGGAGCGGTAGGCGGCAATGCCAACAAGAAGACGGTTGAATTTACACGCCCGGCTGATACCACGGCCTATGCCGCGCTGGATGTCATTGGCGTGAATCTCGCCGTCTCGGGAGCGACCAACGCGACCCCCATTGTGATCACCTGCGCCACGCACGGGCTGGCCGATGGGGATCCAGTGACGATTGCCAGCGTCGGCGGTAACACAAACGCCAATGGGAATTATTACGCCAAAGTGACCGGCTACTCGACGACTACATTCGGGGTCTACAGCGACAAGGCGTTGACCACGCCAGTGGCCGGCAATAGCAACTATACCAGTGGCGGCACAGTGGCACGGTTATTCCGTATGCCGAGTCTGTCACGGGTCGCCGGGGGGAGCGGATATGTGGTCAAGGTACGTGTGACCACCGACCAGAAGGCCGAGGTGTGGCGACCGCGCCTCCATCTGTTCCATACGCCGGTGGCTGCCATTCTGGACAATTCACCTTACCTGGCGTTGTGGGCCAATCGCGCTAATCGGGTTGGCTATGTGGACCTGCCCGCGCTGTCGACTGAGGACCCAACGAGCTCTACGCAAACGAATGCGCTGGCAACCCCGAACACTTCGGCGTCTAACCTGCCACTCAAGATTCTCTGCGCCAATGGCGATGCTGACCTGTATTTCATGGTCGAAACGCGCGATGCGTTTACCCCGGTGAGCGGCGCGAATATCTATGTCGAAATCGCCGTGGAGAATGACTAAATGCGACCGGCATTACGAAAGCTGTTGCTCTTTGGAATGCCGCCCATCGTGGCCGGAGCGGTGACGCTGATCCTGGATCAATGCACTGACACGGACGGGACGCCCATCGCGTCACACGCTATCGGCCCGACCAATGTGCCGGCCACATCCTGGCAATCTCTTACCGGGACCGGGGTCACAATACAGAGCAACAAGGCTAGCACAAGTGGGGGCGTTGCAGAGCTTCATGTCTGCGACCCTGGTAAGGCCGATATCGATTATTCGACCGATTGGACGGCGTCCGGCGGACAGTCCGGCGTTGCGCTCCGCTGCACGGATGCCAGTAACTATTGGCGTGTGTGGCGGGGCATCGGCGCGACAAACATCAATCTGGACGAGGTAAACGCTACCGTGGTCACGAACCGGGGGACTGCTGCGGCGTCGGGCAACGGGACGATTCGTGTCGTCGCCTCTGGCGCGACCATTACGGTCTACTGGAACGGCACGAGCATGTTTAGCTATACCTCGGCCACGTTCAACCAGGGCGCGACCAAGGCCGGTTTGCGAAACAACAACTCAAGTGCCACGACCTGGGACAATATCACGATGGTCGGATAGCCTAGAAGGAGCTAAACGCATGAGCGATCTAGTAACTGACCCCAACGATCCGCGATTGGGACACGGCGCGGACGAAACTCCAACGCCACAGCAAGATGCTTATTTGGTGCTTTCGGAAGAGGAAAGGGCAAAGGGTTTTGTCCGACCCTACCGTGACCATTACATTCATCAAACCTGCGGAACAGAAACCGTCATGGGCCAGGCGTTGAGCGAAACCTACGCGCGGAACCCCAAGTTTTATGGGGCTACTTACTGTGTTCATTGTCAGATGCACCGGCCCGTTTCCGAATTCAAGTGGAGCGCAGACGGCGCAGTGGTAGGAAGCTAGATACTATCCATGATGCGCTTACAAGTTCTCTCGCCATGGGTCGGGACCGGGACCGACGCCGACCCGCTGCACCCGCTGGACACACCGGCCGACCCGTTCCGGGCGCAGATCAGCGACGATTACACACTCGTCTCGCGGGTGGACGTGACCGGGCAGCCCAGGTCCAGCCTCATTCCCGCGCCGAACGTGTTCGTGGTCGAAGTAGTTTGCGACGATACGGTAGCGGCGGCAATCGACGCCGACCCGAAATACGCGGTCTTATGGAGTGAACCAGCATGAGCAAGAAGGACAAGCCGCCAAAGGCAAAGAAGGTCAAGCTTCGCCAATGGCTGACCGGCAAGGGCATCGCCAACGCGCAAGCGCAACAGCTCGCGCACGAGAACGATGACAACGCAACCGGCGAGCAGATTGCAACGGACATCACCGCCTGGGCGCAAGGATTACCGAAGGCTGCCTAGATCGGATAACCACAAGAGGTATCAGAATGATTAAACTACGCACGCTCCAATTCTGGAGCGGGACGCTCGCCAACGGCGAGACACGGAGCCTGTTCACTGGGAATGAAATTGAGTTAGACGATGCGACTGGTCAGGCGCTGCTCGCCGAATACGGTGACCGGTTTGAGACGTTGAAAACGGAATCGGATGCACTGCCTGAGTCTGTGGCAGAGCAAGCGGACCCCGAGCAGAGTGCCGCCTCCGGTGATCCGACCGATACGGGTGAGACTGGCGGCGACGCGACCGATAAACGCAAGGGCAAACGAGGCAAATAGGAATGGCCTACGCCACGAAGGATGATCTGCGTGCGTTCTTGAAACTGCAAGTGGGGGAAACCGCCGACGACACCTTGCTGCAGAACGCGGTGACCGATGCGCAGAACTTTATCGAAGGGGCGGAATGCTGCAATCGTCTGTTTGAGGCGTCAACGGATACCACGCGGTATTTCGATGCGCTTCAGAACGTCGATGATCTGACCCTCGTGTTCGACATCTATTGCTGTGGCATTACGACGGTCGTGAACGGAGATGGCTCAACCCTCCCGTCCAGCGTCTATATCACACTGCCGCCCAATATCACGCCCTACTATGGCATCAAGCTGTTGGCGAGCGGCGGCTATGTCTGGCAGTATCTCTCCGATCCCGAGAACGCGATTGCGGTCACCGGCAAGTGGGCCTATTCGCTAGCCGCCCCGGCCAAGATCAAGCGCGCCACGCTGGTCCTGGCGAAATATCTGTACCGGCAGCTCAACGCCGATTCGGATGCGGATCGGCCACTGATGACCGGAGATGGGGTAGTGATCATGCCGTCCAATCTCCCCAAGCTCTTCTGGGACCTGGTCGGCGGATACAGGCGGCGCGAATGAGCAACCTGGCTGCGATTTATACGGCCATCGCCAATGTCACCGTCACGGCGAGCTCGGTCACCCCGAAGGCATATGACACAAGCGCGCTCCCTGACGCGATCGACGCACGCGTGCCTTGTCGCCTGCTACTTCCATTCGGATTGCTCGGCGAGCACGGCGGTGACTTTTCCTTTGCCACCTTCGGGAGCGGCGGGCTCGGCGAGACGAACTGGCAGGTCACCGACCTCTGTCTGTGGCGCGGCGCATCGACGGGCACCGGGCTCAAGGCAGTTGCGCCCAACATGGTCTTTTATGAGGCAGCCTACCTGGAAGCGCTCCGGGCCAATCGCTACCTGGGACTTGACAACGTCGAGGTCAAAGGCGTCCGCCTGCGAGCTGGCGTCTACGAGTGGCCGAGTGGCAGCGCACAGTGGTTCGAGGGTGTCTTGTGCATCGTGGCAATTAGCGAGTATTTGTAGCACCGGAGGCAGAATATGCAGGATCAACGGATGTATCACGCGCAAACGGGGTTGGAGAATGCGCAGGGACAACGAGTGGAGACCGGCGCTACGTTGCCTCCCGGGTTTGCACCGGACCGGCAGATCGATGTATGGCTCGCGAACGGGGACATCACGGCGGTTGAAGCGGTGGATGTAGACCAGGCGATGCAAGACGCCGATGGGAGGTCCGCATGAGCGGCAGACATGGCTCTAAATCGACGGTGATCGTCAACCAGTTCGATTTGAGCGGGAAAACCTCGAGCTTTGACAGCAGCGTGACGATTGAAGTCGTCGAGGACCAGGGCATGGGCGGGGTCGTCGCTAAAGGATATACCCCTGGGCCAATGTCCTGGAAGAAAACGCAGAAGGGATTCTTCGAGTCTGATCCACTCTCGACCACCAAGATCGCCGAAATCCTGGAGAGTCTCAAGGGCACGCTGTGCCAGACCATCTTCACGCCAGGCTGGACGGCGACAGAGGGGAAGATTGCCAAGGCCGGCCAGGCGTGGCTCTCTGATTTCAATATCCCATCAACCAATAGCTCACTCGTAGGCGCGCAGGTGACCTACCAGGGCAATATCGCACTGGCGCGCTGCAAGGTCCTGGGGAACGCAACCAAGACTGCAGGAGCCAACGGCACGGCGTTCGATTTCGGCGCAGCGGGCACGGCGGGCGTGGAGAGCTATCTCGCGGTGACCGCGTTCACGGGGACGAACGCGACGTTCAAGGTGCAATCTTCGGCGGATGGCTCGACCGGCTGGGCGGATCGCGTGACACACACCGTAGTAAGCGGGCTCACCTATGAGCGGTTAGTCAGTGGCACAACGGTTGACCGATGGTTGCGCTATGCACTCACCGGCACGCTCACGAGTATCTCGTTTGTCATCGTCGCACGGCCGGTGGGCGTATTCGGGTGGGCCGCGACCTGATCGCGGCGCAGCCCGCTATGGACTCTACTATCGGAATACATAGCCGCATGGCGGCTGATTCACACTTTCAGGAGGAACAGAAATGGCAGGCGGTTATCACGGAAGTAAGGCCGTATTCA
>JBAVQS010000408.1:0-9197 GCA_049694275.1 Anaerolineae bacterium | reverse complement strand
GAGCGGCCCGCGCGCCGAGATCCGGTTCTGGGGCATTGGCAATCAGGACGGCGTTTTGACAGTGTACCTCGCCGCGCCGCGCCCGTCCGGTCAGGCCCACGTCCAGGTGCTAGGCAATGGGCAACTGCTGGGCGAGATTCAACCGGATGGCGAGTTCCGCGCGTATTCCTTTCCCGTCACCCGCGCCACAATCGGCGTGGACGGCAACCTGATCGTGACCCTCGCCGGCGATACTTTTACACAGCCGCCCGACGACCGCGCACTCGGCTTGCAGATCGATTCGGCGCGGTTCCAGTCCCAGGGCTTGACCCTGCCCGCGCCGGCCGCGCTTTACCTCATCTTTCTGACGCTCCTCCTCTTTGCCGTCGGGTGGATGTGGAGCGGCAATATGATTCTTGCGGCGATTGTCGCCGAAATCAGCATCCCCGTGCAGGCCTTCCTGCTGGTCGTTGCCCGCGCCGAGACCATCTGGTTTTCGGGGTCGCTCCTCTGGTTTAGCCTGGGCATCCTGTTCGCGGCCTGGCTCCTGTCGTATCTGCTCCGGCGGCTGACGCCCGCGATCTCACCACGGACCGTGCGGCTGTTGTTCGCAGTCATGGCGCTTGCGCTGGGGGTGCGGATGATTTTCGCTGTCGGCCCCGGCTTTATCGTGGATACACAGGACTATGTAGTCTGGGCCTACAAGACGGTCACCTATGGCCTGGGCAGCGCGTATACCTCGCCTGACGGGTTGTGGATCGCCGACCAATCGCCCGGCCTGGTCTATATTTTGCACACGATGGGGAATATTTATCACGCGGTCTTTTCCCCCGACTTTCTCTATCCGGGCATTGCGGGTGATCCGGCCCTGCGCGGGCTGACGACAAACCCCGCGGCGCTGGCAGACCCGGTCCAGCGCACGCTGCTGCGCGTCCCCGCCCTCGTGTGCGACCTGCTGACCGGCGCACTCCTCTTTGCCATGGCGCGCCAAAAACGATCCGAACGCATCTCGTGGCTGGTTGCGCTCGGCTACTGGTTCAACCCTGCCGTCCTCTGGAACGGCGCGTACTGGGGACAAACAGATGCCATCCCGGCGCTCCTGGTCCTCCTCGCGTTCTTGCTCATGGAGAACCGGCGCATGGGGTGGGCCTTTTTCGTGATTGGCGCTGGCGCAGTGACGAAACCGCAGGCGGCGGTTTTTGGCCCGCTCCTCCTCCTCTGGGCGGCGCGGGAGCTGCTCGCCGCGTATCCACTGCGCCGCGAGTACGCCGGCAGAATTCTGCGCGGGATTGCGCCCGCCGTCGCCGGGGGCGCAATCGGCGTCGTCCTCGTGCTGTTGCCCATGATACTCGCCGGTGGGCTGGATGGAATGGTCGCCTATTTCGGAGACACCGTCGGACACCATCCGATCCTCTCGGCCAACGCACACAACCTCTGGTGGGTCCTCAAGGATGGACAGATTGACCTGGCGGATACCGGCCGCATCGATCCAAATATTCCCCTCTCGTATCGCACGCTCAGCTTGCTGCTGTTTGGCGGATTTTACCTGGCCACGCTGGTCAAGGCGTGGTTCGCCCGGCGCGAGGATTTATTTGCCATCGGCGCGTTCGTCGGGTTTTGCTTTTTCATGCTCCCGACCGAGATTCACGAGAACTATGGCTATTCGCTCCTCCCCCTCCTCGCGGTCGCGCTCACGCGGAACGCGAAGTGGCTCTGGGTCTATCTCGCGGTCACGGTCACCATGGTCCTGAACTATGCGCTCTCCGATCCGCCGGTGTTTGCCTGGCTGGGAATCGATGACCCGGTCCAGCAGCTTGCCCTCGCGCGACAGTTGAACGCGACCGCTAACCTGCTCCTGTTCGGCGCATGGTCCCTCTATCTTTTGCTGGGCCGCACTCTCCACTTACGGCAAGCAGTTCCCGCGCCGGATGCCCCCGCCGATTTGCCGTAGCGCTTGATTGTGCTAGAATCGCGGCGAAAGTGAGCGGAAGCGAGTTCGATGCTAAGACTGATCACCACTGTATGGACGCGGCTCGGCGCAAAAGGCGCCGCCCTCGGGGTTGTCGCGCTCGCGTTCTTGATGCGCGTCGAGCGCCTTGCCGATAAAAGCATCTGGTGGGATGAAGGCTGGACCATCTGGCTTTCGCAGCATGACCTCGACTGGATTGCGCTCCGCACCGCGAGCGATGAGCATCCGCCCCTCCATTACTGGCTGATGCACTTTTGGAACGCCATTGGGACGGAGGCCGCCATCGGGCGTTTTTTTTCGCTCTTTTTCGGCGTACTCGCGGTCGCGCTCCTCTATCGCATCGCCAGAGAGATCGGCGGCAAATGGCTCGGCGTGCTCGCCGCTCTCTTGCTAGCGCTCGCCCGCTTTCACATCTGGTGGTCCCAGGACATCAAAAACTACACCCTCTCGGGGTTCTTTGCGCTGGCAAGCGTCTGGTTCGTCCTGCGGCTCGTTCTGGCATCGCCCACCCAACGGCGGGCCTGGAGGATCTGGATCGGCTATGTCCTCTCCATCACCCTCGCCCTCTATTCGCACTATCTGGCCGCGCTCATCTTTCTTGCCGATAACCTGTTGATCCTGATTGTGCTCGTGCGCGAATGGCGGGGCCAGGGCAAGCCCACCGCGTTATTCCTGCGCTGGTGCCTGGCCCAGATCGCCGTGCTGGCGCTGTTCGCGCCCTGGCTATGGCTCTATCTACAGAACGCCGCGACCTGGTCGGCCGCGCCGGCTTTTGATGCGGGCCTCTTCCTCCGCCTCGTCGCGACCGTCCTGGCGCTGGGCGTCACCACCTATATCGACAACTATACGGTCCTCACCGCGCTCTTTACCGTGCTCGTCCTGGCCGGCGCACTCTGGCCGCTGCTGCGCAGGCGACGGAATCACGCCGCGCCGGCGTTACAATGGGGCACGCTCCTGGCTCTGATCATCGTCCTCGTCCCACCGCTGTTGATCTATATCCTGTCGCTCACCCCGGCCGCCTTTTTCGCCCCCAAGATTCAGGCGCGCTACCTGCTTATCCTGCTCCCGGCCTATATGCTCTTGCTGGCGATGGGCATTGCCTTTTTGGCGCGCGTCTCGCGTTACCTCGCGGCCGCGGCCATCCTTCTCGTCCTCGCCGCGCAGGTCTATACGCTGGGCGATTACTATTCAGGGCGCGTGCTCCAGGATGACTATGCCAGCATCGCGCAGGCGGTCAATTCATTCGCGCTGCCCGGTGATGCTCTCGTCCTCGATACAGACCAGGAGTGGCCAACCTTTCTCTATTATTTGCGCCCCGGCCGCGAATGGCCCTGGGTCGGCGTGCCGAATGGCGCGCCGGTGGACCAGGCCACCGCGCATCGCGTCGCGGCGCAGGCGGCGCAGTATCAGGGCGCCTGGCTCGTGACGATTCCGGACGCGCTCGCCAGAGATCCGCAGCACCTGGTCGAAGCGGAACTGGCGCAGCGCTGGCCCAAGCAATACGAGCAGACCTTTGGCAACAAGCGGCTGGTGCTCTATGCCAACCGGGTCCATAATGTCAAGGATGTCCCCCCCGACAATTTTTATCCGCTCACGCCCCGCGCCGACGATTTGGACAGCCGCCTCCGGTTGATCGGCCTCGACCTGCCGGTCCGCGAGGCGTATGCGGGCGATACAATCCACGTCGTCACCTACTGGCAATCGATGGACCTGGTGATCGTGCGGACGATTCTGGCCGGCCATGACTCATCGCCCGACACGCCTCAGGCCAAACAAGAGACGCCGATCTCGATTGGCGCGCACGAACGCGTCCAGGCGGATTTTGTCATTCCGCCCGATTCAACGGCGACCGAGTATGATATATTCGTACATGCACGGTTGACACAACTCAAGGTGGGGACGATACGCGTTCTGCCCCGGTCGGCCCAGGGCGCCACCGCGCGGCCCGGCGCAACAATGACCCCCACCCCCGGCTATCGCCTGGGCGACCAGATCTCGCTTCCGGGCATCGACCTACCGAGCGGCCAGTACCATCCGGGCGACACGATCCCACTGACCCTGTTCTGGAAGGCAGATAAAACGCCGGACACCAGTTACACCGTATTTGTGCATTTGCTCGGGTCACAGTACAATCCCGCCCAGGGTAATTTTCTCTGGGGACAGATCGATCACCTGCCGGTCAACGACACCCTGCCGACAACAGCGTGGCCGGCCGGGCAACTGATCGGCGATCCCTATCTCCTTCTGGTTGCATCGAACGCCCCGCCCGGGCTGTACAAGATCGAAGTGGGCCTGTATGACGCGACCGGCCAGCGCTTGCGCGTGCAGGACAACAAGGGAAACGACATCGGCGATTCGCTGATCGCCGGACAGGTAGAGATCAAATAAGAGAGGCCATCCGTGCAAGTTTTGCGAATTCTGCGAGCGATCGGGATTTTGTTTCTCGCGCTCGTTGCGGTCGGCGGCTGCGGCCCCCGCCCGCTGCTCACCAACGTGTCGCTCGCGCCCACGACCATTTCGCCCTTTCCGGGAAGCAAGACCACCGCGACACTGTTTCAGTATTCACTCACGCGTACCGCCACCGTCTCGGTGTATCTGGTCGATACACAACGCAACATCCAGTACACCCTGCGCGAGAATCAGGTGCGCGCGGCCGACGATTACCAGATTCTCTTTGGCGGCGCGGTCAATGACCGCATCCTGCCGGACGGCGTTTATCAAGTCTTGGTTCAGGCGCGAGAGGGGAACGGGCCGGTCGAGGAGGCGCGCAACACGCTCACTATTACGAATGCCGACACGACCCTCCCCGAGCTCAAGAATTTCACCGTTTTTCCGGATCATTTCACCCCGAACCAGGACGGGATCGACGACCGCGTCCTCATCGCCTACGAATTGGCCAAGCCGGCGCGGGTCGAGGTCTATTTGACCGATGGCAAGAACAAATATCCCATCGACGAGAAAAAAGAGACAACCATCCTGACCGAGGACAAGCTCTCGGCGCCCGGCCGGCACGAATATGACTATGACGGCGGAATCGACCGGGGCGCGGCGCCGCCGCCGGATGGGAATTACACGGTCGTGGCGGAAGCGGTGGATGCCATCGGCAACATCGTTCGCGTCGAGCATCCGCTGACGATCCAGGACGGAGGGACGCCGCGCGCCGCGATCATCGGCAGCGCGGGCGAGTTTACGCCCCAGGTGATCCCCCTCGGCTCGACCATGCAATTCACCGTCACCATCAAGAACATTGGCACGGTGCCGATTCGGACCACTGGCCCCGAGCCCGGCTTTATCTATTCGACCGACCAAAACTATTCGATCATCCAGCAGTACGAGGAACCGGGTGTGTGGCGAATCGGCGTCGATTCGGAAGGCAACTCGATCGGACGCCAGTATCCCTATCGCTGGCAGCTCGGGTCCAGCAAAGAGCTCAAGCACGTCACAATCAACGGAAAAGAGTACCTCTATCTGATGCCCGGGCAGGTCGTGGTGGTGACCGGCGGAATCAAGATCACGGACAAGCCCCCCAAGGTCAATCCCTATTACTGGCTCGGGCTCATCCAGGAACAGGTGCGCATCGTCCAGGACCACATCCAGCCCACACAGATTACCGTCGATTTCTAGCCTGAAAACCGCCAAACCCGTTGTGGCAGGTTATAGGCCTGCCACAACGGGTTTGGTTTCTTGCTATCCGAACTCTAGTGCTATAGGTATATTGACTCGCGCGCGCGGGGGTGTTACAATCGGCGTATTGGTTTTATCCTATGGATCGCCTTGTCACCCTGTTTCAGCAATTGAAGGCACGTCTCACCACTCATTCAGAACCCTCTGAATCGACAGTGCCGCAGGTGATCGCCTCACCCGCGGCGCCGCTCGTCTTAATGGCGGGGCTTGCGCTTGCCGTCGGCCTGGTGTTTGGGGTGATCGGCAGCGCCGTCTGGAGCGCTAATCCGCCCCCGGCGCCGACGAGCGACGCGGTGCAGTTGGACCCAAACTCGCAAGACGATTATATCATCGCCGTCGCCGAAGCTTATTACCTCGATCAGGACTCACACCTCCTCTCCGACCGGCTCGCGCGTCTCCATTCAACTCGAATTGCCGACCGCGTACAGGCGCTGGCGCTCTCTTATGCGCCGCAGCGCGATGTCATCGCGCATCGCCTCGCCGGGCTGGCGGTCGTGCTCGGTTCGAAAGAACCCAGCCTGGTCGAACTGAACCGACAAGATCAACCGGCGCTCATTGCCGCTCTGAGCGCCCAACTGGGCGGCGTCGCCCTCATCCCGCCCGACAATACGCCGGCGCCGCCAACCGTTACGGCAACGGCGACCGATAACCCGACCGTTACTCTGCCGCCGGGCGCAGGACCGAATACGACCGCAGGCGCCGCAGGAGTCACGCCATCTGCCGGTACGACCGCAGGCGCCGAAGCGACAACTCCGGGCCAAGGTAATCCACCGGGCCCGGCCATTGCATTGAATAATGGACAATCGCCGGCTACGACCACCGGGAATAATTCGGCGGCATCGACACCCGGTTCGACGCTGACGCTGCAGCGTCCGACCCCCGCAAAATCCGGCCCGAGCAAAGCGGCGCCCATCCGCGCTCCTATCGCCGCGCGAATGCCCGTGACCGTGCCCGATTATGTGGGGATGCCCTCGACCTCCATCCCGCTTACTGCGCGGCCCGGCGGCTGCACCCCGGCATCGCAGATGCCTGCCGTCGTCGATCACACCATCGTCCTCTGCCGCGGCCAGCAGTACGCGCCGTTTCGCGTTCAGGGTGATACGATCACGATCTATAGCGATAGCGGCGGCACGGCGGTCGTGCAGGGTCCCCCGCGCGGGTTTGCAATCACCGCGACGGGCAACAACATCGCCATCGTCGGCGTCCATATCGCCGCGGCGACGGACCCTGGGGACTTGAATAGCTGGCTGTGCCTCTACGACGCCTGCGGGTATCAGGGCGCGCCGCCGCATGGCGCAATCGGCTACGGCGGCGGCATTCTGCTGGATAATGCAACCAACTCGGCGGTCACTTCGGCCGTCGTATCGGGGGGAACGACCGGCGTCGTCGTTTCGCACGGATCGAACAACATTCTGTTCAACAACAACTTCTCCGAGCTGAACGGCTGGGGCATCCTGCTCCTCTATACCGCCAACAACTATCTGGTCGCCAACACGACCAATCATGTGAATCGCGCGTGCACCGACCCCGGGGGCAATTACCTTCAGAGCGGCTGCGAAAGCTCGGGCATCGCCGCGATTCAGGCCAGCAGTTCGCTCTTTTTCAACAATCACTGCGAGCGAAGCGGCAACTGCATCTATGCATCGGGGGTCGGCGGCTTTGCGAGCAACAACAATCAATTTTTCAACAATTATTGCGCGGGCGCTTCGGCCAACTGCTACGAGGTCACCTTTTCACAGGGCAACCGCTTTGACTATAACGTCGCGACGACCGATCCGAACACCGGCGATGTGTGCATCTATCCTTTCTGGATCGGCGGCTCGACGGTCCAGTTCGGCTCGCACAATCAATGGAACTGCAAGTTCAGCGCCCAATTCTCACTCAATCAATCCCAAAAAGACACGAACATCCCCACCAACATCCAGGGCTATTAAAAAGGGCTGACCCATTCGGTCAGCCCTTATCGTCTCAGAAAGCGCCGCTCTAACTCCTCCAGTTTGACCAGCACAAACACCGGCCGCCCGTGCGGACATGTCGCCGGCGCATACGCCTGGAGCAGCTCATCGAGGAGCGCCTGCTGCCGGTCGGGGGCGAGCGCATCGCCTGCCTTGATCGCGCTCACACAAGCCGTTTTGGCCGCCAGCTTGTCGCGCAGCGCATCTCCTTCGAGCGCGCGGAACCGCTCGTGCTCTTGCAGCAAGATGGACAGCAGTTCGCCGACCGCGAGCGGGACAAAAGACGGAATGCGGTTCACCCGGAACGTATTCTCGCCGAACGGTTCGGCGTCAATCCCCATCGCCCGGTACTCTTCGAGATGTGCGTCAAGCAGTTCAGCCTCTCGTGCGGTCAGGTAAATCGGCGGGTCTTGTATCTCTCGCCCCTTGTCCTTGGTTCCTGACCCCTCATTTTCCACCGTCAGCCGCTCGTAAAAAATTTGCTCTTGCGCCGCGTGTTGATCAACGATAACCAGACCATCGGGAGTCGCGGCGAGAAGATAGGTATTGTGAAGCTGGGCCACGGCGCGCCAGTCGGCGGCGCGATAATCGGCAGGCAGTTCGCGCAGCAGAGGCCCCGGTCCACCGGCATCCGGCACATTCGCAAAGGGCCACTCACCAGGGCCAACCTGGAATGCCTGCGGAAAATCGCGCAGGGACTGTTCCACCGCCTGAGAGACGGCCCCATAGATCGCCCGTTCCTGGTAAAAGCGCACTTCGGCCTTGCGCGGGTGCACATTGACATCCAGATAATGCGGGTCAAGGTCGATCTGGACCACCGCCAGTGGATGGCGGTTGGGCGGGATACGTCCCAGGTAAGGGCGTTCGAGCATCACGGCGAGCAGTCCCGAGCGAATCGGGCGCCCGTTGACGAAAAAGGTCTGCCACTCGCGGCTGGCACGTGCAAGCGCCGGGCGCGAGATATACCCCCGCACGCGCAGGTCGATGCTCGTATAGTTGAGCTCGACCATCTCGGCCGCGACCTCGCGTCCCCAGACCGCGCCAATTCGCTCTAACGGCGAGGCGGCAGGCGCAACCAGGCTCTCGCGGCCATCCACGACCAGGCGAAAGGCGATCTGCGGATAGGCAAGCGAATAGAGCGTCACCGTCTTGCTCACCAGCTCGGCCTCGCGCAGCGGCGCCTTGAGGAATTTGCGACGGGCCGGCGCGTTATAAAAGAGGCCGCGCGCCGCGACCTGTGTCCCCAGCGGCGCGCCCGCCGCCGCCGCCTCGGCGATGCCCTCCACGACGCGCACCCGTGTCCCTTCGATCTCGTCGCGCGCCCGCGTCAGGATCTCCAACTGCGAGACATTGGCGATCGAGGGGAGCGCCTCGCCGCGAAAGCCGAGCGTCCGCACCGCGTTCAAATCCGTTTCGCTCGCGATCTTACTCGTCGCAAAGCGCTCAACCGCGAGCATCGCATCCGTGCGCGACATACCAATCCCGTTGTCGCTCACGCGGATGAGCGTCACGCCCCCTTCGCGAATCTCAATCGAGATGGCGGTCGCCCCGGCGTCAATCGCGTTCTCGACCAGCTCCTTGACCACCGACGCCGGCCGTTCGACCACCTC
>JBAVQS010000407.1:0-13490 GCA_049694275.1 Anaerolineae bacterium | reverse complement strand
CGCGATATAGGAAGGGACGTACGGCGCAAACAGGGCGATCGCCTTTTGATATTCCAGGATGGCGTTGGGCGCGTCGTTGAGATAGGAACTGTAAACCTGGCCGAACTCGTAATGGTAAAAGAACTGGTCCGGGGCGAGCTCGGTGGTGACGCGCTGCCATTCGGCGGTTCCCTGGTCCTGGTTCTTGGCGAGCACGGCGACCCAGCCGGCTGCGCGATGCGCATCGGCGTTCTTGTCGTCGATCTGAACGGCGCGCGCCGCCTCCTTGCCCGCGTCGTCGGTTCTGCCCGCGCGCAGGTAGGCTTCGGCCAGGAATGCGTGCGCGGTCGCATTCTTGTCGTCGAGCCCAATCGCCTTTTCGCCGTCCTTGACCGCCTCGTCATACTGGCCACTCCACGCCAGGTCGCGTGTTAACTCGGCATACGCATCCGCCGAGTTCGTGTCAATCCGCGTCGCGCGCCGGGCATTGTCGGCTGCGTCCTGGATGCGTCCGGTGAGCGCCAGCGCCCGCGCCCAGTGGACATAGACATCGGCGTTATTGGGCGCCTGTCGGGCCGCATCTTGATACGCGGAGAGCGCCGAGGCAAATTGACTCTTGGACACAAGGTCGTCGGACACTTTGAGGATCGTGTCGACATTGGCGCCGGCCAGGGGGGTCCCTGTAGCTTTGGCGGTCGGCGTGCTGACGGCTGAACTGTTCAAGGTCTTGCCCAGAAATGAGCTGATCGGCTTGCCGGGAACGAAATTGTCAATGGCGAGCCACATCAGCGCGACAATCACCAGGCCAACGACGACTGCGCCCAGCAGGATGAAATAGGGTGAAAAGCGGCGGATGGGCGCCGGGGCATGCACTTCCGGAACGTGAACCTCGGGGACATGCACCTCGGGTATATGAACATGGGGGGCATGAACCTCGGGCATGTGGACATGGCCCATCTCTTCGCGCACCCGGTCAGCGAGCGTTGGTCCCCGCGGCGACGGTTCCTTGAGCCGCGCGGGGAGGCCGGTTTTTGGCGGTGGGGCAGCCTTGACCGGTTTGGGTTTTGCCGGTGGCGGCGTGGCAACGGTCGGACGAGCCGCCATGGGTGGCGGGGGCACGGCTGCCTGAAACGCGGCAGGGGGCGGCGGGGGCAGGTTTGCAGGCGGTGGAAATGGCGTATCGGCTGGCTGGGTCATGGCCGGCGTCATGCGCGGCGCGTCGCCGTTCTCCCGCTCGGGCAGTGAACTGGGCGGAGCCGGCTCTTCGGCGGGGGGCTGGCCCAGCAGCCAGCGGGCACCGTCATAGTAATACCAGCGTCCACTCTGCGCGCCAATCATCCACCAGCGGCCTTGTTGGTCCTGGAATCGCAGCTTTTCCATTTCGCGCTTGAACTCGTCTTCGGCAAGCTGCCCGACGGCCAGCTTGCCTTTCAACTCGAAAAAGCGCGATTCCATCTGTGCGAGGGTCATGCGTGAGGTCCTCCGAACATTGCAAGCTTCGCTAGACCGATCTTGCGTTTAGGCCAAACCAGGGAAATCGAGAGACAACGCCGGCGTCCGTACAGGCACGCGATCGAGTCGATGGCCTCTGGGCCGGTGGGTGAAACCGCTCTCATAAGGGTGAATTGCGGAAGGAATAGTACTCATAACCTGGAACGGGTACAGGCAATTATACAATGGAATAAGGGGTGGGGCAAAAGCAACGGATTGGCCCAACCGGTGTTATAATACCCTCAATCAGAACAACTGTTTTATGATTCGCCGACACCCTCGGGGTGCGTTGGTCTTGCGATGTCTAATCCACTTGACGCCTTTTCTCCGGCGGTCCGCCGTTGGTTCGAGCAGACTCTGGGACAGCCCACACCGCCCCAAGCCCAGGGTTGGCCTCCCATTCAGCGCGGCGAGCATACGCTCATCCTCGCTCCGACCGGCTCGGGCAAAACCATTGCCGCCTTTCTCTGGGGCATCGACCGGATTTATCAGGAGAAAGGGAGACAGGAAGACAAGGAAACAGCCCCGGGACCCGCATTCGGGGTCCGTAAACAAGTAGACAAGGGGACTCGTCATCCGTCCGTGAGCGGCGGTCCGCCTCCTCAAGGTGTCCGCCTCCTTTACATTTCGCCGCTCAAGGCGCTGAACAACGACATCGAGCGCAACCTTCAGGTCCCGCTCGAAGGGATTCGCGCGGTTGCGGAACAGATGGGCGCGCCCCTGCCGCGCGTCCGCGTCATGGTCCGGACCGGGGACACGCCGAGCAGTACGCGCCAGCAGATGGTCAAGCAGCCGCCCGATATTCTCATTACCACGCCCGAATCGCTCTACCTGATGCTGACCAGCCCGCGCGCCCGTGAAATGTTCCGCACGGTCAGCTCGGTCATCGTCGACGAGATTCACACCCTGGTCGGAAGCAAGCGGGGCGTTCACCTCGCGCTGAGCCTGGAGCGCCTCGAACACCTCGCCGCGCAGCCGGTCCAGCGCATCGGCCTCTCGGCCACAATCAAGCCGTTGGAGGAAGCGGCCCGGTTTTTGGGCGGACAGATGCCTTCTACAACTCGCAATCCGAACGAGTCTCCTGGGGACGCCCCGCGACCGGAGGGAGTCCCCTTGGGACAATCCGCAATCTTATCCCGTCCCGTCACGATTGTGGATGCGCATTACCACAAGGCGCTCGATCTCAAGGTCGTCACCGTGGTGGACGATTTTCGGGAGATGCCGGGGGACACGATTTGGCCCTCGCTCATCCCGCAGGTGCTCGACGATGTCCGCCGCCATCGTACGACGCTGATCTTTGCCAACAACCGGCGCCTTGCTGAACGGACGGCCGACCGCCTGAATGCCCAGCTTGCCGCCGAGCAGTCCGAAGAGATGCCGCCGGGCGGCCTGGCGCTCCTTCCCGATGGCGTCGCCCATGACCGCGGTATCTTTGCCACCGGGGCAGAGGGACCCTTTCGCGCTCATCACGGGAGCATGTCCAAAGAGTCGCGGCGCGAGATGGAAACGGACCTCAAAGCGGGTAAGCTCCCGGCGCTGGTCGGCACCAGCTCTTTGGAGTTGGGCATTGATATTGGCGCCGTCGATCTGGTCGTTCAGCTTCAGTCTCCCAAGAGCGTATCCCAGGGCCTGCAGCGCGTCGGTCGCTCCGGGCACCTCGTCGGCCAGACGAGCCGCGGGCGCGTCTATCCCACCTTTCGCGAGGACCTGGCTGAGGCGGCTGCGATTGTGCGCGGAATGTTGGATGGGGATGTCGAGCCGACCTATACGCCGCAGAATCCGCTGGACGTGCTGGCTCAGCAGGTCGTGGCGATGGTTGCGGTCGAGGATTGGGCGGTCCCGACGCTTTATGATCTGGTGCGCTGCGCCTATCCTTATCGTGACCTCTCCCTCTCTGCTTTTCACTCGGTACTCGACATGCTCTCCGGGCGCTATTACACGGAATTGGCAGGGGCGAGTATGCGGCCTTCGCCGTCGCTGAGGGCCAAGATCGCCTGGGACCGGGTGCACGACCGCCTGACGGCGCTCCCCGGTTCCCGACTCCTGGCCCTCAGCAACGCTGGCGTGATCCCCGATACCGGAGCATATCACGTCTATCTCACGGATGGCAAGACCAAGGTCGGCGAGCTGGACGAAGAGTTTGTATTCGAGACGCGCGAAGGGGATGCCTTTTTGCTGGGTAGCAATGTGTGGCGGGTGCGCGAGATCGCGGACGACCGCATCATCGTCTCGGATGCCGGCGGCGCGACGCCCCGTATGCCATTCTGGCGTGGCGATATCCCCTATCACCCCTATGAGTTGGGCGCGCGGATCGGGCGCTTTCGCCGTGAGATCAGCGAACGCATCCAGAAGGACCCCGAGCGCCTGGACGCGGTTGAGGCGTGGCTGGAGCAGGATTATGTGCTGGACCAAAACTCGGCGCGTAACCTCATCGCGTACGTCAAGCGCCAGCTCGACGCGGTCGGAGTCATGTCGTCCGACACCACTATCGTCGTCGAGTCCTTTACCAATGCCCTCGGCGATCCGCACCTGGTGATTCATTCCCCCTTTGGCGGGCGGGTGAACGGCGCGTGGGCGCTGGCTCTGAGCAGCGCCCTGCGCGAACGGATGGGCGTTTCGGTCGAGATGCAGACGAATGACGATGGCATCATCCTCCACTTGACGCAATTGGACCGCGACCCGCCGATGGATCTCGTCCAGCAGATGAGCCCCAGTGAGGCGCGTGAGCGCCTCTTGTGGGAATTACCCAACTCGGCGGTCTTTGGCGCCCAGTTTCGCATGAACGCGAGCCGCGCCCTCCTGCTGCCCAGGGCACGCGGCAAAAAACGCACCCCATTCTGGCTTCAGCGGCTCAAGGCGCGAGACCTCCTCGCCATCGCCCGCCGGTTCGACGATTTCCCGATTGTCGCCGAGACCTATCGCGATTGCCTTCGCGATGTCTTTGATCTCCCTCACCTGGAAGAGGTGCTCGGACGCATCGCCTCAGGGGAGATTCGCGTCGTTCCCATCGAGACGGTTGTCCCTTCGCCGGTCGCCGCTGGCCTGCTGGTCGCCTTTAACCAGGTTTACCTCTATGAATGGGATGCTCCCAAGGCCGAGCGCAATCTCCAGTTCCTCTCGCTGCGGCGCGAGGTCCTCAACGACCTGCTCAAGGGGATTGAGCTGAGCGACCTGCTCAAGCCCGAAGCAATCGCCGAGACATTCGCACGCGCCCAGCACCTGGCCTCCGGCTACCAGGCGCGTTCGGCCGAAGAGCTGGCGGTCTATCTCGCGGAATTGGGAGACCTGACGACTGACGAGCTCATTGCCCGCGCTTTGGGTGATGGCCAAGCCTGGATCGAACAGCTCGCCGCCCAGTCGCGGATCGTCCCGGTTCCAATCCCGACCTCGCACGGCGTCGAATCGCGCTGGGTCCTGGCTGAGCAAGCCCGGTCGTACCGCCAACTCAAAGCGCTCCCGCCCCTTTCCGGAGGCGCGTCAGACCCTGGCGGATGGGAGGGGAGCGCTGGGGGAGAGGCGCTCCTTCGCCGCCTGCTTCGCATCTCAGGCCCCGTCACGCGGGCGCAGATTCTCGACCGTTATGCCTTTCCGCAACCGTGGCTCGACGCCACCCTCGAACAGTTTGTGAATGCGCAGGAACTGGTCCGCGGCCATTTTACAGCGCGCGACCGCGACGAGTTCTGCGACCAGCACTTGCTGGAAGAGATTCACCGCCGGACGCTTACTCTGCTCCGGCATGAGGTACAGCCCGTCTCGGTCTATGCTTACGCCGATTTCCTCGCGCGGTGGCAGCATCTCGCTCCCGCTACCCGGTTTGCCGGTCCCACTGGCCTGCATCAGGCGCTGGAGCAGTTGCGCGGCGTGGCGGCGCCCGCGCCCGTCTGGGAACGCGATCTCTTGCCCGCGCGCCTGGCCGATTATGACCCGGTTGAGCTGGATGCGCTTTGCCAGACCGGCGAACTGGTGTGGGTGGGCTCGGGACGCGACCCGCGACGCGGGCATATTCGTTTCTTGTTCCGGGGCGAGGGCGGGCTGTTCCTGCCGTCGGCGGACCCGAGCGGTTTGAGCGCCGAGGCGCAGGCGGTGTACGAGTATCTCAAGAGCGAAGGGGCGTCGTTTGCGAGCGACCTCCAGGCCGGCCTCCATCATCGCCCGGACGTTGTCGCCGGCGCGCTCGTCGAGTTGGCGATGGCGGGGCTGGCGACGAACGATTCGGCCGAGACCCTACGGCAGATGATCGTACAGGGAACGTCGGGCCCGGGACGCGAAGAGGACGGCGCGCGGCGCCCACTCAGTGAGCTTGAACAAGACCTGGCCGCGCGGCGGCAGGGACGGCCAGCGCTTTCTCGCAGCCGCTTGAACGATGCCAGGCGCCGGGTCACCCAGCGGTTGCGCTCCGAATCACAAGGGGCTGCCTGGAGCGGCCGGTGGGCGCTGGTGCATCGAGTTGGCATCCTGGGCCCCGCGCTAAGCGATGAGGGGCGCGGGGCCAAATTGGCGCGCACGTTCCTGGCGCGCTATGGCGTCGTCACGCGCGAAGCCATAGCGCACGAAGAAGGGCTCGGCGATTGGGCGTTGCTCTATCCCCAGTTTCAGCGGATGGAGATGCGGGGCGAAGTGCGGCGGGGCTATTTCGTCGCGGGGCTATCCGGCCTCCAATTCGCGCTCCCGGAAGCGGTAGACCTCCTCCGCGTGCAGGACCGGGGAGCGGAGGATGCGACTCTCATCCTGAATGCGACCGACCCCGCCAACCTCTTTGGAGGCGAACTGGCCGACGGCCCGATGGGGGCGAACGGCGCGCCGCTCCG
The DNA here is from genome assembly GCA_049694275.1 of Anaerolineae bacterium. Classification (GTDB taxonomy): domain Bacteria; phylum Chloroflexota; class Anaerolineae; order UBA4142; family SHND01; genus JBAVQS01. The sequence goes on along the minus strand of JBAVQS010000407.1, from coordinate 7,212 downwards.
TTTTGCGCGAGTTCCGTCGACGCACCTCGCCCTCTGGCGCGGTCAGCCGATACTGGTTGCCGAAGACAGCGGGGAACGCATGACGACGCTCGCGAACATCCCGTCCGAGGTGATTGCACGTGCGCTGTCAGCGTATTTCCATCGGCCGGGCGTGCCGCGCCGCAGTGTGGTCACCCGGTGGAACGGCGCGAGCGTAATCGGGAGCCCCGGGCAAGCCTTGTTGGAAGTACTCGGCTTTTCCCGTGCACCGGCCGGGCTCGAGCGCTGGAGCGAGCGATAGGAAAAGGGGCGCAGGAGAGTCCGATTCTCCTGCGCCCCCCACACTCTGTTCCCGCGTCGTCGCTTAATCCTCTTCCATGCGGGGCTTGTTGTCCAGGAGCTGGTCGATCTTTTCCATAACCTCGTGGGTCAGCTTGGGCACAATGTCGAGCGCCTTCATGTTTTCGTGGACCTGTTCAGGCCGGCTGGCGCCGGTAATGACCGTGCTGACATGCGGGTTCTTGAGGCACCACGCCAGCGCCATCTGCGCGATTGTGCATCCGAGGTCCGCCGCGACCGGTTCGAGCGCTTTGACCTTGGCCAGGCGCTCCGGCGTGATCACGTACTTTTGAATCCACTCGTACCCCTTGAGTGTAGCGCGGCTGTCGGCCGGGATGCCGTTATTGTACTTGCCGGTCAGCACGCCGGATGCGAGCGGGCTCCAGATCGTCGTGCCATAGCCCAGGTCGCGATAGAGGGGCGCATATTCCTTTTCAAAGCGCTCGCGCCAGAGCATGTTGTACTGCGGCTGTTCCATGCTCGGCGGCGTCAGCCCGTACTGCCGGGCCACCCCATCCGCGCGCATGATCTCGGCGGCGCTCCATTCGGAGGTGCCCCAGTAGAACGCCTTGCCCTGCTTGACGACAATGTCCATCGCGCGAACCGTCTCTTCAATCGGCGTGGTCGGGTCCGGGCGATGGCAAAAGACAAGGTCCACGTAATCGAGCTGCAGGCGCTTGAGGGCGTTGTTCACCCCCTCGATAATGTGCTTGTGCGACAGCCCCTTGTCGTTCGGCCCTTCACCGCCCCAAAAGATTTTGGTCGAGATGATGAGCCCCTCGCGCCGCCAGCCCATCTTTTTGAGGACGTTGCCCATGACGATCTCGGCGTTGCCGTTGGCGTACGCCTCGGCGTTATCAAAAAAGTTGACGCCCTCGTCATAGGCCGCGGCCATGCACTTGTCCGCCACGTCCTGGCCCACCTGGCCGCCATACGTTACCCATGCGCCCAGCGATAGCTCGCTGATCTTGAGCCCGGATTTTCCCAGCCGGCGATAATTCATCGTTGTTCTCCTATATCAAATAGAATTACACGGATTCTTTCCAGAAAGAATCCAGCGCCGCCGTCACCTCGTCCAGCTTTTCAAACTGGGGCAGTCCCCTGGTCGGATAGACGCGCACGGCGCGCCAGTTCGGATGCTCCTTGACAGTGGCAGGGAGCATCGCAAAGCTGACAAAATAGTCCCGGTCAAAGAGGACCAGCACTGGCAGTGTGAGCCGGTTATACACGGACGTGCGAATGTCCGGCGTGAACAGCTTGCCCGAGATGAAATAGAGCGGCGCATAGTGTGCGCCCGGTTGATGCGCGGTGGCATAGTCGTAATCGATCATCCCTTGATCGACCGGCCCCTCAAAGCTCTGCTGCAAAAACCACTGGATGCTCGACCGGCTCGCAATCAGGTCATAGAGCGGGCGTCCCCACAGCGGGTAGGAGAGCGCCTGGTAGGCTGAACTGTTGTCCATCTCGCGCGGCTCGGCGGCAAACCCGCTCGGCGAGATCATGGTGAGCGACTGGAAAAACTCGGGCCGCGTCCGCGCCGCGCGGGCGGCAAACTCGGAACCCAACGATAGAGCGATCACATCGGCCGGCTGACCGACCTGCGTTTCGAGAAAATCGACGATGGCATCCTCGAACAACTGGGGCCCATAGATGCGGTCGGCGCGCTCCGAGAAACCAAAGCCCGGCAGGTCGAGGGCATAGACGGGACGCGCGGTGCGATAGTGGTCGAACAACGGGCGCATCTCATAGGCCGATCCCGCCGCGTTGATGCTGTGGATGAGCACCAGCGGCCGGCCAGGGGCGCGCGTGTCCGCATAATAGGCCAGCCCGCCGCCCGAGCGCCCCACGAAAAACTTTTGATCGGCATGGATTGCCTTGGGAAGGGGCGCGGCATGATTGATGCCAAAGGTGCTATAGGCAATCCACCCCGCGGCCAGCGCCAAAGGCGCGACGACGAGCGTCCCTACCCCTGCGCCGACAGACACCCCTCGCTTTTTTCGCACAACCATCTTGTTAGTCATTGTCACCTCCGGTTTCTGCCCGTTCCTGGCGTACCGGGTCGTTTTGATCAAAGACGTAAACGAATATATTGGCATCAATCAGGATCGCATTCATAGCGTAATGTCTCCTCGGGAATACCCGCTTTCCCGTCTTCTCTATACATCATATTATACGTCAATTTCAAGGCGGATGGTCGCGGTTTTTATGACCTTTCGCGTCTTTCGCGGCCCAGGCTCTCATGCACAAAGAAGGACACGCATAGGTCCGCCAAGAGCACCCCCGCGATCAAAAAGCCGTCCAAGGGATTCACGGACGAGGAACGAGCCGCGATTCTCGCGGTCCGGGTTTCGCTCTTTACGGCGCTCCGGGCGGTTCCCACCACGCGAACGCGCCGTGCCCGCCATTCTTGCTGATGAGCGATATCGCGTGCGTCTCGATATCGACCCGGTAAATCCCGTTCGTGTCGAAAAAGGCGACCGTCTTGCCATCGCGTGACCAGGCGGGCGCAGGGCTGTCGGCGCCGACCCGGGTCAGTTGTTTGTACTGCTTGCCGTCCGTGCTGATGAGCCAGAGGTCCCACGGCAGCCCGTCGGCCTGGGCTGGGGCCGCGAGGAGGCACAGGAGGCGCGGCGCACATTCCGGCGGCGGGAGGTTGAGCGCGCTGGGCAACGGATGTAACGGCGGGCCGGACGCGGCGAACAAGAGCCACGCGCCGTCGGGCGAAAAGCTCGGCGCGCCGATCGTCGCAAACACATCCTCGCTCATGATCTGGCGCGGATTCTTGCCGTCCGCATCGCCGATCCAGAGGGATGCGCCAAAGGTCGTAAAGTTAAAGCGCACAAAGGCGAGCTGTTTGCCATCGGGAGAGAGGACGCCCTTTTCGGCGTCCGGCGCGAGGGTTTGCGCCGCGCCCCCTGCAATCGGCATACGTTGGATCTCGGTGTGCTGCTTGTTCGGCGGAACCGGATAGGAAGCGGTGTAATAAACCCACTTGCCATCGGGCGAAATGACGGGCCAGTTGAGCGCGGTCTTGATGTCCGGCGGGAGCAAGAACACGCGGGCGTTCCGTCCGTCGGCGTCGATCAGGTCAATCCGGGTCTGGCCGAGTCCCTGGGCATCAAATCCATTCACCGTATACACTATCTGCTTGCCATCGGGCGCAAAGGCCGGCGAATCGGCAAAGGAGGTGGCCGAGCCCTTGACGAGCAACTGGGCGTGCCCGCTGGCGGCGTCCTGAATCCAGAGGGTCCCATCCCCCGGCGCAAAAACGAATTTGCCATTGGGCCGGCTGCCCGCGCCGGTTGCAACTGGCAGGGGCGTGCGCGGAAGGCTGGTTGCCGGCTGGGCTGTTGCCGGGGGGCGCGTCGCCGCCGCGGTCGGAGCCGGGAGGGTGCGCACGGCAGTAGTGGACGTGGCGGTCGGATCGGGTGCGCACCCGGCGGTCAGCAGGAGGCTGCCCACCAACAGCGCGAGAAAACGGTAGAACATATTCACGAGTATAACACAACTGATTCTTGGGGGTGAGGGGTTGTCGAATACTTGTCGAAACAAATCCTTTTGGGTATAATCTTGTTACCAGACAGCGGGTGTTCTCTGGACCGATTCGCTGTCTTTTATTTGCCTGGTCTATTTTGGACTATGTCAACTGCACGCGACTATTACGAAGTTCTGGGTGTTTCCCGCGGCGCGACCGAAGACGAGATCAAGCGCTCTTATTATCGTCTCGCGCGCCAGTATCACCCGGACGTTAACAAGGAAGACGGCTCGGCCGTCAAATTCAAGGAAATCAACGAGGCCTACCAGGTCCTCTCCGATTCCGAAAAGCGCTCCCTGTACGATCGCTATGGACATGCCGGCCTCGGCGGTCAGTATGATCCTAACATGGGCGACTTTCCGTTCGGCGACCTGTTCGAAACGCTCTTTGGCGGCGGATTTGCAGGAGCGCGCACCGCGGCGCGGCGCGGTCCGCAGCCCGGTTCCCATCTCAAGACGACGCTGGCGCTCGATTTTGAAGAGGCGGTCTTTGGAGCGGAAAAGGAACTGGATATTCCGCGGCTTGAAAGCTGCCCTTCGTGTCGCGGCAGCGGTGCCGAGCCAGGCACGACTCCGGTCCGTTGTCCTCAATGCCGTGGGACGGGCGAGGTGCGCCGCCAGAGCCAATCCATCTTTGGCCCGGTGATGAATGTGACCGCGTGCCCGCGCTGTTACGGCGAAGGGGAGGTCGTCAATACGCCCTGCCACGAATGCCGCGGCCAAAAGCGCGTGCAGGTGACCCGCAAGATTTCGGTCAAGGTCCCGCCTGGCGTGGACGATGGCACTCAAATTCGCCTGGCGGGGGAGGGGGAATCGGGCAGCAGCGGCGGACCTACTGGACATCTCTTTGTGGTGATTTCCGTCAAGCCGCATCCGCTGTTCAAGCGCGACAACCAGGACTTGCTGCTCGACCTGCCGCTGAACATCGCGCAGGCGACATTGGGCGACGAGATCAAAGTACCGACCCTCGACGGCGACGAAAAGCTGCACATCCCGGCCGGGACGCAGCCGGGTGCGTCCTTTCGGATCCGGAACAAGGGCGTGCCGTATCTCAAGCGGAATGGCCGTGGCGATCTGATTGTCACGGCGCATGTCGTCGTTCCGACCAAGTTGAACGACAAGCAAAAAGAGCTCCTGCGCGAACTGGGCAAATCCCTGCCGGGCAGCAGCGGCGCGGGCGACCGGAACCTGTTTGATGTATTCAAAGATGCGCTCAAAGGATAATTGAATGTGAATGTGCTGGAACTCGCCGTGACGGCGGATGCCGAAGGGGCCGAGGCCGTGGCCGCCGTATTCAATGAATATGCGTATGGCGGCGCGGTGGTCGAGCAGACGGTAACGCCGGAACCGGGTGAGACTCTCGATCCCGCGCGACCGTTTACGGTACGCGCGTTTTTATTGCAGGACGAATCGGTCGACGCGAACCGGCAGGCGCTGGAGCAGGCCATCTGGCATCTCTCGCTGCTCCGCCCGTTGGGCGAGTTGACGGCGCGGGTGCTGGAAGAGGCGGACTGGGCGAACGCCTGGAAAAAGTTCTATACCATTCTCCACGTCGGCCAGCATACGGTCATCAAGCCCTCCTGGCTCGATTACGCGCCCCAGCCGGGCGAAGTGGTGATCGAGCTGGACCCCGGCATGGCCTTTGGCACCGGTCTCCACCCGACGACGCGCCTCTGCCTCGCGGCGCTCGAAATCCATGTCCGTCCGGGCGATGTGATGCTCGACGTCGGAACCGGCTCGGGCATTCTCTCCATCGGCGGCGCGAAATATGGCGCCGCCGCGATTGACGCCCGCGATATTGATCCGATTGCGGTCGAGACAGCGCAAAAGAATGTCGAGCTCAGCGGCGTGGCCGACCGGGTCACGGTTTCCCGGCAGAGCATCACCGCCGACGAGCCATCGGTCAACGCCCAGATCGTGGCGGCCAATATCCTGGCCGAGATCATTGTCGAGCTCGCGCCCGCGCTGGCGCACCACCTCGCGCCCCACGGCATCCTGGTCGCGTCCGGCATCCTGGCCGACAAACGCGACCTCGTCGCCAAAGCGCTGGAACCGGCGGGGCTCGTCCTGCGCGAAACGACCCGCGAAGAGGACTGGCTCGTCATGGTGGCCGAAAAGGTCTAGCGACATTGCGGATATGCACCGTTTCTTTGTTTCGCCCGGCGCCCTGAGCGAGGGCGAATTAATTTTGCGAGAGGCGCAGGCGCATCAAGTGCACGGCGTGCTGCGCCTGCATCCCGGCGAGATAATCGTCGCGCTCGATAACACGGGGCGTGAATATCGCGTCGAGCTGGTCCAGGTGTCGCGTGCGCTCGTGCGCGGGCGGATCGTCGAAACGCTCACGGAATCGCGCGAGGCGAGGACGGAGCTGACGCTCTATCAGGGCCTGCTCAAGGCGGACAAGTTTGAGTGGATCCTGCAAAAAGGGACCGAGCTCGGCGTGGCCGCCTTTGTCCCGCTTGTTACCGAGCGAGTCATCGCCTCCGATGTCAGCCGCAACAAACGGGCGCGCTGGGAGCGAATCCTGGTTGAAGCGGCCGAGCAGTCGGGGCGGACCCGGATTCCGCGCTTGGCGGATGCGACCCTGTTCGCGGTGGCGCTGAAACAGGCGCAGGCGGGCGGCGGCTGTGCGCTCATCCCGTGGGAAGGGGAACGGGCGGCTGACCTGCGGACCGCGCTTTGCCCGCAAGGCTCGGTGCACCTGTTTATCGGTCCGGAGGGGGGGCTCTCCGCCGGTGAGATCGAGCAAGCGCGCTCCCATGCCGTCCAGCCCATCACCCTCGGGCCGCGCATCCTCCGCGCTGAAACCGCCGGCCTCGTCGCCGCCAGCGCCATCCTGTTCGCGCGGGGGGAGATGGATGCGGCTGAACGCTAGGCAAGACCCGAAGGGTTTCCAAAAACCCTTCGGGTCTCGGGCCCTGTTTGAACCGCGCGGGGGGTTGTGCTACAATTCTCTTTGGCATGACAATAGCAAGTGTGTCATTGCGAGAAGCGCTTTGCCTCCCCTGGCGTTCTTCGTCCGCCGTATGGCGGGAGGCCAGGGTTGCGACGTGGCAATCTCGACCGCGCAAACCAGATTGCTTCGCACAAAACGCTCGCAATGACAGTTTATTCCAGTAAAACATCCCGGCACGCGGGATGGGATTCTCGCAATGACAGGCGCGGCTTTGCAACAGCCGCCGTCTTTTTTGCGGGTGTGCGTCAAAGTTTTGGAGATGAGCTCTTTTTGCGAAGCAGGAAGACGGCGCGCCCAACGGGCATATGTCGCCAGGGGTGATTGTCCGCCGGACGATGGGCCTTCCCTTCCGGATGAGGCAACTTGCGCGCGGCGACCCGCGGCGCGGCCTTCGCAGCAGAAGG
>JBAVQS010000406.1:0-1747 GCA_049694275.1 Anaerolineae bacterium | reverse complement strand
TACTAATGAAGCTTCGCCTCAAACCGACCAGTGTCGGCATTGGGTCTCGCCCAAGGATTTGGCATGAACGGACAGCGGGAGTATCCTGAGCCTGGGAGGGAATGCCCATGCCAACGATACCCGAATTGCTGCGTGATCATGTCTCGCTTGATGTTCACTGTGTGGACCGGATCTATCTCAATGGCTACGTGCCCACCTTGCAGACGTCCGGAGCTATCGTGTATTTCTTGGAAAAGCATCGTAAGGCGTTGATCGCCTCGCCGGCTTTGCTCGGTGACATTAGCCAGCGCTTCGTCACCGACGTCGAAGCGTTTGCCAAGAGCCACCACATTCCGCTCGTCCATTTCGAAAAGGGGCAGCGGAAGGATGACGTGGCGGCACGCCTCCGCCGAAAGTTCAAGCCGGCCGAAGGCGTCGTGTTCATTGGCGTCGCCCAGGAACAGGTCCAGGGGTTCAAAGCCCATCGCGAAACCAAGGGCCGCCTAGTGCGCTTTCAGTTCTCCCGTCAGTGGGTGTATGTCAAAGTGTATTACTTCTATCTCCAAGATGCCGAGTTCGGACCTGGCTTTATCAAGATCGCCACCTATGCACCCTATCCAGTGAAAGTTTGTCTGAATGGTCACGAGTGGGCCAAGCAGCAGTTGCGGCGAGCGGGTCTGGCGTTCGAGTCTTTGGACAACGGCTTTTTGAGTTGTGCGGACCCCGCTCGGCTCCAAGCCCTGTGCGAGCAACTGGGACCGGAACAGGTGCAAGCCTTCTTTGACAAATGGGTCGCGCGGCTGCCCTGGCCCCTCACCCCCGACGATCGCGCTGCCGGTTACACGCATCGCTTGTCCATTTGGCAGATGGAAGTCAGTCGGACGCAAATCTTTACTCGCCCGCTCCAAGGGCGTGCCTTCTTCGAGCAGATCATCCGCGAAAACCTGGACTTGGGTCGTCCCGATCGCGTGCAGCTAATCTTTGGGCGCCGTGTCTATCGCAATACGCCCAGTCGCTTCTGCACGCGCGTCGTGCAGAGCGGGATCCAGCCCAACCTGCATCTCACGTACAAGCATTCGAGTGTGAAGCAGTATTTCAAGGAGAACCGTGCCCTCCGCACGGAGACGACGATCAACAACCCACTCGATTTCAAGGTCCGCAAAGACCTGTCCAGTTGGACTTACCTCCGCAAACTCGGAACCCTGATCAACGAGCGTTTGCTGGAGAGCGAGCGGGTCAGTCAAGATTGTCTGTTGTCTTCCGAGAGTTTCGCGCGGGTCTCCGAACCCACGCGCACCGAAGCCGGGGAACGCGCTCCGGGGTTGCGTTTTGGTCAGCCGCGGGCCATGGCACTCTTTGCGGCCTTGACCCGCTTTCTGCCGACTCTCAACGGCTTCCGAAACGCCGAGTTGCGACAGACCGTGCAAGCTTTGTTGAATGTGGAGCCCGAGGCTTATACGGCGAGTCAAATGAGTTATGATCTGCGCCGGCTACGGCTCAAAGGCGTGATCGTGCGGGTCGAAGGCAGCCATCGCTACATGCTCACGACCTATGGCCGTCGCGTGGCCTACCTGATGACGAAACTGCACCAGCGCATTTTCGATGTCGCCGGAGCAACCCTGCAAAGCGCGAGCACGTTACCGGCACCCCTCGTCTTGGCCTTTCGCCGCTTGGACGCAGAGTTGGATAAACTCGTCGCTGATGCCACTTTGGCGCCTGCAGGAATTTGATTCATTCGTTATGATTTCGATATATGAGGATACCTAGA
>JBAVQS010000405.1:0-1764 GCA_049694275.1 Anaerolineae bacterium | reverse complement strand
TCGGCGTGCCGGCCGCGCCCCCCGTGCTGAAAGCATAGGCAACGTTCTGTGAAGGATTGGGTTCGGTCCAATTATGGCTGGTCACACCATTTCGCGTGCTGCCGGTGTAAGAGCTGGTCGCCGGGCGAATCTCTATCGTCACCGTCCCGCCGCTGGCGGTGGTGATTACCCCTGCGTGGACGGCAGCCCCGCAGATCCCGGAATTATCGGTATACAGATCGGTGCCATAGAGATTGCCGCCCTCGATGTAGCCCTTGTTCGGATCAAAGGGCGGACAGTAATATGAAAAATGCTCGCCGATATGTCCGCCGTGGCCGCCGGTATAACCCGGCCAGGTCAGCGGAACGGGGGTTGGAGATTGGGCGTTGACCATCTGAACCGGCAGCACCAGCGCAAGCAAAATACACGTAAAGAGACAGCCCCGAATCGCAATCTTCATCTTTCCCTCCCTGCTGAAATAGGGCAGGCCACGCGCCGCCTCTATTTGCCCACCGCGCGCTGCAAGATAACCACCGCATCGCGCGAGGTGACATCGCCGCTCGCGTCAATGTCCATGATCAAGCGCGACGCGCGGATGCCGGTGGACATCTCCAGCGCACACAGCGCATCCACTTCGGTCAACTTGAGATCGCCGTCACAGTCTCCGTGCGGAATTCCCCCGCCTCCGCCAGGCAGCGTGCCGTCGGGGTTCGTGATCCGGATTTCACCGGGAATCTGCCCGATGGTAAGCACACCGCCGCCGGGGTCGTTGATTGTCGTGACATTCAGATTGAGCGGCGATTTGTCACCCGGTTTGCCGACGACGCGAAACGGGATATTGACGACCGTGCCCGTGCCGGACAGGCCGCTCGTCTGCGCAAACCCGTTGCGGATAAGACCGGACTGCGCAGAATTCGCGGAAAAGAGCGCGTTGTCGAGCAGGTCGCCTTTCACCAGCTTCCCTTCGAGACGGACTATTCCCGCATCGTAATGCAGGTCAAAGTTGAGGTTCGCCACGTTGGCGGCATTATTGAGTTTGATGGCAATCAACACGAGATCATTGGGCAGGGCAAGGCGGTACGGCGCCTCCAGGGTCATCCCACTGGTATTGCTTGCCCGCACGCCGTGGCCCGTAAACGGCGTAATGGCATCGCCCGCGCCCCAGGCCGAATCGAAAGAGTTGCAATCCCCGGAGATAACGATGCGGATACTGCCGCTCCCCGTATGGTCCGACCACTTGCCCGTCAACACATTCCCGGCGACCGTGCCCGTTAGCCGCCAGGTAGTATCCGAAACGCCGGTTCCGCTCACCTGCGCGCCAGTTTGCGAAAAAGAGAAGGTCTGGTCGCCGACTTTCCAGTCGCCCGCCCAGTCGCAGCTTGCCCGCACGCCGTGGCCCGTAAACGGCGTAATGGCATCGCCCGCGCCCCAGGCCGAATCGAAAGGGTTGCAATCCCCGGATAGGACGATGCGGATGCTGCCGCTCCCGGTATGATCCGACCATTTGCCCGTCAACACATTCCCGGCGACCGTGCCCGTTAGCCGCCAGGTGGTATCGGAAATTCCGGTTCCGCTGACCTGCGCGCCAGTTTGTGAAAAAGAAAAGGTCTGGTTGCCGACTTTCCAGAGGCCGGTCCAGTCGCAGCCAGACGCTGACGTCGGCGTGCCGGCCGCGCCCCCCGTGCTGAAAGCATAGGCAACGTTCTGTGAAGGATTGGGTTCGGTCCAATTATGGCTGGTCACACCATTTCGCGTGCTGCCGGTGTAAGAGCTGGTCGCCGGGCG
>JBAVQS010000404.1:0-42670 GCA_049694275.1 Anaerolineae bacterium | reverse complement strand
TTCCGCTGAAATGCCCGAAGGAGTTTGCTCGGCACTCATGTCACAATTATGCACTCGTCTCGTTGCCGTGACCATCGTCAATAATCGTCATTGACGCGCTGGTTGTCACACCACTGAACGGTTACAGCTCTCAACCTCTTCGGCAAATAGAAAAGTGACGAGGCCGCGCGCAAACCCCATCAGGTTTTTGCCCGCTGCCTGGTTCTCGGGGGACGCCATCGCGCGGTCCATTGTCTCCTTGTCAGGAAAATACAATTCAGCAATCATATACAGCTCGGGTTCGCCGCGTGGCGCGCCGGTAACGCGGGTTACTTGAACTCGCTGCAAGCCTGGGACCTTTTTGACGAGGGGGAGATGCGTCTCGAAATACGCGTGCTCAAAAGCCTGAGGATCTTCCGGTTTGCGGTAAAGCGCTACTAATTTAACCACCACGCAACCTCCTTGTCGCGATTACACAACCGACTCCAACAAGGGCAATTATAAATGCGCTGACATGCACGTGTCAAGCAAGATTTGAGCATTCGACCCGAAGGGTTTTTAGAAACCCTTCGGGTCGGGGAGCGCCATGTTAGGGCGTGGGCGCCGGGGCTGGCGGTGTAGTGAATCGATTGTCGAGCACGTACGATTGCCCATTCCAATTGTACACCTGGCGATCGTCCAATATCTTGTCAGGCGTCGTAAAATCAGGATTGCCCTGAGCATCTTTTTTATAAATGATTCGCTCGCCGCTCATCAAGATCTCTTCCTTGCCGTCCTGGTCTACGTCCTGAAAGTCAATGAGCGCCTGATAGGAATGATACTCGCCTTGATTGCTCGCGCCCGTATTGTCATCCTGCTCGATCCCTTTCCAGATCTCGGCCAGCTTGTCGCCCTGCCATTGCAAGAGATGGGCCTCTGTACGAACAATCGGCGATTGCGTATCATTGGTTGTCAGTAAGAGTTCGTCCGTACCGTTATGGTCCACATCCACCGTCCGCTCGATGCGCACGTCATTCGCCTCCGGCGAAGCGGCTGGAAGAACGGATTGGCGATGGGTGACGACAAGCTTGCCATCCTTCTTTTCGAGCATGACAATCAGGTCAGATGACGGGCCGTAGGCAGTCTCTTCCTTCGGTGGGTTGGGGCCTACCAGGTTTGCAACAATCACGAGCAACTCCGAACGCTGGTCTTGGGTAACATAGCCTTCGTCCCGGTCGTTGACCCAAACCGTCCAATCACCGCTCCCCTGGACATGAAAGCGATCATCGGCTGGCGTAAGAGAAAGGTTGGGAAAAACAGCGCCGAGAATCTCCTCCTCACCTACTTCGTCATAGAGATGCGGGCGCGCCGTGGGCAACGCCTGCGCCCCCGGCGACTCAGGGGTATCGGCAGGTGTCGGGCTGCCGCGCAAAATGGTTGGCGCGGGGGTTGCACGGCTCAAGACACCAGCGGGAGTGGCCGTGGGACGCGGCGGCGCGCAGCCCAGCAATGCGAGCATCAGGGTGAGACAAATAGTCAGACCAATCAAGAATCTCATTCCGCGCGTGACCCCCTTCCAAGTAGAAATCGAGTTGTTCGGATTCGAAATCCATTATAGCGGGACAAGCCCAGCAACACCAATTCGATCAAGAGCATGGTCAGGGCAACCCACAACAGCATGATAAGATGAATAAACAGACCGGTGAGAACAAGCGCCCCGAGAAAGAGCAGGTGAACGGTCAGTCGGATCAAGGCAAGCCAGTGGTCCGGTTCTTCTCGGGCGGCCCCCCGCGCCCACCCCAACCCGTACACCGTCAGAATGGTCAATGCGACGAGGGTGATGGCAAAGACCACCCACGTGGCATTTTCGGGGTCCAACGCGAATAGAGTATGCTGCAAGACCAGGTAGGGCGCAAAAAAGGCGAGGAGGCCAAAATAGGCGAGGAGTGGAACAGCCAGTTGCCACCAACCCCAAACAGGACTGCGATATCTCGCGGTGCGACGGACCAGCCGTGTAAAAAAAGAGAACATAGCAGCAACATACAGCCAGGAATAGAAATTGCCCCAGGGGACGCCAAACCACCCCTGGTCGGCCGGAATGGTCCATGTCCAAAGCCTTAGCCGAATCGCCACGGCGTCGAGGGAAAGGTCGAGCAAAATTGCCCAGATCGCATCGGCTACCGGCGCAAGCGCACCATATCCTAGCCAGTGCACGGTCCCGCCTATCGAATGAGGCCGAGGGAGGTCCTCCACACTCGGCAGCCCCAGCACATCGCTCAGGTTCATCGCCGAAGCGATAATCATGGCCCAGGTGAGCGCAATGGCGACGGGGACATCGCCAATCCGCACCCAATGGGAATTGTAGCCGTAGGTTCCGAAAAGGAGAATATCGCCCTGTTCGAGTAATAGGCCAAAGATGGCAGCGGTTAGAAGCTCGCCCAAACATGCAGGTGAAACGTGTGCAGCGCGAACGGCGCTAATAATAAAAGTGACGAGGATCCCAAGCTGTAACAAGGCATAGAGTACCTGGTCGTCAAGAAAAGGGATCATCTCTGCTTTTGAAAATAATCCGCATTGAGGGCGATGTACGAACGCCATTGCGGCGGCACATCATCCGCCGGAAAGATAGCCGAGACCGGGCATTCGGGAACACACGCCCCACAATCAATGCACTCGTTCGGATTAATATACAACATTCGATCCTCATCCTGCCCCCAGATACAATCGACCGGGCAGACCGTCATACATGATTTGTCTTTGACGCCGATGCACGGTTCCACAATCACGAATGCCATTATTCCTCCTTGACCAGCGGCGAATCAACCCCCTTCGCCGGTTTTCAATCTTGATGCTTAACCTGTTTGTTCCAGATACCATTCCACAAGCGCCTCACGGCATCCAGCCCACGGCGGATGCCAGAGAATGTCACCTGGGAATATACGGCGCTCGCAAGAACCTTTTCGTCCAATGAGGAACCGCGATGCGTCACCATGAAATTGTCCGTTGCCTCATCATAATCGACACGTTCGACACCCGGGAGCTCTGACAGAGCTGCCTTGACCCGTGTCGCTCAGCCCCATTCGCACATGAGCCCATCAACGTGAACTGTAGCTTGGTCGGCCTTATTCTTTTTCGAGCGCTCGACAAGGAGTGTTTTAGGATTGGTGAAAACATTCCAATAACTTGGCACTGCAACCTTCCAGACTGTTTCAGCCTATCACAGATTATCGCCCTGAGGAAATATCCTTTGCGACCGAAGGGGGGATCATCAAATGTGCTTTGGCGGTATTAGCTGAATTTTCGGCAGGCTGTCAAGCGCAATCTCTTCTAGCCGCTCCGGCCCTACCGCGAGCGCGTGGCGATAGACCCGGCTCGCCTCGTCAATCAGTCGCGCAACATCCACACCGTAACAATCGGGCGAATACGGTTTTAGATAATTGATCCCTCTCGCCAGTACCTTGACCACGCCAGGATAATTTCCTCGGGTCAGGTGATACAATCCGACGCCGACCTGAATGATTCCCTTGTAGAAATTCCGAATGCTCGTCTCGCTTTCGGCGCGCCACACCCTTTCCAACGTCTCGTGCTGTTCCCAGTATTCGCCGCGATTAAACTGGTCGAAAGCGTGGAGCATTTCGGGCGATGGAGCGCGGTCACAGGCGACACGCGCAGGGGGGTCATGAGGCGAGAGTGCGGCGGTGATGGTATCGGCAGGATAGTGATCCAACTCGGACATATGAATCCATTCTACTCGAACGACAAACCCACGTCAAACAATTTTCTCTTCGATCCGTACATAGGCGAGTTCCATCCATTGCCGCTGCGACACGGCGATGCGCTGGAAGCCAAAATCCTTACCTGGCCCCATCGACGTCGCATTGTTATCCACCCAGGCGACGAAACCGAGCGGGACCGTGGGTGGGCTGGGCGCACACAAGACCTCTCTCCCATCGACGCGGAATATCGCTTCACGAGCGCCCCATTCAAGGACATAGTCATGCCACTGGGTCATATCCAGGTCAAGCATCTGCTCGGCGGCAGTCATCCGCGTCTCTGCAATCGCAAAAACGAGCTTGCTCATACCCGGAATACGAAAGATAAGATTCCCGACGGCCATCGTGAACCGGTCCGCGCGTCCGCCATTTAACGCCCCCGCCTTCCAGCCCTGCCCCGGCACACCGCGGACAAAGGACATATCGCTGTGTGGCGAGGCATAAAAGAACCAGAGTGCATTGGGCGGCGATTCGACGTTTCCGATCCAGTCGAATGGATCATTCCAAAAGCCAAAACCGGCCGTGCCCGCCAGCTGGTCTGCAGGATGGCTGAACCGGGCACGCACGGCCAGGGTTATCGGTGGCTTCCATTTTAGATTCCAGCGCGGGGCCGTCCGGTGGTCGTCGATCTCGGCATCAGACAGTTCACCTGCCACCGCCCCATCGACGACCAGCCGCCCGATTCCCGGCTCATGTTCGAGATCAGCATGGCCGATGGCGAAACGGACCCAGGCCGGATGAAACCCGTTTTCTAACTTGTCCTCGATCATGCGCCCATCCATTTGGCAAGCAGCTTGGGCAGATCGGCATTAAGGCGAGAATTTGCCAGCACCTCGTCACAACCCAATTCCTTTGCCTGCTTGAACGCTTCGACATTCATATGGCTGCCAAACGCGACAGTTCTGACGCCGGCCTGATGCGCAGCAGCGGCGAGCCGCGTCCATGCCTCGCCGGTCCGGTCAAACGTGAGCAGGACCAGGGCCGGCCGCTTATCGGCGATGGCCGCTGCAAAATCGGCGCGGCGGTCCAAGCTCTCGATTTGATAACCGAGCCGGCGCGCAGCATCTTCTACCTTGGTGCTAAAAAAGAGATCAGGAACAAGCAAGAGAATGGTCATCATCGTGTATCTCGCTAGAGAATTATTTCTTTCTGAGCCATGCCTGGACCGCCGCGTCGAGGTCGGTCAGGGTCATGCCAAAAGAGTTCTGAACGGTGCTCGCGGTGAACGCGATGCGCAGGTCGTGATAGGCATCGCCGGCAGGCGTCCCGGATGAGGCAGTAGGGACCTGATCACGAATCTGCGACGCAGGAACCAGGGCGTAAGAGCGATAAAAGCTCAGCACCTTGTCCAGGCCAAACTGTTCGACGAGAAAAGCAAAGGTTGCGCCGGAATAGACATATTCGTCGGCAATCCAGTCTGCCTCGGGATGGTCATCGCCGAGTTGTTCCGTCTGTGTGAGCGCGTCGAGATGCAACGAGTTGACCCGCCCCGTCTGGACAATGCGATGCAAGTCGTCAAGCGTATTCTGATGGCTGAAATAGACCGCGGCCCCCTCGGCCAGCCACGGCGGCGTAAAGGGCCGCGACACGGGCGAAAGGACGAGATGCGTTAGCTCGTGCGTAATGGTCGTTTGGAGCCCGCTCCCGTTTCCCTGGTTCTGCGTCAAGACACCCCCATTAATATAGAACGCACGACTGTGGACAATGATCCTATCCCCGTCAATCTCAAATCGCCAGGTCGCCAGCCCGGCAAGGAGCGACGCCTTGTTCGTAAACTGGGCAAAATCCTTCTGGTCCGCAGTAAAAAATGCGACATAACGTGGATCAAGCACGAGCCCCGCCTGGGTCAGAGCTTTGTAAGCAGCCTCGGTTTTGGCAACAAGACCCGGCAACTGTTTTGATACCTGCGGTCGCGTAAAGAGAAGAAAATGATCACTCTGTTGCTGGACCACGTCTCCTGTCCACCAGAACGGGGGGCTGTTATCCGACCTTGCAGTGCTCATCAGCCATTTCCCATTCTGGCGCACGAAACTGCACAGAATGGGATGCAGGAATGGATTGTCTGGAGAGATACCGCGCAGGGTGTAACGCAACTGAACCTCGACATTATCCAGTCGGTCCTGGCCCGCCGGCAGGTCCTTGTCGGGGTTTAATTCGAGCGAGTAAGAGGCCAAAGGAACATTTGCGGCGCGTCTCAAGAGGATCTGCTGTGCAGCGCGCTGTTCGGGTGTAAAGGTCGCGAGATAAGCATTCGCGTCATTGGCAAGGAGCGCCTGCGCTTGCTGCGCTAACGCCTGATTGACCTGTTGAAAAAGGAACTCGTTTGCTTCCGGCATGGCAGTGGGCGGAGGCGCAGCCCCAGCTGCGGAGGTAACGCGCGCTTCCGCCAGCCCGTTTTCATTAAACCGAATCGTCGCGGCGTTAAAACCAGGAAAAACGAAACGGACCAGATTGAGAGCGGCCGGACGGCTAAAGGAGAGAACGCCACGGTTCTCTCCCCCCACCCTCCAGCCATCCTTCGGCGCAACCGCATCCCTCAACGAATCGCTTACCGCGGTCGGCCTGGCCTGCTGTCCCTCGCCGTCAAGCAGATAGGTGTCGTCCCCTCGGGGACCATTAAGAATCTGATACCCTTGCCGGTAGGTGTTGGCAAACGAAACGTCAAACACAAGCGCGTCGGCATCGACAGTCACCGTGAGCACGCGCAGCTCGATGGGCACAAATGCTTTGAGATTGCTGTGCAGGATCGCGCCGACCGCGTATGTTCCATTCGGGACCGGGGCGGCGGGCTCATCCACGAGGGGCATATCGAGGCTGAACTGGAGGGGGTTAAAGTTGGGAACACGGAGCTCATAGGGACCGCGGTCCGATACCAATTTGAAAACGACATCGCCGACGTTTGCCGCCCCAGGCGCAAAGCCATTATCCGGCTCGATACTCTTCAAGCCGCTCCCCATACCAGTGGCACGATAGGTCTTGCCATCCGCATCGGCGAGAATCACGCTCTCAGGTGGTATGAACCCTGAGACATAAAAAACCGCGTCCGCCGTATTTTCAAATGCGACCCGGAGCGTGAGGGTATCGCCCGCCCGCGTCGCCCGTCGCACGACCAGATCGATTGGCTTGAGCGAGTCAGACACACTCCCGGCTCGTGCGTCGACGCGAAAGTCTTGGGCACCGCGAGCAGCCTGTGGGCTGCTCGCGTCCGGCGTCGGTTCATTCGCCTGTGCAACCGGCGTCGTTTCCGCCGGGGCCGAGTCGTCGAGACCGGGTAGATGTACCCCACAGGCTGCAAGCAACCCAAAGGTTGCGAGCGCGATCAAAAACAACAGGCCCTGCATGAGCCTGGCCAACCATTTTTCCATTAAACGGTCAGGACAATCTTGCCGAACTGTTCATTTCTTGCAAGACGCTCGTGCGCCTCGCGCGCCTGTTCGAGCGGCAGGACAATGTCTACAACCGGCTTGAGCTTGTGGCGCAAGACCAGCTTCATCACGTCGAGAAACTCGCCCTGGTTTGACATGGTCGTGCCAATAATGTCGAGCTGCTTCCAAAAGATCTGGCGAATCTCTTCTTTGGGGTTGGGGCCGGAGGTCGCGCCATACGTCACCAGGCGCCCCCCTTTACAGAGGGCGCGGATGGATTTCATCCAGGTTGCCTCCCCAACCGCATCGACCACCACATCCGCCCCGCGTTTGTTGGTTGCCTGCCAGACCTCACGCTCCCATTCCTGCTTGTTATAATTGATCAGAATATCCGCGCCCAACTGCCGCGCTCGCTCCAGTTTGTCGTCGCTCTGTGACGTGGCAAAAACCCGCGCGCCCGCATACTTGGCAATCTGGATCGCCGCCGTCGAAACGCCGCTCCCCGCGCCCAGGATGACGACATCCTCGCCAGGCCGGACACGGGCACGAGTGATGAGGGCGCGCCACGCCGTCAAAAAGGCCAGCGGAGCCGCTGCGATCTCTTCAAACGCGAAATCATCGGGTATGGGCAAGACATTGCGGGCAGGCACACAGGTGTATTCCGCATAACCGCCCGGCAGGTGCTCGCCAAAGATTTTGAAATTCACACAGAGACTGTGCTCGCCCCGCATGCAATACTCGCAGGTTGTATCCCACCACCCCGGGTTGATCGTGACGCGCTGTCCCGGTTTGAGATCCAGCACATTCGCGCCGACCTCGGCAATCACCCCTGCGACATCCGAGCCCAGAATAAAGGGCATCGGGAGCTTGAGTCCCGGCAGCCCCTGGCGCACCCAAATGTCAAGGCGGTTGAGCGAGACCGCCTTGACGTTGATGAGAACATCATCTGGCCCTGGCGTCGGTTTCGGAAGATCGGTCAGCGTGAGCTTATCTACCCCGCCATGCTCATAGATCGCGACTGCGCGCATAAGTGTCAAGAGAGCTCACCGGTCACACATCACGAGGTGGCCGGCAAACCCGGTAGAACCGTTTCGATGAAATGTTACGATGCTCGCATCTTAGCATCCTGCCTCGTGCCTGTCAATTGCTAAAATGGGCTAGCGCTGTTTCAGCGGAGGGTTTGTCGCCGAGATGCCAACAATCAAAAACTCGGATCGGTATTTCCAGCGCCAAAGACTGGCCAGGTAGGCGCAAGCGGTTGGAGCGTCTGCGGGTCGAGATCGATCAGGCGCGTTCGGTCCCATGTCAGGATGCGCGTCCCCGGTTGCATATTCGCTGGGAGCTGGATGCGAATCGCGCTCCCCTTGCTCAATGAAATGGGATTGGGATCCAGCGTCAGGCTGCTCTCGGTCAGGATGGAACGGGCGAGCCAGCGCGCGGGCCCGCGATAGACCAGCCAGAGGGATTGAAGCGAATTTTCCGCTGTCCCCTCCTGGGTAACAAACAGATATTCAGGCTGCCCATCCCCATCCAGGTCGGTTGAGACCACATTCGCCGGTTTAAAATTGAGCGAGTGGAGACCATCGGCGAGTTGCGCCCCCGCCGTGGGATGCGCGTCGAGATAGGCGGCGACGATCTCCCCTTGATAAAGAATATCCGACGCATTGGCAGGAAAATTCAGGTTGGTTTGATTCTGATAAAAGGTCTTGTACAGGTCCACGGCCGCGGGCAGCGCCGCCCAGGCGCGAATCACGGCATCGCTCCCCGTATAACTTTTGAGAAAGGCTGCGGCTAGCTTGCCCAGGTCCCCGCCCGCCTTTTGCGCATCGGCCAGCACCGGTTGCGCGTCTGTCGTTCGCCCCAGCAACGCCAGCATCTGCCCTTCCCGGAAACGCGCAAAGGCGCGGGTGGCCGCCGGTGCGCCGCCAAAATCCGGTTCATCGGTCAGCGTCTTGTCCTGCCAGGCGCGGTCGTATTCCGCAGCCGCCCTGTCCAATGTTCCCTGACGGAACAGTTGCTCGGCGACATTCAACTGCTGGCGAACGGTTTTCGCCGGCTCGACCGTTTCGCTCTGCTTGGTCAGTTGATCTTTGGCAGAATCATACGCCCAGACCGCAGTCGCCTGCGGATGCGGGACCAACTTGTGATCGAATACGCCAAACCAGGGATAGGTCAGTTGCAGATTTTGCGCCTTGCCCGCAGGCACAAGCGCGTATTTGGACTCGCCCGCCCAACTGACCAGCGTCGCCTGGAAAATGAGCTTGAGTTTTTGCGCGTCCTCATCCCAGCGCATGATGTGCAACTCCTGATTCATGGCGCTCGCGCCGGGAATGTTGTAGGTATAGAGCAATTCGCCCACGCCATCGCGGGTCAGATCCGCCCCCTGCACGCTCCCACTCGTAAAAGCGCTTGCGCCGCCCTGCGCTCCCTGCAACGCCGCGATGCCGCCCAGGTCCAGAACCTGCCATGACAATCCCAGACGATGGAGCGCGACAATTGGCAGGCCTTGCATATTTTCAAGACTGATGAGGAGAATATCTTCACTGCCCCCTTCACTATCGCGGAGGTGGACCGCCGCCAAATCGGGCTTGACCTGATTGGGGAGCTTGAGCGCGGTCAGCGCCTGGGCAAGCGCATCAAGTGCAGGTTGCCCAGGTAACGGCGTATCGGCGTTCGCGGTCGCGGTCAGGAACTGGATCACCGCCTGGACGAGCGCGTCGTGGAGCGGCGCAGGATCGGAATTAGCAGGGTTATAGGTCTTGAGCAGCGTCGAGATGGGATTGAACAGTGCCGCGAGATCAACCGCCGTTGGCGCGGCGGCCGTGCTCGGCGCGGTTGATGGAACAACCGTCGTGATCGTCGGCAACGGGGCCGGGGTAACAGTCGATTGCGCGGGGACGATAGACGTCACACCGCTGCAACCGACGAAGCATAACAAGCTGATCACCCAGACAAGGAATTTACTCACAAAAACCTCCAAAATTACGCGAGGGTCATTGAGGTCGCGTCCACGGTGCGAGCCCGGGTCAGCGCGACGAGGTCCGGAACGCGCAGTTTGAGGTCGAGGCCACGCGTCCCCCCGCTGATGTGAATCTCCTGAAGCGCGAGGGCGGGATGGTCGATGCAGATTTCAAAGCCGCGATTGAGGAGAGCGAGCGCCGAGATGCCGCCGACCTGGAGCCCGGTCAACTGTTCGGCCTCTTTTTGTGTCGCCATGCGGAGCTTTTTCTCGCCGACCGATTTGGCGAGCCCGCGCAGGTCGACCTCGCGATTCGCGGCGATCATGACGAGGAGCGGCTTGGTATGCGGCGTCTCACGCAGGACGACGAGGGTCTTGTAAACTGTCTCGACCGGCGCGCTGATGAGGCGGGCGGCCTCGTCGGCGGAATGGAATTCGCCTGAGGCGTCATAGACCTTGCTCTCGTACGGGATTTTTTTAGATTCGAGCAAGCGTTGTGCATTGGTTTTATTCATCAGATTCCTCTCGCGCGGGAATGACACCGGACATTATATCACGGTGCCGAATCGATCAGGGCATGGATGAATGTCAGCGGCCAGATGTTACGACAGCGGAGAAAGGCATAGCCAAGAGCAAGCCCAATGCTCATCTGAAAGGTGAATGCGCTTTCGAGCGCGTTCGGCCAGTTGCTCAGACCGCTCCCCTGCAGATCGATCGGAATATGCGACACGCCAAAGACAAACGCCCCAAGAAAGAGGCCCCAGACGGGACGGCGGGTAAGTGCTTCCAGGCGGGACATGATGAGCGCTCGAAAGAGAAATTCTTCGGGCAACCCTGCCCCGAAATAAAAGCAGACGCCCCGGGTGGCGAGCCCCAGAGGCGATTGGTGGCTCAATCCCCAATAGATATAGATGGCAAGCGGGATGAGCGCCGGAACCCACGCCCAGAGCGGGAGGCCGATGCCCTGCTGCTTGAGGCTATAGCCCAGCGCCAGCAAGAGAATAAACGGCAACAGCGTCATCTCGATCATCTTGGGAATGATGGTATCCATGAGATCGTCGCAAAGGCCGAGATGGATCGCGGGAAAGACAATCACATGCGAGTATTCCAGAACTCGATAGCCGATCCAGAGGAGGGCGAACACGAGGACGAGACCCGATTCCAGCCAGGGTCGCCGGACAGGGAGCGGCTCAATAGGCCGGCCGCGTGTGAAAAACCAATAGACGGCGATAATGCCGGTGATCTCGGCAAGCGGCAACCATACCCCTGGATCGCGGCGCCGGTAGATCGAGACTATCCAGGGTAGAACGGAGAGTAACAGAACAAGCTGGACTGAATGATCATACCAGACGGTTCGGCCAACGTTGGCAAGGTCATGACGCAGGTCAAAGAACCAGTTGCGCAATCGAGTCACCATGCTACTTTTTTATTCTGCTCACCGAGCAAACATTTTAGCCCCATGTACAAAATCCCTTTGGATTATACGCACTCCGTTGAGATTGCCCAATTATCCCGCATAATTCTTTCGATGATGAGAACAGGTGCCGCTCAACTCCCATTGCATGATGGCAAGGCGCCTCGCTATCTATTCGACCGCATGGTCAGGCTGGCTCGCGAGGTCTCTTTGATCATCATCGCGGAATACGGGACACTCGCACTGACGCGCAAGCTGCCGAACCCCGAGTGGGTCCAGGCGTTCGGCCGCGTGCTGGACTATGACTGGCATTCAAGCAGACTGACGACAGTTCTCTATAGCTCACTCAAAGAAGCATGGAAATCGGCGAACGCGAGCGGCTGGATGCCCTGAAAAGATTAAAGAAGGAGTGGGACGCAGATAAAGGCTAAGGGGTCATTATGCCTAACCTGCCCCGCACAGGATTGAGGATGTGCTATTTTGAGAAAGGCAATCCCGCGTTGATCTCGAACGCCGCCTCGGGCGGGAGCTCGAGCTTTTTTATGGTCGCGGGACGCGGTCGCCACTGGTATTTGCCAAGATCGAGCGTGCCGTCCGACTGGAAGCGGACGCCTTCTGCCTCGAGCAGTTCGCGCTGGAGCTCGCCATGACCGACCTTGTAGGTCGAGAGACCCCCATAGCGATTGAGGACCCGCTGCCACGGCACGCCTGGCGTACCACCCGATTGGTAGAGGATACGGCCCACCTGCCGTGCACCACGCGGGACGCCAGCGAGAAGCGCTACCTGTCCATAAGTGAGCACGCGGCCGCGCGGAATCAGGCGAACGACATCCAGCACCTTTTGTTGCAGTGGTTTGAGTTCCTTTTTCTTGGGCATAGGTTTTACTGCCGCGCACGTAGCGAGCACAGCGCCGGGACCCCAAAGGGCCTGCGGATATCGCAATCGCGGTGCTCAGACATAATTTTGCAAAAACGGGTTGAACCCCTTTTCTTCGGCGATGGTGGTCACCGGCCCGTGTCCCGGATAGACGCGGGTGTCAAGGGGCAATGTCAGAAGCTTGGTGCGAATCGAACGGAGCTCGTCCGTCATCGAGCCGCCCGGAAAATCCGTGCGCCCGATCCCGCCGCGCATCAGAGTATCCCCGGAAAAGAGTGCCTTGTCCTTTTCACTCCAGAGGCAGATGCCACCGGGCGTGTGCCCTGGGGTGGTAATCACCTGTAACTGCACACTCCCGGTCGATACGATTTCACCATCCTGTACCAAGCGATCCGGCGCTGGCGGGTTAGGGATGGTAAGGCCAAAAAATTTGCCCTGTTCCTCTGCGCTGCTCAGAATGGGGGCTTCATCCACGCCGATAAGCAAGGGTGCACCTGTGTTATCCTTTACCCCTTGGATTCCCATGATATGGTCAAAATGCGCGTGCGTTAATATGATAGCGGTGACGCGGGCGCGCATCTGCCTGAGCATCTCGACAATCTTGCTTACATCCCCACCCGGATCAATAACCACGACCTCACGCGAACTCTCGTCCCCTACGATATAACAATTAACGGCCAATGGGCCAACGCGCAGTGTCTGCAAAAGCATATCACCTCCAATGAACGAGGCGATTATACCGCATCCTCGCGTGGGGGCCAAGAGCCGAATCCGGGTTCTTTTTTCTCCTTGCATAAAACCACCAGCGTGTTATAATCCGCCTGCCCCACACATACCCCTAGATACAGGTGAAACATGCTGAGACACACTCACACCACCAGGAACCGCATCCGCGCCCTGTTCGTCAGCAGTATTCTGTTCTTGCTGATGGCATTTGCGTTCGCCGCGTGCAACTCGACTGCGGCGGGGCCCACCGACGCACCGGTTACGCTGGAACCGACCCGCGTTGCGCGTCCTGCCGGAACAACAGCCGTGGCAGCCACACTTGCGCCCGGTCAAGTCCCCACAAGCACGCCGGTGCTATATGACGCGGAAGGAAATCCAATTCCCCCAGTCCCGCAAGCCAAACCGCTTCTAATGAAATCGCCCGCTTATTCGGTCCAGGCCTTTTTATGGTATCGCGTAGAGCAGGCCGACCGCGACCTGACCCTGATCCAGAATATGGGTTTTAGCTGGGTTAAACAGGAATTCGCCTGGCGCGATATGGAAGGCGCCGGCAAAGGCGCTTTTGATTGGAGCCACTCCGATCAAGTCATCATTGCGGCAAACCGGAAAAAGCTCGACCTTCTGGCGCGCATCGATAATTCGCCCGATTGGGCAGCCCCCGGCTGTTTCAGCGTCGAGAAATCGACGATGGGGCCGCCAGCCAAGACCCAGGATTGGGTCGATTTCCTCAAGGCTTTTGCGACTCGGTATAAACAGCGGGTGCGCGCCTATGAAATCTGGAACGAGCCGAACTTGTCACGCGAGTGGTGCAATCGACCGCCGAGTCCTAGCGAGTATGCAAAATTCCTTCAAGCCTCATACCAGGCGATCAAATCGGTAGACCCTAATGCCATGATTATTAGCGGCGGACTGACCCCGACAACCTGCTGTTCGGATGGGGGTCAGGCGATGCCCGACGGGCTCTTTTTCCAAAAGATGTACGAGGCTATGGGTAAAAAATCGGATGGGTATTTCGACGTGCTCGGCGTGCACGCCGCCGGTTTCAAAGCCGAACCGGAAGCCGACCCCGGCGTGGTGGCGCAGGACCCGGTCCTGACAAACAATGACCCCAGTTCGCCCGACCTCAAGCGAATTTACAGCTTTAGGCACGTCGAGGACATTCGCAAGATCATGGTCCAGTATGGGGACACGAACAAGCAAATCGTCATTACCGAGTTTGGCTGGACGAGCGATCAAGTAAATCCGGCATATGCCTGGTTTCGAGTTGACGAAAACACCAAAGCGGACCGAATCGTACGGGCTTACCAGTATGCCAAGGCGCACTGGGCGCCATGGATCGGGGCGATGAGCCTGATCTATATTGCAAGCCCGGACTGGACGAACAAGGACGAGAAATATTGGTGGGCCATCACAAATCCGGATGGGACAACGCGCCCGGCGTATGACGCACTCAAAGCCATGCCGAAATAGAGATCGGGCGTTGATGGTACGCAGGTTGGAAAGGTAAAAGGTTAGACGGCTGAGAGAAAACAAGAGCCGGAGGGAATTTCCGGCTCTTGGCTTGTCTACGGTTGGATGAAATCGAGACGAGTTGGACAGGTCTTACCGCTTGGGTCGCTGACATGCGCCTGGATTTGAATAACAGGACTAGCCGGCTTACCGCCGGAATCCAAAATCTGTATAGCCCACATGCCACCAGGGGCAGCCACATCCCAACGCCCAGCCGGATCGGGTGGCGCTTTAGTAAACGTATGGTCGCTCTCCCCATCCGGATTGGTATACCGCACCTGAACACCGGGGACCCCTTTGCCATTTGAGCCAATCACAAACCCCCAGAGGTAATTCGTTGGGCAAGAGTTCCCGGTTGGGGCGCGATCATCAGGAGGTCCCTTGGGACTGGGGCAATAGGTATAGCCACAATTGCCGACCGGCACAGGCGCGGTCGCTGCCGGCTGGGTGCTGGAAGCCCCTGGCGTGCCCGAAGTACCAGAGGCCGGGGTGATAGTCGGGATGTCGGCTAAAAAGGCTGGGCTGGGTGTGCCGCGCGACGACGGGGTAACAGTTGCGGACGGTGTGGCGCTCGGCTTGAACCCTTTGGGCGTATTCGTTGGAGGGCCAGATGTGCCCGTGGGAAGTAACGTTGGAGTTGCCGCTTCGGCAGTCCCAGCCGATACATCACTGGGGGTCCCAGACGTAGGAGAGGGCGTAGAAACATTCAGCCCCAGGTTCAGCCCCCCCGAGTTGGTATTCATAAAACCCGATACGGCAACATAGGCGCCGATACAGCAGATGCCAAGAATGATGAAAATGCCCACTGCAAATGCACGGTCCTGAAGGTTCATGCCGAAAGCCTCCAGATCAGTGCGCCAATCGGCGCAAGCAGAATTTTAGACATACAGCAGCCTCGTATACAAGATTCTAAAGCGACGAACCCATCTTAGCATCAGCGACGCGAAAAGGCAATCGCGGCGGCGCTTGATTACCCGTTTAAAAATAGTTCTTGTGGGCCATTTGCCAATTCCCTCAAGGTCAGATATAATATTTTCGTAAGACAGTAGCATGTCAATGGGCGATTAGCTCAGTTGGTTAGAGCGCACGGTTCACATCCGTGAGGTCATAGGTCCGAGTCCTATATCGCCCACTCTAAGCAGAGTGCGAAATTGTCGAGCGCGATTGGTTTATTTCTACCCCACGACTTGTTCGTACTCTTATCAGACCGTGGTCGCAAGTGGGGCCGCGGTTTTTTCATATCGCTTGACCCTTACAGCTTGATGGGCAAATGACCTCAATAGCTTCCCCGGTAATTCTCTCGGCGCGGCCCTCCCGCGCCGTCGACGGCGCACTCATCCAGGTGCGCTGGCTGTTGGCTGTATGCGCCTGGATTGTGATCGCCGTCTCTACCATGTCACTCATTCCAAGCCAGGTTTTCCTTGCCTGGCTTGGGCTGTTGGTCGTTTTCAACCTACTCTTGACGCTTGCACTGCGGGCCAAAAGGCCGCCGCGACGTCTGCCGGTGTGGGGACTGATTGGCGATTTCGTCCTCTTTGCAGCGTTGCCCTATTTAGGAACGACAAATGCTCCCATCTTGTTCCTTTTCGGACTATTCCCGACGTTGGTCGCCGCCCTGCGATATGGCCCTGCTATCGGAGCGCTCATCGCCATTGGCCTGACCCTCCCATATGGGGTGCGCGCGGCGGCATCCTTCCTACCCGCATCGGTTCAAAACGTCATTCCGATTCCCCCGATTGCCGACCTGAGCATCTTTTCCGCGGGCCTACCGGTGGTAGCGCTTTTTGGCGCCATCCTCCTGGTTGGCTACCTTGCACAACGTGAGCGTGAGGCAGTGATTGGTGATACCGCAGTGGAGCTGGACCAATTGCGCCAGGGGATGGAAGGCGCCAAGCTCTTTTTCCAGACCGCCGACACGTTGAGCCAAACCCTCAGCTACAGCCGTGTGCTCGATGCCATGTTGGAAGCGGGGACCAATGGAATGCCGACCGCACGTCGCGAAGACGGTCCGGCCATCGGCGTCGTCCTCTTTTTTGAGGCGAACGACCCGGAAAAGACCCTACGCGTAGTCGCGTGGCGACACCTTGACCGGACAGATACCCAGCGGCGCATTCCTGGCAAACAGGGGATTGTTTCCAAGGCATTGGAAGAGGGCGAGCGTGTCACCTTTTTGGATGTCACGCAAGACCCGGAACTGCGCGAGTTTACGACCCTCCGCCGGTGCCGGGCCGGGGTCTGCTATCCACTCCAGTCCGGGCTGGATCTTTATGGCGTCGTCCTGCTCGTATCGCCCGCCCCGCGCCTGCCAAGCGATCAGCATCTGGACCTGATGAAAGCGTTTACCAACCAAGCTGCGGTAGCGTTCCAGAATGCGCGGCTGTACCAAAGCCTCCGGGAAGAACGGGACCACATTATCGACGCCGAATCCAGTGCGCGGGCCAAACTGGCGCGCGACCTGCACGACGGCCCGACCCAGTCCCTTGCAGCCCTCGCGATGCGGCTGGATTACATTGGCATGTTACTCGACAAAGAGCCGAGCAAAGCCAAACAGGAATTGAACCAGGCCCGTGAAAGTACTATCCGCACCGGCAAGGAGCTACGCGAGCTTCTGTTTACGCTCCGTCCGCTGACCCTCGAGACCCAGGGGCTGTCGGCGACCTTACAGCTCTGGGCACAACGCCTGCGGGAGACGGAGGGTGTTCCTCTGGATGTCAACGCCGGCGACTTTGGTCCCGAAATCGATACAAAAATGTCGGGCACCGTGTTTGCTGTGATCGAAGAGGCAGTCAACAATGCCCGCAAGCACGGCAAAGGGGCGGCGATTCACGTGACACTCAGCGAGCAGGATGGGAATATGCTCACCACGGTCCAGGATGAGGGGCCTGGCTTTGATCTCGAGGCCGTCGAGGAGAACTATGATCGGCGCGGGAGTCTCGGCCTGGTGAATATGCGCGAGCGAGCCCGCCTGCTGGACGGGCATCTGTCGATTGACTCTGCGCTAGGGCGTGGCACGCGTGTGATGCTCATCGTTCCACTTGGGGCCCGCAAAGGATGACCAGGGAGTTGTAATGCGCCTGGACCTGCTACAACAACTTGTCGACGAACTGCTGCGCGCCTGGTCACGCGGCGACCCACGGTTGCTGGTCGCTCTGTTGCTGTTGGGGTCGTTCCTCCTTTATGCGATTGCCGCCAATCTTGCCTGGTATTACCGCGGCCTCCCCGCCGGGCAATTGGCCGAACGGGTTAACCGGCTGGTCAGCTCCCGCCCCACCCGAATCGGGTACGAATTGGTTCGCCTCGTCTATTATGTGGTCACGCCATTTGCCGCGCTCATGCTCGGTTGGGTGAACTTGCGCGCCCTTGGGCTGGCCTATCTCGACTGGGCCGATGGCCTGCGCTGGGAGATTGTGTTGACCCTGGCCACATGGAGCCTCCTCATGTTCGTCTGGGTCCCCTACTTGAAAACGACCTCTGATGTCCCGCCCAAGTTGAGCAGCGAGGTCACAAGTTGGGCGCGCCGGATTGTGGAAATCGTTTATATGCAGGCGCACTGGGCGTTTTATCGCGCAGCCTGCATTCTGATTCTGACGAACCTGCTGCAAGATGACATCGCTATATACTGGGGCGCCTGTATCGGGATTGGGTTGGTTGCCGTCGAAGCATGGTCCGATCCACGGGTCAGACGGCATGTCGCCAATATAGGTGAAAGCGAGGTGACCTTGTGGAGCGCGAGCCAGGCCATCATCAATACGGTTGGGTTCGTATTTACCCGCAACATCTGGCTCATGGCATTGCTCCATCTCATGCTCGAGTTTAGTGTACCTCATCTCCGCACGGCGCCACGTCCGGCAATCGCACGCCCGGCGCCGCATGGAACTCTTGCGCCCACCCGCGACCCCAGAGCCTAAGCGCAGCAGAGCATAATAAAGGGGGGATAGGAACGGAAAATCCGTTCCTATCCCCCCTTTGCTTCTTCCGCGGGCTAGAGGATGCCAGGAATAATCGGAATGTGGAGGTACTCGACAATGAAATAGAGAACGAACATGAGCGCAAAAAAGACCGCGGCCAGAATGGCGATGCGGCGCAAATCGCGGAAAACATAGCTGTAATCAACGCTGACAGGCGAGACCGCGCGTGCACTCGCAGGCGCGGTAGCACGACTCATCGCCGGCGCCGTGCGAACGGAGGCGGCGGATGTGGCCGTGGTAAATTCCTCATCCGAAGGCCCCGTCGTAGTAGGCGCCGGCGCATAAGCGCCGCTTGGAATAGCCCGCTGCGAAGCGCGAATCTTGGCTTTGCGAGTTTTCTTTGGCATGAACGAAAATTCTCCTTGTAAAAATAGAGATTATACCGAAATTCCTAAACAATGATCATTAAGATCGAAATAAAGAAACGCGTCACGGAACCAGTTGACCAATAACGACCAGGCGCATGCTGTCCACGCGATAGGGCGTACAGGTAATAAGCGTCACAATCGGTTCGCGGGTCGGAGTAAGCACAGACAGCTCGGATGGCGAAACGACGCGCTGGGCCCGAACCGCATAACGAAAAGCATGCCCCCCCGAATAGACGACAATCTCGTCGCCATTCTTGAGCTGGTCGATCTCACGGAACACTTCGCCAAAGACGTCGTCGTGTCCGGAGAGAACCATATTTCCACGCTCACCCGGGTTAGCAGATCCGACATGATGCCCGACACCGCGCTGGAGCTCGTCCCAGCTATCCCCCTCGACAATCGGCCAATCGATCCCGAGCTTTTTGATAACGATCCGGGTGGGCGATTGTGGCCCGGGAGTCGGCGGCGGAAGGGCCGGCACGCTCTCGACATTTACTCCTAACGCAACCGGTAACGCTTCGGGTGGAAAGGATGAGCCGGGCAATTCATTCTGGCTGGCATTTGCAGGCGGAAAAGAAGCGCCGGGTAATTCCCCTTGCGCCCCCGTTGTCGCCTGAGCCGTCGGAGCAACCACCGCTTGTTGCGCCTGCACAACGGCGCTATTCAATGTCTGCAATGCGCCAAGCGAGTTGACAATGATCGCAATCAAACCCAGGACCGCCGCAATCTCGACGGCGAGGAGAACCGCATCACGCCAGTTCCGTGGGCGAACACGACGCCGCCTTTTGGGCGCGGGCTCCACCGGCGCGACCGTGAGCGGGCGAAAACGAGCATCCGGATTGCTGTGGGCAAACTGCCGGGCGCGCTCAATCCGGCGCCGTTCCTCTACGATCTCTTCGAGCTCGTCGAGAGACAACTCGTCAACGCGGCGGTCGTCACTCATAGGAACAGATTATACCGCGAGGGGAGTACAAGTGCAAAATCGCATACTGCCTGCTGCCCCAAGGCCACCCACCGCAGAATAGCAAAATGGTACAGGCCGATTAGACACGCTCGGGAGAAGCGGTCTGGCGAGCGCGAACGCGGGTCAAGACAGCGCGTACCAATTGGTCGGCCTCTTGAACCCGGAAAAGCCTGAGGGCAACCAGGTAAACCACAAGCGCCGCGGTTCCAGGAATGAACACTCGCGCCAACTTGTAGACCAGGCCCTCCCCCGCTGGGATAAACGGCAGAACCAGAAACAGTGCAGCCCCCATCAAGGCAGTCGCGGCCAACAGCTTGAGCAGTGTACGGGACAAATTAAGTTCCCCCAGCCCCCCCAGACGCGTTTGGACAAGGTAGAGCATAACGAAGGCATGGACGGTGAGTTGGGCAGAATTGGCGAGGACCAGGCCGAGCATGCCGAAAGGCTGAATCAACGCAAACGCGACGACCAAATAAGCTCCAACGCCGACGACTGCCACGAGATTTGGCGCTAGCGTGTTTTTCCGGGCGTAAAAGGCAAACACAAGGGGCTGATCAATGGCTGCAAAAGGCAATCCGATGAGATAGAGTTGGAGCGCCTGCGCAGTTCTTGACGTATCTACCGACGTAAAAGCGCCATGCTCGAACAGTAACGCTACAATCGGGATGGCGAGCAGGGCAAGACCGGCGGCCGCGGGGAGAATAAGCAGCAGAACCAACTTGAGCCCAAACCCCAGTGTGGAACGAAACTCGCGTCCGTCGAGCGCCCTGCTCAAATTGGGCAGAATAGCGAACGAAATTGCGGTAGCGACCAGGCCAAGCGGAAATTGAATCAGGACGGTGGCATCTTGCATCCAGGCGAGCGATTGATTGCCCGTGCGCGAGGCCAGGTTCCGGTCAATGAATACTCCCACCGTGCTGATGGCAAGGCCTGCCACCACCGGCAGATAGAGCTTGAGGATCTGGCGCAGCGCCGGGTGGCGAAAATCGAGCGCCAGGTGAATATGCACATCGCGCAGACCGGGCAATTGCAATACGACTTGCGAGGCGGCCCCGATGAGAATGCCGACGACCAGGCTAAGAATTCCCAGCTGCGGCGTCAAGAGTAGCGCGACGATGATAATCGCCGCATTATAAGCGGAGGTCGTAAACGCGGGAAAGGCAAACCGCTTGAGCGAGTAGAGAAGTCCAGTCACCAGCCCGGCAAAGCCGAGAAAGAACACCGCCGGCAGGATGAGCCGGATCATCGGGACGGCGGCCGCTTGCAACGCCGGGTCGTAACCCGAGCCGAGGAGCCATACCAGTTCCGGAGCAAACAGTTCAAGCACAAGGACGGCGAGCGCCAGGAAAAAGGCGAGCACGCTAAACACGACGCTCGCCAGCCGCCACAGCTCCTCGCGACGGTCGGCATACTCGCTGAGGACCGGCACGAGAGCCGCACTGACCATCCCGCCGACGAGAAAATCATACAGCGTTTGGATGATGGTAGCAGCAACGCGAAAGATGCTCACATAGCCACTTGCGCCAAACAGGTCGGCAATCACCGTTTCACGGGCGAGGCCCAGCACACGGGAGAGGACATTGCCGAGAGAGATAATGGCAGCCGCTCGGACCACGCCGCCGGTCGTCACGGAAACGGAGGGCTCGGGCGGAACGGGTTCGATTTCAGTAGTGGGATCTAGAGACATCGAGTGGATAATCGGGCAAGCACGAACGGCTTGTTGAGTTTCTCATCCTACAGACCAGAAATATCGATAGAGCCTGCGACGCGGGTTTCGATATCGTCATCCTCTGATTCGGTCGAATGGACAAGGATCTGGTCGGCGGTGAGGACCGCTTGCTCTTGTGACTCTATATCCCACATGCGGCAAAAAGCGCAGCGACCGGGCGCGGTTGTCGGCTGGCCGCATACCTCGCAGGCGTGCAGCTCGACCGTCTCGTTAAAGTCCTTGAATGCGCCCTGCTCACGCGCCTTGAGGAACTGGAGATAGAACTGGAGTTTGGCGCCAGGCGATTCGGTCTCGAGCTGGTTGAGCAAGGTTTTGTAAAAATTGGTAAGGTTCCCGACAGCGTGCGGGCATTCGTCGTAGATATAGTCGATGCCGCGCACGACAGCGAACGTGGCCGTCTCGCGCTCGTAAAAGCGGCAGAACGGCTTGACCTTTTTGGCAAACCCCTCCTCGCTGGCGGGAAGAACAGGCGACTGGCGCGCGAGATAGCCCACCTGCCAATGCAAAGTATTCTGCATCAAAACCGCCGCCTCGTCGTCCAGGTTGTGCCCCGTCGCCAGCACGTTATATCCTCGCTCGGCAGCGAGGCGATTCATGACATAGCGTTTGGTCAGGCCACACGCCGAGCACGGCTTGCCCTGGCCCCGCGTTTTCTCGCGCGAGATGACCGGAATGGACTTGCCATAGTTCTTTTCAACATCAACCACATGAAGCGTCGTGTTGGGAACCTTCTCTGCAAAGGCACGCGCCTTGTCCAGCGATTGATCGGAATAATTGACATTGCCGTCGATGCCCAGCCCAATGTAGAGACCATCGGCATGATAGCCGAGCTGCACGAGCACATCCCAGAGGCCGAGCGAATCCTTCCCTCCGCTGACGGCAACCAGAATCCGGTCGTCGTGTGTAAACATCTTGTACCGGTCGATTGACCGCTCGGTCTGCGCGACAAACCACTCGGCATAGTGCTGGCCGCACAAGGCCAGTTTGTGGTGACGCATATTGATGACGGCCGGATCGCTACACTTGCGACAGCGCATCAGTCCATGCCTCCAGAGACCACGGCGACCAGCTTGACTTCGTCGCCCTCCTTGAGAAGGATATCGTCGGTGGTCAATTTTCCGTTGACGACGACGAGAACGCCCTCGGGCTCGATGCCGATTTTTTTGAGGGCATCGCGCACAGCGATATTGGGCTTGGATTCGTATTTTTTGTTGCGATAGACGAGTTGTATCATTGGAAAGCCATTGTATCTAAAAAGAGAAGCCTGGTCAAACGATTGGTAAAATTGAGCGGGGCGCCCGTTCGAACCGGCGCCCCCAATTGCCCAACCCCGAACCGAGAAACCGTGCGATTAGATGCTAACCGCTATAGTCATAATCTGTGTAATCTTGATGATGACTGGATACGCCCCAGGCAACGATGCGATAAGTACCTGCAGGCATGCCGGGCATGACGACATAGGTAAAGTTGACATCGCCGTTCGCATCTGCGGCGGTCTGGGGCAGTGCGCGCGCTCCGCCCCCGGGCAGACTGACCCACATCCTGACCTGTTCGCCCGGTTTGAAACCGGAACCGGTAAAGTTAACGACGAATGGCAACCCCAGGACCGGATCGCTGGCACGCACCCCAGTGACTTGGCCGTCAAAGTAGCCCATCTCCATATTAGTCGTGTGCTTGGAGGTCAGCCCCTTGGAAGCAAAGTGATAAACACCAAAAGGCCAGTCGGCGCCGAGCGTAATCGGGAACCAGACATTGCCCCAGGCATCGGCATACACCTTACTGTAAAAGATATTAGCGCCAGAGGGATTGGTGTACCATACCCAGACCAACTCGCCCGGCTGATAACCCGTTCCACTATAGATAAAAGTCCGGCCCTCCATATCGCCCAGATATTGCGCCGGGGATGGCGTCGGAGTCGGCGTAACGGTGGACAGGGTTGGACCATTGACCCAAAAATCGGAATAGAGTTCCAGGCCCGATTTGCCACGTGCGACGGCGCGATACGAGCCCTGCGGCCAGGTGTACGGCAAGGTAAAGTTAAACTCGACCGTCCCCGTCTCGTCGGCAATCGTCTGCCCGGTTCCCACAGCAACTCCATCGGGACGGCTAACCCAGGTTGAGACTATTTCATAGGGATGAAATCCATCGGCAGTCACCCAGAAAGGATAGCCAAGCCAGGCAGGATTCGGAGTGACGCTAATACTGGATGCGAGAGCGGCCGGCGCGGTAAGGACAAAGACCACGAGCGCCACCACGACCAGAGTCGGAATGAGCCATTTGAGGCTTTTGAGTCCAAGCATAATTCCCTACCTCCTTGTACAGGTCTACACTAGATAGACGACAAGACCAGCCATCCAGTTCCGATATTCTGGCGCAAGCAAAAGAGCGGGCCATTTCGACCCGCTCCTGTTCATCGTCGTTTA
The DNA here is from genome assembly GCA_049694275.1 of Anaerolineae bacterium. Taxonomy (GTDB): domain Bacteria; phylum Chloroflexota; class Anaerolineae; order UBA4142; family SHND01; genus JBAVQS01. The sequence continues at coordinate 18,637 of JBAVQS010000404.1, read as the reverse complement.
TTTTATCTCTTCGAGCTTGCGGATGATGGCGTCAGCCATTTGGCTTGTGCCAACCGCTGTCGGGTCATTGCGGTCAGCCTTCATGTCATAGGTGACATCTTTGCCATCCGCAATCACTGCGGCGGCTGCCTTTTCGAGGCGCTCGGCCGCCGTTTCTTCGTTTAGATAGCGCAGCATCAACATGCCGCCAAGAATGACCGCGGTCGGATTGACCTTATTCTGCCCTTTGTACTTGGGTGCGGACCCATGAACGGCTTCGAACATGGCGCCGTTGTCGCCAATGTTGGCGCCGGGGGCGACGCCCAGGCCACCGACGAGACCGGCGCAGAGGTCGCTCAGAATATCCCCGTAGAGGTTCGGCAAGCACAAGACATCATACAGCTCCGGCTTTTGGACGAGCTGCATGCACATGTTGTCGACCAGCATTTCCTGGTATTCAATATCCGGGTATTCTTTGGCCACCTGCTGAGCAGTTGCGAAAAAGAGACCGTCGGTGTATTTCATGATATTGGCCTTGCTAACCGCCGTGACCTTTTTCCGGTGATTCTTGCGGGCATAATCAAACGCGAACTTGACAATGCGGCGCGAACCGGTAATCGAGATCGGCTTGATCGAGATCCCAGCATCGTCAAAGATCTTGGCCTTGGGATCATGAGCGCGAATCCATTCGATGAGTTCTTTGGTCACCGGCTGGCCCTCTTCAAACTCAATGCCCGCATAAAGGTCCTCCGTGTTCTCGCGGATAAGGATGAGGTCAATATCCTTGTACTTGCTGCGGACGCCGGGATAGGACTTGGCCGGGCGCACATTGGCATAGAGATCGAATTCTTTGCGGAAGGCGACATTCACGCTGCGGAAACCGGTGCCGATGGGGGTGGTAATGGGCGCCTTGAAGGCGATATGGGTGCGCCGCATGGATTCCAGAACGTTTTCGGGGAGCGGCGTCCCGTACTTTTCCATGATGTCGACGCCCGCATCGACGACGTCCCATTTGAATTCGACGCCCGTCGCTTCGAGCACGCGGCGCGCTGCCTCGATCAGCTCGGGGCCGGTGCCATCGCCGCGAATCAATGTCACTTCATGTACCATGACTGTTTCTCCTGAAATTTGGATTTGAATAATTCTTAACTATTGGCAACCCGACAACACCGGCACTCCATGCGCCGCCATACGTGCTACTACAACAGCGCACCCCCGAACGCGCAAAAGGAGAGCGCAGAACCGGGCGACCATTCGCCTCACCGGACTAGTTATTACGGCGTGCGGCAAGAATGATCCCGATCACGATACCGGCGGCAATTCCAAACACCACTGCCGCCCGCGTGTCGAACAGGACTCGGATATTTCCATTCACATTGCGCGAGAGCACAACCCCCGCAATGGAATTGGACATGGTAACGGTCGGGGCCGCGACGACGAACGCGCCACCCTGCTGGATATCGACGCTGTTACGCGCCAGCACCCATTGAGCGCCACCGGCGTCGATAGTGACATCGCCGCCCAGAACGCCGACGGCCCCCCCAGCCATAATCGTCACCTCTTCCGCCTGGGCAATCACCACGCCGCCCTGGGTCACGTCAATGGCTTCGGCACGCGCGTAACCGATTCCCCCCTGGCGCACCGAGACTTCGTCGGCATCTACGCGGGCAATGCCTCCCTGATTCACGGTCACACTCTGCGCTTCGACGTTTTGTGCGCCGCCCTGCGTGATGGTTACTGATTCAGCCCGAACATCCCCCGGCTCCATCTCTTCCAATACATCCTGCTCTTGGTTCTCACTCGACATCTGATCCGCCATCATCCCTTCCATACTCCACTCCTTAAATAACTAGGGCGTCTTGCAAAATCGTCGATGACGATTTGCCGAACGCGGTTAACCCGCTGCCTTGCCAATTGGTCCCGCAACGACGGTTACAGCCGTCTCGGGATGCGCGTGCTGATCCACGGCGGCGCGGACCTGATCAACCGTGAGCCCACGAATAATCCCCGGATACCGCTCGATATAATCAAGCCCGAGGCCATAAAACTCGATATCGGCAAGCGTCGCAGCGACGCCGTCATTCGTTTCGAGCCGGAGCGCGAGCGACCCGGTTAAAAAGTCCTGTCCGTGCGCCAGTTCATCCTCTGTAATACCTTGCGTGCGCAAACGGTCGATCTCGACAATGATCCCCTCCACCGCCTGATCGATATTGCGCGGGTTGACTCCCGCATTGATTGACCACGGGCCGGCGCCGACGCCAGCATTCAAGCTGCTATAGACATAGTATGCCAACCCCAGCTTGTCACGGATAACCTCGCCCAACCGGCCAAAGAGGCCCAACTGCCCAAAGATCAAGTCAGCCGCGCGCAGCGCGTAGAAATCCGGGTCGTTCCGCGCAATGCCCGGATTGCCAATCACGATATCGGACTGGATCTTGCCGGGGATATGCACATCCTTGCGCGCGGGCGCGGTGCGAAGTGGTATAGACGGAATCCCAAACGCGGGCGGGCGCCCTGTGACCTTCCAGCGCAAGCGTTTATCGATCTTGCCAATCACATCCTTTGCCGTGACATCGCCGACCACCACCAAAAGCGCGCCTTCGGAACGATAAAAGCGGTTGTGAAATTTCTCCAGGTTGGCTGGGTTTAGCCGCTTGAGCGTCGCTTCGGTCCCATCGTCCATCCGGTGATAGGGGTGCCCGGATGGATAACACAGTTTGTGAAACTGCTGTGAAGCCACCCAACGGGTATCCTGCTTGGCCCGACGCAGGCTTGTGACAAACTGGCCGCGCAGCTTGTCCACCTCACGTTCCGGAAAGGTCGGGCGCAAAAGAACCTCGGAAGCCAGCCCAAGCCACAGGTCAAGATCCTCTTGAAGACACTTGCCATTAAAGCCCAGATAATCAACGCCGGCGCCTGCGCCAAAGCTCATCCCTACTCGATCCAGAGTCTCATTCAACTTTTGGAAGGTATACTTTTTTGTTCCGCGATTGAGCGCCGCCGCGGCAAATTGAGCAAGGCCGGCCGTCTGATCGGTATCATACATGGCCCCCGCACGCATCCGCCCGCGGAACGAGATGGATGGATTGGTGTGGTTCTCCTTGACCAGCACAACCAGGCCGCTATCGAGCACCACACGCGTAATATTCTCAGGACTAATTGGAGCAGTCATTTAATTTTAGATTGCGAATGATGAATTGGAACCCGCTTTTTACTTTTTCCGGCCATTATGCCGCTTCGCGGCGCCCCGCGTCGCGCGACCAATGACAGGCTCTTCCGCCGGAATAAACCAGCCGATGGTACGGTTACGCTCGGAGAGGTATTGGGCAGCAACGCGCTGGATATCTGCTTTAGTCACCTTTTCCAGGTTTTCGAGGAAGGTATCATACATATGATAAGAAGCGACCATATCCAACATGCCCAGCCGATACCCATGATTGCTGACCCCATCCTCCGCATACACATACTGGGCGCGGGTCTGCTTGAGCACCTTGTGATATTCATTGTCGCTGATCGGCTGCGCCGCAATGCGCTCCAGCTCCGCCAAGATCGCCCGCTCGACCCGCTCAATAGAAACCCCGTGACGCACCGTGGCTTCGACCTCGAACAGATACGGATCGAGCATCGGATGATAACTGGCATAAACGGAAGCGGCCAGCTCTTTTTCAACCAGCGCCCGGTAGAGACGCGACGAACGCCCCGGACTGGCCCGCCCGCCGGCGGCCAGCGAGGGACTGCCGCTCAGAACGCCGGCTAGCATAAAGCAGGCGAAAAAGTCGGGGTCCGTTGCCTGCGGCGCATGAAAAGCGGCAAGGAAATACGCATTCGCACCGGGGCGCCGCACGACGACGCGCCGCTCCCCTTCCTGCGCCGGCTCTTCCACCTGGAGCGGCGGGATGTCCGCGCCTCTGGAGATTTTACCAAAGGACCCGCGGAGTTTGTCCAACAGTACGGGGGTATCAAAATCGCCGACGGCAATCGCGATAGCGTTGTTGGGAACATAATATTTGCGGTAATGGTTATAAAGATCGTCGCGCGTCATACGCAACAGGTCGGCTTTCCACCCAATCGTATCATGGTGGTAGGGGTGAACTTTGAATGCAGTTGCTTGCACCTCTTCCGCCAGCCAGAACTCAGGATCGTTCTCGTGTCCCTCGCGCTCTGAAATAATGACTGTGCGCTCGGAATCGACCTCTTCCGGGTCAAAAGCGGAATTGACCATGCGATCAGACTCGATCTGGATGGCAAGGTCCAAGCGGTCGCTCGGCAGCGTTTCAAAATACGCCGTATAGTCCATCCAGGTAAACGCATTGTTGACGCCGCCGTTCTGGCTAATCAACTTGAAGATATCACCCTTTTTCAGGCGCCCGGTCCCCTTGAACATCATGTGCTCGACCCAGTGCGAGGCGCCGGTGATTCCAAGCGACTCGTTGCGCGAGCCAACGCGATACCAAACCCAAAAGGTCGCGACGGGCGCGTTGTGCATCTCGACTGTCAGCACCTTCAGACCATTATCAAAAATCGTTTCTTGTACCGGCATACTTTACCGGTTAGAGAGTTAGAAAGTTGTCCAGGCTCGTCTTACAACTTTCTAACTCTCTAACCTTCTCACTCTCTAACTCAGGCGATTCCCATTACCTTGAGCAATTCCTTAACCGCACTCGCCGATTTCTGGAGGGCGGCCATTTCCTGATCGTTCAGTTTCCAACTAACTATCTGCTCGGCGCCGCCGATGCCCAGACGAACCGGGACGCCGGCAAAGACGCCGTTCAGGCCGTACTCGCCGTCGAGGCGCACGGTACAGGGGAGAATTTTCTTTTTGTCATACACAATCGCGTCGGTCATATCCACCAGTGCGGCGCTCGGTGCATAAAAGGCTGAGCCGGTCTTGAGCAGCTTGACAATCTCGGCGCCGCCATCGCGTGTCCGCTGGACGATTGCGTCCAGACGCTCTTGAGACAACAACTCTGTCACCGGGACGCCCGCCACAGTCGTATAGCGCGGCAGCGGCACCATCAGGTCACCATGGGAACCCAGGACGTACGCATCCACATTCTGGACTGAGACACCCAGTTCCATCGCAATAAAGGTGCGGAATCGCGCGCTGTCCAGGACACCCGCCTGGCCGATGATGCGCTCGCGGGGAAATTTCGTGACATGCGCCGCGTACTGCGTGATGGCATCGACCGGGTTTGAGAGAACGAGGAGGATGGTGTTCGGCGCGTATTTTGCAATCGCCTCCGCCCAACCGTGCATGATTTTTTGGTTGGTCGTAACGAGGTCGTCGCGGCTCATGCCTGGCTTGCGGGCAATGCCGGCGGTCATGATGACAATATCCGAATCGGCCAGCTTTTCATAGCCGACCCCATCCTTGACCGTTACGCCCGTCACTTGACTGTCATAACCCAGCACCGGCCCAGCCTCCAAAAGGTCAAGGGCTTCGCCTTCGGCCAACCCTTCGATCACGTCGAAGAGGACGACGTCGGCATAGTTGCGCTCGGCGAGACGCTGAGCGGTAGTTGCGCCGGTCTTGCCTGCGCCGATGACAGAGATTTTCTTTCGCATGGGTATTCTCCTGTAAGTGTGTTCTGAGAGAGCCGCGTATAAGCCGGATCTCGAAAATCGTGAATACTCCCTACGCTAAAAAGAGCGAATGCGTGAGGTCGTGCGTCATTCGCCCTTTGGTCGAGGCCGTTACGATCCCCTGGTTAGATTTTGTACCGATCAGGTACGCGACAGGAGACAGCGGGTCCACATCGACCCAATGTGGAGCTTTAGGCGGGACAGCTGGCCGATCCCCGGGCGTCAAGATAAACTCTTTTTTGCGATTTATCTTTTTTCAATTGGAACGTACTGTAGGTCGCGTTCTCCGATATAGAGCGCATCCGGGCGCACAATCCGATTGTCGGCATACTGCTCCAGAATGTGCGCCGTCCAGCCGGCGATCCGGCTGACGGCAAAAATCGGCGTAAAGAGATCGATCGGGATGCCGAGCGCGTAATAGACCGACGCCGAATAGAAATCGACGTTCACCGGGAGCGGCTTTTTTGCGGTGATCAACTCGCGCATCTTTTCCTGCATGTCGTACCACTTGTGATTGCCGGTATGTTCAGCAATCTCGCCCGCGATCCGGCGGAGCAAGAGAGCCCGCGGGTCATCCGCTTTGTAGACGCGATGCCCGAACCCCATGAGCTTTTTCTTTTGCTCCAATTGTGCATTGACATACGGCTCGACCTGCGCGACGTCGCCGACCTCTAGCAGCATCCGCATCACCTGCTCATTGGCCCCGCCGTGCAGAGGGCCTTTCAGCGCGCCGAGCGCGCCGGTGATTGCAGAATACATGTCGCTGAGCGTCGAGGCGATGGAGCGCGCGACAAAAGTCGAGGCGTTCAATCCATGATCGGCGTGCAAAATTAAAGCAACGTCAAGAATATGCGCGGATTCCTGTGTCGGGGCCTGGCCGGTCAGCATATAGAGAAAGTTCGCAGCATGACCCAGATCGCCCCGCGGAGCTACCGACGCCTGACCAGTGCGAATCGAATTCCAGGTGGTGGTAATCGTCGCCATCTGGGCTGTGAGCTTGATAGCCGTTTCATGTCGTGCGCGCTCAGAATCGTCATTTCGCTTCGGATCATAGAGCCCGAGCGAGGCGACGGCAGCCTGGAGAACGCCCATCGGGGTTGACGCGGCAGGCCACAGCTTCATCTGGTCGACCATGCCATCCGGTAACGCACGCGCCGCCGTCAGTTCCTGGCAAAACGAATCGAGTTGGGATAGAGTCGGGAGAGCGCCAAACCAGAGGAGATAAACCGTTTCTTCAAAAGTCGAGTGCGCGGCCAGGTCATTAATATCATAGCCGCGGTAGAGAAGACGACCGACTTGTCCCTGCACATCAGAAAGTCGGGTGGCTTCGGCGACGACGCCTTCCAGCCCTTTCGCTACGCTGACGTTGGGTGGCATGGTCATTTTACTACAAACTCCATCGTTAGAGATAAAGTGAAACCGACAAGTGATCCGCTAGAATTATATTCCCTTCATGCACGATGTCAACACAACGAATGCACCGCGATGGCGTCGCCGTCCCCCTTTTGGAATTGCGCCAAAATTCACGTAACAGTCCACTTGGTGCTATAATAATGCACAAATAATTGGCAACGAGTCAGTGCAGCGCCGCTCCAGACTCTGAGCAGTTACTTTTGGGCGATCGGGTGATCACGCACACAGGGCTTGGGCAGCGTGCGAGGAGAATACCATGGCTGCAATTTTGATCGAACCCGGGCTTGAAGCTCTGGGGCTCCACACGGACGGCCACGTCTTTTGGAACCTGGCCACACCGGCGCTTTACGAACAGGCGCTCCGGCGCGGCGAGGCCCAACTTGCCGCCGATGGTCCCATCGACGCGGTAACCGCACCTCACACCGGCCGTTCCCCCAACGACAAATTCATCGTTCAAGAATCCTCGAGCGACTCGCGCATCTGGTGGGGCAAGGTAAATCGCCCCATCTCGGCAGAGCACTTTGAGGGCCTCCGCAAGCGCATGTGGGAATATATGGGCAAGATCGATCTCTTTGTGCAAGATTTGTACGCCGGCGCCGATCCCCTATACCGCTTGCCTGTGCGAATCATCACCGAACGGGCATGGCACAGCCTGTTCGCGCGCAACATGTTCCTGCCCGCCGCCGCCGGAACACGCCACGAGCCAGGAACCGGCTTTACCGTCATTTCGATCCCCAGCTTTCACGCCATCCCCGCGCAGGATGGTACCCGCACGGAGACCTTTATTCTCGTCAACTTTGCCGAGCGCATCGTTTTAATTGGCGGGACTAACTACGCCGGCGAGATCAAGAAATCGGTCTTTACCTATCTCAATTATGTCCTGCCATTACAGAACGTCTTTCCGATGCACTGCTCTGCCAATGTTGGAGCGCAGGGCGATGTTGCCATCTTTTTCGGCCTCTCCGGCACTGGCAAAACGACCCTTTCGGCCGATCCCGCCCGCATACTGATCGGCGACGACGAGCACGGCTGGAGTGATCACGGCGTATTCAATTTCGAGGGTGGCTGCTACGCGAAAGTGATTCGCCTCTCCCCGGAAGCCGAGCCGGATATTTACGCAACAACACAGATGTTTGGTACCGTGCTCGAAAACGTGGTTATCGATCCTGAGACCCGCACCCTCGACCTGGACGACGAGTCCATCACGGAGAATACACGCGCTTCATATCCCCTGCGCTTTATCCGGAATGCTTCCGAGACGGGCATGGCGGGACAGCCGAGCAACGTGATCTTTTTGACCGCCGATGCCTTTGGCGTCATGCCTCCCATTTCCAGGCTGACGATCCCGCAAGCGCGCTATCACTTTTTGTCCGGATATACCGCCAAGCTGGCAGGGACCGAGCGCGGTGTGACCGAGCCCCAGCCCAACTTTAGCACCTGCTTTGGCTCCCCTTTCCTTCCCTTGCACCCGAGCGTCTATTCGCGCATGTTGGGCGAAAGGGTTGAGAAAAACCAGGCGCAAGTCTGGCTGGTAAATACGGGCTGGAGCGGCGGACCCTACAGCGTCGGCCAGCGCATGAAGATTGCGTACACCCGAGCGATGGTCCATGCGGCGCTGGATGGAGCGCTGAACAATGTACCCACCGAGCCGGACCCAATCTTTGGTGTGCACGTGCCGCTGGAATGCCCGGGGGTGCCCCCCGAAGTCTTGAAACCCCGCAACACCTGGACGGACCCGGCGGCCTACGATGCGCAGGCGAACAAGCTGGCGCAGATGTTTGTCAAGAACTTTGAACAGTTCAAGGACATTGTGCCGCCGGAAGTGTTGGCGGCAGGGCCAAAAGTGGGTTAAAATAGCAGGCAGCGGTCAAGCAATCGTATGAAAACGGGGGCAGCTTGGGATTAGCTGCCCCTGTTTGGCAAGGATAAAGAATGAGTACTCCGATCATGCTCGAAATTCCGCAGGATGTTCTGGATTCAGCGCGTCTGACCCTGGACGAACTGCGTGTTGATCTGGCGGTCCACCTCTATGCCGAAGGACGGCTCGGCATCGGCAAGGCACATGAACTGGCGAATCTCTCTTTATGGGAATTCAGACAGTTGCTCACGGCCAGACACATCTCACCGCATTACGGTGAGACTGAACTGGAAGAAGATGTTGCGACTCTACGTCGGATGGGACGCCTGTGATTGTCGTCAGTAACACTTCACCGCTAACGAATCTTGCTGCAATTGGGCAATTTGCGCTCTTGGGCCAATTGTATGAAACCCTCTATATACCGAATGCGGTATGGGATGAATTGCAAGCCGGGGGCAAGCGCTGGCCCGGCTATGATCAAGTCGCGAGCGCGCATTGGATTCACAGACAGGTTGTGCAAAACAAAAGCTTGGTTGCAGCACTACAGCGAGATTTGGACCGCGGTGAAGCAGAAGCAATTGCACTCGCACTGGAAATGAACGCTGACCTGGTTCTCCTTGACGAACGTGAAGGGAGACATGCTGCACAGCGGCTGGAACTGGAAGTGGTGGGGGTGATCGGCATTCTCATTGAAAGCAAGTCAAAAGGCAGGCTTGTGAGCGTACGGCCACAATTAGACGAACTGCGACAAAGAGCCGGCTTCTACGTTAGCGAAAGGCTCTACCGTAGCGCTCTGGCGCTAGCGGGAGAGGAATCGCCTACACGGTAAAAGCCTCGCGCAGGTCGCCTCTCTTTCGTATTGTGTTGATACAACGATTATGAGTCACAAGTTGGAGTGAGTTGTTAAACCGGTAAAGGAGCAAAATAGCGTTGCTCTAACTTTCGACAATGGCTGTATGTTTTGCAATCTCTTGTTCGATGGCCTGTTTCTCTGCGGCCAAGCGCTCCAGATCTCGCCTTACATGAGCACCCTTTTTATCTATAAGAGCGATAGCATCCACATAACCGGCGATTTCTTTGTCAATTCTCCTATTCTCTCTCATCATGCTAAACACTACAAAGACAATGTAGATAATAATTCCGATTATTACTAAAAGGAGGGGAAAGCCCGTTACGAACATAATCAACGAAAACGCCTTCTCCTTTTCTAGTTTTTGGATCTCGCTGTTGCTACGTTCAACCGCGTAGCGGGTTTGCTCATCGGACGCAGCCGGACTATCTGCTCCTAGATCGCTAATCTGCTTTTTGACTGCTTTGAGTTTCGCATTTAGCCTTTGCAGCGCCAGTTCCGATGTTGTCTTGTCTATTCCCGTTTGAACTTTTTTCAACCCCTCGACGACAGGCGCCAGGCTAACGATGCCACCGCCTCTTTTGACTATGTATTTCGACAAAGTAGCGGCTCGGCGCAGGTGACGCGTTAGACAGCCTTGAGCTTGACATCGAGGAAAAAGATCAAGCGGAGATTTTTCTTCTTGAAGAAGATGCGGTCGAAGATTGACTCAATCCTTCCCTAGTGCTAGAATCTATTTGCCCTTAGGTAAAGCTTCTGTCGCGTCTCCTCATTAAACTGTTTTCTCTGCGCTGTTCTCGATTAGTATTAGAGCGTAGTCACAATTGGGCAAGCACGCGATATACGAGGGATATTGCTCGTCGTGACCACTACTGTTAGTGGACACACTCTATTGTGCATACGCTCTATTATAGGATCAGGAAGTGTGATGATATGCCGCGTTCCAAATCCAATGATAGTGGCTGAGCCGTCAGGGAGTCTTGAGATAGACGCATTCAACTGAAACCAACTTCATGGGAGCTGAAATCATGTTTTCCACAGATTCTGAGTTCGAGGATGAAGTACGGCGAATTGCGAGACAAATATGGCCGTCTGCTGAGTTTAGCGGTGCAGCTATGCTTGACGGGAGAGAACGAGATGGCATATTTGAGACAGAAGAATTCGTTAACCTCATTGAATGTACGGTGTCCAGAAGCAAAGACAAGGCCTTTCAAGATTATGAGAAATTAGATAAGTTGATTCGGAAGCTAACTCCCAAGTATCCTTTAAAATACGTAAAAGGCTGGTTTATTACGCTCCACGAACCAACTGCGGACCAACGGGCTGTCTTCCATCACAAAAAAGGCCAAGTAATCATATGCTCGTTTGATCAATTCCGCTCCAAACTAGTGGATTCTCGCTCGTATCTAACACTGCGCCAAAACTATGCGTTTGGCAGCGTTCGAGACCCGGAAACCGGTCAATCAAAATACGAACTTAAATATGTTCCACTTGAACTCGTTGACCAAGATAGCATTCTTTGCCCGCTTGAACAGATAGTTCAGGACTTGGGGGAAGGGCGTCACGTAGCGATAACGGGGGACTATGGAGCAGGGAAAAGCTCAACGGCGCGCGAGATCTTCTTTTCTTTAGCACATAGGTTCTGGTCGGACAAATTTGCGAGATTTCCCTTAATGCTTAACTTGCGGGACCATCATGGACAAACTGAACCCGTCGAGGCATTAGAGCGTCACGCCAGGAGAATTGGTTTCTCGTCGGAGGCATCGCTAGTTAGAGCGTGGCGAGCTGGCTATACAGTACTCATACTTGATGGGTTCGATGAAATAGCTTCTGCAGGTTGGGCCGGGAAGACCACCACATTACGCGATCTGCGATTCCGCTCAATGGAGCTTATACGCACTTTTGTAAGGGAATCCCCTGCTGGCACTGGGATTTTGCTTTCGGGGCGCGCGCATTTCTTTGACAATAGTCGTGAAATGCAAACAGCACTCGGGCTAAGTGAACAAGATAAGTATTTGAAACTGAACGAATTTACCCCAACTCAAGTCAAACAATTCCTCGGAGCATCGGGGTTGAAAGATAACATACCCGATTGGCTACCAACAAGGCCACTCCTATTGGCATACCTTGCATCGCGTAAGCTTCTCGAACGTGCCTTCGACGTTGATTTTTCTTCGGGACCCGCTGTAGGATGGCATGAACTGCTTGAGAGAATATCGGAACGAGAAGCGGAGTTCGAGGCTGGTATTGATGCAGGAACAGTGAGACGGCTGATAGAAAGGCTAGCAACAGTTGCTCGTAGTACTATAGAGGGATTAGGCCCATTGACATCGGATACCATCATCCAAGTATTTCATACAGTATGTGGCTATTCGCCGGATGATAAAGGCGCAGCTCTTTTACAGAGACTTCCGGGCCTAGGTGGGACTCAAGCTGAAGATGGGTCACGGGTATTCATTGACCAAGACTTTGTGGAGGCGGCGCGTAGTGGTGCAGTGTTCGATTTCATAATAGATCCCTACAATACACATATTCACCCTGAAACTTGGCAGTCTGCTTTGAGCCCTTTAGGAAGGGAAGTAGCAGCATATCGTTGCCGTTTGAGCAAGTGCCCTCCAGGAAAGATAACAGCGGCTTTTGTTGCTATCCAAGGAGATGCTCGTCTTTCTCCGCTACGTACAGATCTCTGGCTTATCCTCAAACAGCTACGAGAGTCTTATGATGGCCCCCCGATATATCTGCACGGGGTATTTGTAAGTGAATTGGAGTTTGATGATATCCAAGCTGATTTTCACCTTGTCGAGTTCCAAGATTCAATAATCGCGTTGCTTGATATTGCATACGATATAGACCCTTGTGCCTTGCCTAGATTTCGCCGATGTTATTTTGCACGCATAGAGGGAAGAACTAGCGAAGAGGATTTACCAAAAGACTGCTTTATTGAGTGTACCTTCGATGAATTTGAAAATACCACGAAGAACACCCGAGGAATACTTGCCCTTTCACTGCCCCTCGGCACCAAAGTCTTATTAACCGTACTAAGAAAACTGTACGCGCAGAGCGGCAGTGGCAGAAGAGAATCAGCTTTCTACCGGGGGCTCGATGCTAGAGCTCAACAGATGGTACCAAGTGTGCTCCAACTCCTTCGACATGAAGAGTTCATCGCACGATCAAAACAGAGTGATGACCAAGTATGGCTGCCAGTTGGGAGCGTAAGGAGACGGGCACTGGCTATTCTTGCAGCTCCTACCACATCCTCGGACTCGCTTCTCGTTGCTAGTCGAGAGTTGGATTGATTCCCGGTAAGGCATCCCATATCTGCTTGGCAGGAAATTATACACTACCTGTCCCTCAGATTAGAAATCTGGGGCTGAACAAAGGCTGCGCTTCGAAAAAAAGGGACGTCCTTATCCGCGTCTATCCGTTTTTCCGTTTCGCGCACGCGGTGCAAAGGCCATCGGACCCTAGGTCCCCATGGGGCTACAGGCAATCCGTTTGAGCCCCCTATGCCTTTTGTTCCTCTCCTTGTACCCTCTTTAATGCCGCCACTGCCACCTCAATCATTTGCGGCTCGGGCTCGCGCGTGGTGAGCGATTGGAGCCAGAGCGAGGGACGACTCACCAGCCAATCGAGAATGAAAAGGCTGCGATGCGCAGCGGAAAAGCGAATCAACTCATAGCTGATGGCGGCGACGACCGGAATCAACAGCACCCGCGAGGCCAGCCGGACCCAGAAATCAAGCGGACCAAGAAGGGCAAAGACAAAAATCGAGACGACGACGACCGTGAGCAAAAAGCCGGTGCCGCAGCGCGGATGCTCTTTGCTATAATGCTGGATCAGATCGGGCGTCAAATCACTTCCCGCCTCGTAGGCCGCAATCGTCTTGTGCTCGGCGCCATGGTACTGAAAGATGCGCCGGATCTCGGCAAGGCGGCTAATCACCAGCAGGTACCCGAGAAAAAGCGCAAAACGAATGACCCCTTCGAGCAGATTGCTGACAATCGGGTTGACCAGGCTCTCTAACGGACGCACGAGCAAGAGCGGCAACACAAAAAAGATACCCACCCCCAGCCCGAGCGAAACGGCGAGCGTGCCATAGATCGCCGCCGGCGGCAGCGGCCGCTCCGGGTCGCCCCCGGCCGTCGTCGTCTCACCGGTCTCCTTGTCTCCCTGTTTACTTTCCTTCTTGAGCTCATCAGCGACCTGCAGGTTGGCCGAGAACATGAGCATGCGCGTGCCCAGCACAATTGTATCCCAGAGCAACGTCATTGCGCGCAGGAATGGGACCTTGCTCCACCAGCCAGAATAAACCGCCGGGGGCAGCGGCTCGCTATGCAGCGTAATCGCGCCATCTGCGCGGCGTACAGCGCAGCCAACGTGGCGCCGTCCCCGCATCATCACCCCTTCGAGAATTGCCTGTCCCCCATACAAAATCTTGGAATCGGCCAAACCTGCCTCCAGACCAATCGGATAACTTACTCTAGAGATTCTAGCGATTTCACGCGCGGTGTCAACAACGAAAGTTTCGCCCCCGCCAACAAAAAGGGGGCTGGGAAAAGTTCTCCCAGCCCCCTTTTTTTCTTGCATGCTAATTACCGCACGTTCCACCGAACTGGTTGCCATTGCGCCAGTTCTGGACCGTCTCGTTCACTGTCTGCGTACCAGTCGCTCCGTACGTCAGCGTTAGCGTGCGGTTATTGATCTCGCCGCACGCGCCGTCCTTTTCGACATAGTCCCAGCTCCCGAGCGCGTACTTGTACTCGATCTGGGTCGTCTCATTGCCTGTCAGGGTGATCGTCCAGTGCGTGCTGTCCACTCTCGTCAGGGCAACCGCGCCCGGGTCCCAATCCGGCATGCCGCCATCCAGACGCGAGAGGGTACCGGCAATGTGCACCGTTTTACCGCTCGCATCCGTATAGCTCGGCACGGTCACATTAAACACGACATGGACCTTGCGCGGGTTGGCCGTTGCCTGCACCTCGTTCGAGTAGCCCGAACGGTTGTAGGACTGGTCGACCGCGCGGACGACGTAATAGTACGTCGCGCCCTGAACGACGCTGTTATCGTCATAGGTTGTCGTGGTGACCAGCGCCAGGATGGTGTACGGGCCACCCGTAGTGTTGCCGCGGAGAACTTCATAGCCGTACATCGTCGGGTCGCCGGTCACAGCGTCCCACTTCAGGTTGATGTCAGTCGGAGACGAATTGACGACCGTCAGGTTGGCCGGCGTCGCGGGCGGCGTGGTGTCACTGCTCGCGCTCACCGTCATCCGTCCCGGATTCGGCGGCATCGCCCCAGCGGAAATCGGGCCATTGAAATCGGCATAGAGCCAGTCGCGGCCGTTCGTCGTGGTGTAACGATAGAGGTAATCGTAATCCCCCACCGTGTCGGGCAGCATCTGCGCCTTGAACTCGTCGTTATTACCCGAGTCCGTGTTGAATGTTGCCCCAATCCATTTCCACTGCGCGCTGCTCGCCGGGTTGGTCGCATGCGGCCCAAAGCCCAACTGGGCGCGCAGGGAAGGCGTAGGACCGGGCTGGTTGGTTACGCCAGCGATGTACACCTGGCCATAGACGTTGGGGGTCATATTGACTGCGCTGATGGTCTGGCTAATCGTCGGCGGCCACTGGGTATTGGCCCAGCCGATGGTATAGTGCGGGAGTGCGCTCACCTGGTTCGAGTTCTTGCTCTCGTTACCAACATTGTCGAGCGCCCGAACGACGAAATAGTACACATCGCCGTTGGTCAGGCCGGTGGTCGTATAGTTCTTGTTCGTCGGAATCCTGAGCTTGAGCGTGGGCTTGACAACCGGGGTCGTATTCGCCTTGACCCAACCGCCGCCGCTGACCGGGCTATAGTAGATGTTGTAGCCTGTCGCGCCGGTGACCGGGGTCCAGCTCAAGGAAACCTGGCCGTCCCCCTCGCTCGTCGCCGCCAGGCCCGCCGGCGCGGCCGGGGGCAGGAGGTCGACGCTCTGGGTCGTTAACAAGAGCACAGCACCCTTGTTTGCGAGCGCAACATGGACCTTACCTCCGGTGACCGTGACGTTGGCAACCGCATTGTTAACCGCATAGGCGCTGTGGAAAACGACGCCATCGTGGATGTATCCGGCCACCGGAATATCGAACGTGCCGCCATTGCCGCCGACAAAGATCGCCGCCTGGTGGTTGGTCTTGCGACCCAGAACCAGGGTATGGCTCGACTCGTCGGTCATCAAGACGCGGAGGTCGCCATCCCGGAGCACTGGGTTGACGCGCCGGATCTCGGCGAGCGTCTGATAGTGTTTGAGCAGACCGCCATCCGGGTTGCCGCCCTTGTCAGCCCACGGATACGTGCGGCGGTCGTCGGGATCGGTGTCGCCAGTCATGCCGACTTCATCGCCATAGTACACGGTCGGCGCGCCGCCAAGGCTAAACTGGGTCATGCTAGCGATTTTCAGATTCAGTTTGCCGGCCGCCAGATTCGCCGCGTTTTGCTCGCGGTCCTGCGGGTTGGCATTCCCCGGCGTGAGCGTCCACAAGGCGCGCTCGGTATCATGGCTATCCAGCAGGTTCATCAGCGAGAAATAGGCCGCATCCGGGTAATCCTCGCGGATGGAGAGGAGGCGGGCGGCGATGGCGTTCATTCCGGGATAGTGCCCGCCGTCGGCAAACCCCTTGCTGTCAAAGTTCTGCGGGGCCAGCCAGCCGAGTAGCGCATCGCGTAGCCGGTAATCCATCGTCGAGTCGGCCCGGTCGCCGCGCAAAAAGCGAAGCAGGGTCGAGTCCTTTTGCCACAGCTCGCCGATGATGACCGCATTACCGTTCGTCGCCTTGACCGTCTTGCGGAAGGTCTCCCAATAGCCGTTCGGGAACGACGAATCGCCCATCACGTCGAGACGCCAGCCGGTCGCGCCCTGCTGGAGCCAGTATTTCGAGACGCTGTTGGGACCGGTGACGAAATACTGTTGCACTGCGGGCAGCGACTTGGTCAGCACCGGGATGCTGTCGAAACCGAACCAGCCATTGTAGTAGGTGTCGCTGCCGCCCGGCGTCGAGGGGACACAGGTGCTGGGTTCCGAGCCCGAGGGGGCGCGGAAGGTGAACCAGCCACGGAACGGCGAAGCGACATTCTCACATGCGCCGCCCAGCCCCGCATAGTGGTGATAGCGATCAAAGTTCGGGCTGTCGGAGGACATGTGGTTGAAAACCCCGTCGAGGACGATGTGCATATTGTTCGCATCGGCCGCCTTGACGAGGTTCTGGAAATCGGCCAGGGTTCCAAAATAGGGATCGATCTTTTTGTAATCCGCCGTGTCATAACCGTGGTTCGACTGGGCGTCAAAGATCGGGTTAAAGTAGATGGTGTTGACGCCCAGGCTCTTCAAATAGGCCAGTTCCTGGGTCACACCCTTGAGGTCGCCGCCATAGTAATCGCGGCCGCGCGGCTGCTCGATCCCGGTCATGGTCGGATCAAAACGCCAGGGACAGTTAGCTGCGGTTGCCCCGGCATAATTACGGCAGTAGCCTTCCGGCAGTTTCCCCCAGGGAATGGTAATGACGGGGTCGTTGTACCGGGGGTCGCCCTTTTTCGGATCGTTGGCGGTGTTGCCATTGCGGAAGCGGTCGGGGAAAATCTGGTAAATGACCGCATCCTGCATCCAGGCGGGCGCGCTGAATTTGGGGTCATAGAACATGAGCGCCCAGGAGTTATCGACGACGCTCGCCGAGGGGGCGCCGATTCCACCGTCCAGCGCCGCCGTGTCGTCGCCATAGTACGCGGTGGAGGTGCCGTCGCGGATGATGAACCGGTACCAGAAATTGTTGGGCGTACCTTGCGAGAGAGTCGCTTCCCAGAAATCGCACGAATCGTTGACGAGGCCGGCGTCATAGCACGAGACATCGCTCGCCACCATCTGCATCGCGACAATTGACTGGCCGCCTGCATTGATGTCGTACAGGCGCATATCGACCGAGGTCACGTCATTGTGAAAGGTGCGGAAACGGATCTTGACCGGCGTCCCCGCGGGGACTGCGCCGCCCGGGGTCCGGTAGAGGAGGTCACGCGAGTCGTGGGCCAGCCCCTTCCATTCGACATTATTGTCGTGGGCATGGCCGGCCACGACCCACACATTATTGTTGCTCGAATCCCAATAAAAGCGAACATCCTGCCCCGACTTGGTTACTGAAAAGGTGACGTTGCCGCCGGGATAGCTGGTATTCCATTGCTCGTCCCGCGCCACCTTGAACTGGTAGGAACCGACCGGGATGGAGGTGGTTTCAAACATATAGATGCCATCGCCATCAGGGTCGACCATGAGGGAGCGCACGCAGTCCGGCTGCCAATCACCCGGACAGCCGATCTTGCTCTGAAAATCGCCCGCAACCGTGGCGACCTTATCCATAACGTTGTCCAGGACGGCGTGTGTCTTGTCGTCGTAATAAAAGACCACGGTCTGGGTCGCGCCGGTCACAAGGGTGGTGTTGCCAAATTTGGTGTGGTTGCCAGCATAACTGACATTCCAACTGTCGTCGAGCGCCATTTTGTACTGGCCGTCGCTCTGTGCAGGAACGCTAAAAGCGCCGCGCCACACGCCATTGCCTTTGTCAGTCAGGTGCGCCGCGGCGCAGGCCGGCGTCCAATCAGCGCACGCGCCGCCGGTCGCGGCATTTTCAAAGTTGCCGACGAGCGACACGCTTGCCGGCGCAGCCGAAACGGTGGGGACACTGCTCGCAAGCGCCAGCATCATGGCGGCGAGCAACAAGAGCAAAAAGAGCACGGGACGCGAGAGTTGAGGTTTGCTCACGGGTCACTCCTTTGTGAAATAGATTGCCTTGCCCGGTTGCGAGCTCGCCCATTGAACTCGCCCAGGCCCGTGTGCTAACTAGCAATGGGTTACAATCCGAAGAACAACAGAGGATAAAAAAGCGCGACTCATCCGATCCATCACGCGTTGGGCCGATTATAGCACCAAT
>JBAVQS010000403.1:0-8141 GCA_049694275.1 Anaerolineae bacterium | reverse complement strand
TGGCAGGCGACCTCGCGCGGGGTCGCCACCGAATTCGGCGTCCATAACGTCGGCCCGATGTCGGTCCATTCACTCCAAGGGCTGCAGGCGCGTGGGATTGCGATGGCGGGGGAACTGCGCATGCCGGCGCGGCTTGCCGAGCGCGACCTGGCAAGCGCCGACCGAATCATTGCGCTGAATGAGATCGAACATCGCCCGCTGATCGAGGCGCGCTTTGTCCGTTGGGCCGGCCGCGTCGAATACTGGGATGTGCCGGACCTGGATGTCGTCCCGGCCGACGTCGCGCTGCCAAGCATCGAGCGTGCGGTCCGCGCGTTAATTCTAGAGTTGGTTTAAGGTGTGCGGTTCGTCGAGGCTTATCATGCAATCATTCATCCCGCGTCACGCCGGCTGGATTCTGCCGGTCATCCTGCTGCTCGCCGTTGCCTGTTCGGCGCAGGCGCCCGCGCCCACCGCGTCGCCGGACCCCGCGGCGACGGCGGCGCCTTTGACCCGCCCCGGAAGAATCGCCTTTGCCGCCGCCCGGACGGGGAGCATGGACATTTATGTAATCAATGCCGATGGCTCACATTCCCTGATTCTGACGCACGGGCAGACGTGGAACGAATCGCCGTCGTGGTCGCCCGACGGACAGCGGATTGCCTTTGCGTCGAGCGCCGGCGGGAATTTTGACATCTGGATGGTGAATGCGGATGGCTCGAACCTGGTCCAGTTGACCAAAAGCGAGTTGGACGAGACGCAGCCGTCGTGGTCGCCCGACGGCAAGCGAATTGCCTTTGCCGCGAATGTGCAAGACAGCAACGATCTCTATGTGATGAACGCCGACGGTTCGAACTCGCAGCGCCTGACGAATAACAAAGCCGACGACTCTTTTCCGACGTGGTCGCCCGATGGCAAGCGGATTGCGTTCGTATCGGACCGGGATGGGCATGATGAAATCTATGCCATGAACGCCGACGGGTCGAACCAGCAGCGTCTGACCAATAGCCCGGGGCCCAGCCTGAGCCCGGCCTGGTCGCACGATGGTAAACGAATCGCCTTTGTCTCCAGCCGCGAGGCGGGCCGTCAGCTCTACGCCATGAATGCGGACGGCTCACAGGTCGAGCGCCTGACGGAAGGGACGCTGAACCTGTCCAGCCCGACCTGGTCGCCGGACGACCGGTGGCTGGCCTTTGCCGTCGCGCAGGATAGCGACCACAAGATCTATGTGCTGAATATCGATGCGTCGGAGGCGACGCTGCTGGACGATAGCAATCTGGATCAGGAGATGCCGGCCTGGTCTCCCAAATAGCAAGACCTGGTAGGGGCGAGCCGGTGGTTCGCCCGGGCCGTCATATTGTTGTAGGGGCGAGCCGGTGGTTCGCCCAGGCTGTCAAAGGAGAAGAATCATGTCCGCGACCCTGCCGCTCGTTTCCGTCCCTCCCGATGCCGATGCGTCGTCGCTGGCGCAGGCGCAAGCCGCGTTTCGCCGGGCGTATCCCGAATTCGAGAGCACCCGCGCGCTCGACGAACTGCGCGCCACCGAATATGCGCGCCTCGACCGGGGCGGGCATATCTATCTGGACTATACCGGCGGCGGGCTGTACGCCGACCGCCAGGTGCGCGCACACATGGACCTGCTCCTGGGACACGTTTTTGGCAATCCCCATTCGAGCAATCCCACCTCGCAGGCGATGACCCATCACATTGAACGGGTGCGCACGCGCGTGCTGGAATTCTTTAACGCCTCGCCGGACGAATACGTCGTCATCCTGACGCAGAATGCGAGCGGGGCGCTCAAGCTCGTGGGCGAGTCTTATCCCTTCGGCCCCGGCGGCAACTATCTCCTCAGCTTTGACAATCACAACTCGGTCAACGGCATTCGCGAATTTGCCCGCGCCAAGGGGGCCCGGGTAACCTACGCGCCGGTTCTGCCGCCGGATATGTATATCGACGAGGCGCGGCTCGACGAGTATCTGGACCTGGCCGCGGTGGAGGCGCACAACCTCTTTGCCTATCCCGCGCAGTCCAACTTTTCGGGCGTGCAGCATGCGCTGGAATGGATCGACCGTGCGCACGCCAAGGGCTGGGATGTCCTGCTCGACGGCGCGGCGTTCGTGCCGTCGAACCGGCTCGACCTGGGCCGGTGGCATCCTGATTTCGTTTCGATCTCGTTCTATAAAATATTTGGCTATCCGACCGGCGTGGGCTGTCTCCTTGCGCGCAAGGAGACGCTCCGCCGCCTTCACCGCCCCTGGTTCGCCGGCGGCACGATCACCGTAGCCTCGGTCCAGCCCGACCGCTATTATCTGGCCGAAGGGGCCGAAGCGTTCGAGGATGGGACGCTCAACTATTTGACCCTTCCCGCCGTAGCCATCGGCCTCGATCACATCGCGCAGATCGGAATCGATACGATTCACACGCGCGTCAAATGCCTGACCGGGTGGCTGCTCGAACAGATGACGGCGCTGGCGCACCACAATGGCGCGCCGCTGGCGCATCTCTACGGCCCCGTAAGCACGGAACGGCGGGGGGGCACGATTACGTTCAACTTCTATAACCCGCAGGGCCACTTTATCGACCACCGGCTGGTCGAGCAGCGCGCCAATGAGGTCAACATCTCGCTCCGGACCGGCTGTTTCTGCAATCCCGGCGGAGGGGAGCTCGCGCTCGGTCTCTCCGCCTCCGAGCTGACCTCTTGCTTTATCCGCAAGCCCGACCGGCTCACCGTTGACGAATTTCGCCGCTGTATCGACGACAAGAGCACTGGCGCGGTGCGCATCTCGGTGGGGCTCGCCACGACCTTTGCCGATGTCTATCGCTTTATTCAGTTCGCACGGAGCTTTCTCGATCAGGACCTGGTCTGAATGCAATCAAGGTCAGTCTCATGCCCGAGTCGGTCAGCAATGTCAAGTTTATTGCCGTTCAGTCCGCGGGGCGAATCCGACCACCTTCTTGTTTGCCGCGAATGGTGCAGGCAATCCAAGCGGGCTGATGCGGAAGAAGTGGCGACAGCGCTGGTTTACAAAGCTCGAAAGCAATAGCCCACATTCGGCACAGTTTCAATATAGTGGGGGTTCGCCGGGTCGGCCTCGATTTTACGACGCAGGCGGCGGATGAGCTGCTTGAGCAGCATCCGGTCTCCGCTGTCATCATAGCCCCAGACGCGCTGAATCAACTCGTCGGATTCGACGACCTGTCCCTGATGCACCATCAAATGTTGGAGCAATCGAAATTCGAGTGGGGTGAGGTGAACCGGCGCGTTATGGGCGCGAATGACCTCCTGGCGGTTCACGTCCAACGTCAGATCGCCGGCGGTCAAATCGCCCTCAGGCAGCGGCGTCCCGGTCCGGCGCAGCACGGCGCGCATGCGCGCCAGGAGGGTCTTGGGGCTAAAGGGTTTGGCGATATAATCATCTGCCCCCAGGTCCAGCCCGCGCACGACATCCTCTTCGTCCGCGCGCACGGTGAGCAGGATGACCGGGGTTTTCGACTCCGTGCGGATGCGCCGCAGCACCTCCAGCCCCGATAGCCGGGGCAGATTAATGTCGAGCAGGACGAGGTCCGGTTGTTCCCTCGCCCAGACGTCGAGCGCGGCCTGGCCATCGCGCGCGTTGACGACCAGCCAGCTCTCGCGCTTGAGCGCAAAGCCGATGATCGAGCTCAGTTGAGCGTCGTCGTCCACCACCAGGATTTTCATGACTCCGTTGGCGAACTCTTTTGGGGGTCGCTGAGGCGACCTGGTATCTTCAGGCGGAGAATTCCATTCTCTGATGCCCGGTTTTTCATCTAGGCGCGCTCGTCCTCCGCGCCGGCGACGGCGCAGAGCGTGAACCAGAAGGCGTTATTGCCCTGAGGCGTGGGCCGGATTCCGACCTCGCCCCCCTGGCGCTCGACAATCGTCCGGACAATCGAGAGCCCCAACCCGATGCCGCCCGACGCTGTATCGCTCCCCTGTTTAAAAGGTTGAAAGAGCAAAAGGTGATCCTCGGCGGCGAGCGGTTTCCCGCAGTCAACGACGTTGACGAGCACCTGGTTTTGTCGCGGCTGGACCGAAATCGTAATGGGCTTGTGGGGCGGGCCATGCTTGCTGGCATTGGAAACCAGGTTGACGAGCACTTGATTCAGGCGGCGGGGGTCTGCCCATACGAGCAGTGGATTGGATGGCAGGTCGAGCGTCAAGGTCTGGCCGCGGAGCGAGAGGAGCGGCTGGGTCGAGAGAACCAGCTCGCGCAGGATCGGCGCAAGCTCGACCGGCCGGGCGTTCACCTGGAAATGTCCGCTGCGAATGCTGGCGCTGCTCAACAGGTTATCTACCAGCTCTTCCAACCGGATGGTTCCCAGCCAGAGGGAATCGATCAGCTCGCGTTGTTCCTCCGGCGTGAGGGTGGGCAGCTCGTCGGCCAACAGCTCAATCGAGGCGCGCAGGGAAGAGAGCGGCGTTTTCAATTCGTGCGAAACGTTGGCGAGGAAATACTCACGCATGCGCATCGCCTCTTCCTGCTGCGTGACATCGCGCAGGACAAAGGCCTGCTCGGCGGACCCATCCGGATGTGGGGTGACGGCCCCGCTGGTAATCAGCAGGACGAGCGGTTGGGCCTGCCGGTTCTGAACGGCTTGTCGGATCACCGTGCCCGGCGCCGGATTTTGCAGGGCGGCGGACTGAAAGACCGACTCGAACGGGCGGCCGATCACGTCGGTGGCGCGCCAGCCGAGGATGCGCTCTGCGCCCGGGCTGAACGAGGTCAGTCGTCCCTGGCGGTCGAGCGTAAAGACCCCCTCGCTCAGCGACGCGAGCAGGTTCTCGTGCCACTCTTTCGACCGGGCCAGGTCATTATGGGCATCGCGCAGGCGGCTGCGCATTCGCTCCAGCGTGCCCGCGAGCGCCACAACCTCGGTCACGCTGTCCCAGGAGTGGACCGGGGTGTTCAGGTCGCCGCGGCCAATACTTTCGCTGGCGCTGGCCAGGTCCTGGAGCGGGGCGGTGATGCGGCGCGCCATCACATAGCCCAGAACAAACGTAAGGACGACGACGGTGAGAATCGCGCCGCCGAGCAATTGCCCGATGCGGGATTCGGTCAGCAGCACGGCGTGCGCTGGCTGGCTTTGCATCAACCAGAGGATCGGGGCGCCTATCGCAAAGAGGGTAATGAGCATTACGGCGATCATGCCGAGCGTCAGGCGAACCGATAATCGGCGGAGGTCAAACGAGCGCGTGCCGTGCATCAGACCGGCACCTTTTCACACTCCTCGCGAGAGGGTTCGATGTGAATCACGACCCGGCCTAAGGCGGGCAGCTGGGTGCGGAGGCTCTGCTCGATGCGTTCCGTCAGGGCATGCGCATCGGTAATCGAGGTTTGGGGCGCGACCACCGAGTGAAAGGCGATCGAGACCTGTCCATCGCTGTAATGCATCCGGACCGCGTGCGGCTGGAAATCGACGCCCAGTTCCTGCGGCAGCTTTTCCAGGACCCGCATCACCTGCTCCTCGTTGGCCGCTTTGGCCGAAACGGCGGCGGACGCTTCGCCCAACGGCTCGATATGCGTCACGACGTCTTGAATCTCCGGCAGGGTCTGGCGCAACTCTTTTTCGAATGCATCCGCGCGGGCATGCGCCTCGTCGACCGTCAGGGAATCGGGCACCTCCAGGTGCATTTCGAGCGAGTGCAGGTTCTGCCCTTCATACAGTCGAATCGCATGCGCGCCCAATCCGTGGCGCGCGGCCTGGACGCGCACGTTCGGCAGGATGCCTTCGTCGAGCAGTTTGACCGGATTCACCTGCACGACGACATCCGCTTTCGGCAGGACTTGGCGGACCGCCGTTTCGGCCTGGGTGGCAATGGTATGCGCGTGCTCGAACGGCGTATCGCGTCCAATCTTGAGCGTCACATCGGCAAATACTTCCGGCCCGCTGTGCCGCACGCGCACCCGTTCGACCTCCTGCACCCCCGCGATCTCGCCAATCCGGTGCATGATCTCATCGCGCATGCCGGTGGGCACGCCGTCGATGAGCGCGGCGACCGTGCGCTGGCCCAGTTGAAAGCTGACATAGATGACGATGCCGGCGACCCCCATCGCGGCCACCGCATCCGCCTTGGTCAGCCACGGGAGGTTCAGCCACCGGGCCGCCGCGACGAGCGCCAGCCCGCCGATGACGACGGAGGAGGACCAGATATCGGTTGAAAAGTGAAGGGCATCCGCTTCGAGCGCCTGGCTGTCGTATTTGCGGGCGGCGCGATAGAGGACGCGCGAGCGGGAATAGTCGATCACGATCGAGATCCCCATAATCGCAAAGGCCCAGAGGGAGGCTTCGACCTGTTGCTCGTGAAAGAACAGGCGGTTGATGGCCTCATAGATGATCCAGATACAGGTGACCAGGAGCAGGAAGGTTTCAAAGAGCGCCGACAGATTCTCGATCTTGCCATGCCCGTAGGTATGCTCGCGGTCGGCGGGGCGCCCCGACATGCGCACGGCGACCAGGGTCACGACGGCGGCGACCAGGTCCAGCGCCGAATGGGCGGCTTCGGCCAAAATACCGAGGCTGCCGGTTAGAACGCCAATCACCAGTTTCATCCCGGTCAAAAAAACGGCGGCGAGGACCGAAGTCAGAGCCGCCATGTTCTTGTCACGCGTTGCGCCCGTCTGTTGGGTCGCCAGTTCAGAGTCAGACATTTGGCCCGTTATATCCTATGTGGGATTCACCCGGAACACACGGTATAGTATCACCTCCCTCCGTCATAGGCAAGTTTTTATTGGGTCAAAATCGCGTCCTGACGGAACGATTCTTTGTTTTTCGTCATTCCGCGGTCCCTGGCTGGACTGAAAAGATGCGGACGGCCAGGGTCTTGCCTTTGAATTGCACGCTCCCCTCGTCCCTTGCCCGGAACTCGGGCCCGAGGCGGTTGCGCGTTGCTTCGTCAATCAGAATAGGCATCCGCAGTATTTTGGTGTGGGATTCCAGCCGCGATGCAATATTGACCGTATCGCCGATGCAGGTGTAGGTTGCGCGCATTTCACTTCCCGTATATCCGGCAATCACCTGGCCTGACGCAATCCCAATTCCAATCCGGACGGACGGCTTGCCCGCGGCGACCTGTTCGCCGTTAAACAGTTCAAGCCGCTGCAACATTTTCAAGGCGGCGCGCACCGCGCTGGCCTGGTGATCCGGCCGCGGGAGGGGCGCGCCAAAGATGGCGAGCAGGCCATCTCCGATCATTTGATTGACAATCCCCCCTTCGCTGTCGATAGCCTGCATGACGTGACCGAAATAGTTGTTCAGGAGCGTAATCGTATCGGCGGGCGATTGCGCCTCGGTAATGGTCGTAAAAGAGCGAATGTCCGCGAACAGGACCGTTGCGTCCACATATTTTCCGCCGAGCGAGAACCCGGTTTGCAAGAGCTCGTCCACGACCTCGCGGCTGGCAAACTTGCCAAATAGTTCGCGCTGCCGGTCGCGCAGGCGTTTTTTTTCCAGGCTCGATCCAATGCGCGCCTGCAAGAGGACCGGATTGAACGGCTTGGACAAATAGTCCTCTGCGCCCATCTCGATGCACCGGACCGCGCTGTCCATCTCGTCCAGCGCCGAAATCATAATGACGGGAATATCGCGCCAGTTTCCATCCGCTTTGAGCGCTTGCAGCACTTCATACCCGTTCATTTCAGGCATGAGTACGTCGAGCAGGATCAGGTCAAAGTTCTCGCGTCGCACCAGTTCGAGCGCTTGATGTCCGTTTTCGGCTACCGTGATGGTGTGTCCCTGGCGGATGAGGCGGTGGGCGAGGAGGTCCCGGTTGATCGGACTATCGTCCACAATCAGAATCGAGCCGGGCGCTTGCCCATGGCCTACGGCGGCCGTGCGTGGACTCGGGCGGGGCGTCCCTGGCGCGAAGGCGCCGCTTGCGGCATCCGCCGGTTGCGCGGGCTTGCTCGCGTGGGTGTTCTTGCGCCGATCGATAATCTCGGCGATGAGGTCAATGAATTTTTGCGCCGAGATGTGGATTTTCTCCAGGTCGGGGATCATTTCGGACTGCCCGCCATCACGCGCCTCTTCGATCACCAGTTCACTATAGCCGAGGACGGCGTCGGCCGGCGTGTGCAGTTGGTCGTGGAGCCTGGTTCGGACTGCGCTCAGATCGTCAAGCTGGCCGGACACGATTCGATCGT
>JBAVQS010000402.1:0-4953 GCA_049694275.1 Anaerolineae bacterium | reverse complement strand
GCGCGGCTGCGCTCCAGGTCCTCCGCCAGGCGTAACAGCGCCGCCAGCTTTTGCACGCGGTCCAGGTCGCCGCTTTCCAGCATCGACTCGAACGGCGCGGCGTCCGGCATGCCCCGCCGGTGCCAGCGGACGAGCCGGCCGATGAGCACGGCCTCGCGCTGGGTAAAACCGGGGAGGTCCGAGTTCTCGATCAGGTAGGCCGAATGCAGGTGATGGCGATAATAATCCACCACGACGCCGATATCGTGCAAGAGCGCCGCGCCGGCGAGGAGCCGCCGTTCGGCGTTGCCAAACCGGTGGAGCGGCCGGAGCTGGTCAAAGAGCTCTAGCGCGAGATGACAGACCTGTTCGACATGCGGCCAATCCGCCCGGTAGACATAGGCCAGATTCGCCAGGCCAAATGCTTGCACATTCGGAATCAGGGGGACACGGGTCTCGCCCTCGGGCAGGTGCATGCGCGGTTCGTCCTCCAACGAATGCCAAAGCGGCGCGGCGCCCTGGCTCTGATGGCGGATCGCATCGCTCAGCAACTCGTGATAGAACAGGCCTTCCCGTAATCCTTGCCCGGATACCGTCAGCGTCTCGCAATCCAGGTGTTTCATCAGACGGGCGAGGACCATTGCCCCGGCCGCGATGACATCCGCGCGCTGGCCCTTGATTCCCCTGAGTTTTTTGATCTCGGCGAGGGGAAGCTGGATCAGTTCGTCGGCCAGTTCGCGCAGCATGCGGCGCGAAATCGTATAGCCGTGCAGCCGGTTAAAGGGATAGAGCGTCCGGTCCTGGATCAGTTTGGCGAGCGCGCGAATCGTGCCGCCGAGGACGACGAGTTGTTCCTGCCGCGCGTGCCGCATCCAGGCGACCTGTTCGTACTGCTTGTCGATGAAATCCTTGAGCGCGCGGACCTCGCGTAGTTTTGGCGGGCTGCTGCCGAGAAACGCCTCCGTGACGCGCACCGCGCCGAGGGGGAGGCTGACCGACGCGCCCGGAAGGCGCTGGCGTACGCGCGTGAGCTCCAGACTGCCGCCGCCCAGGTCTCCCACGACCCCTTCTTCCAGCGAAAGGCTGTTCACCGCGCCCAGGTAGGCGTAATAGGCCTCCTGGTCCCCGGAGAGGATGCGGAGCGAGAGCCCGGTCTCTCGGCGGACCCGTGCGAGAAATTCCGAGCCGTTTTCGGCGTCGCGGACGGCGCTCGTCGCGGTCGCAATGACGCGGTCGATCCGGTTGGCCGCGCACAGCTCGCGGAACATGCGCAGCAGCTCGACCGTTCGTTCCATTGCCGCCGGCTGTAACCGGTTTACCTCAAACATCCCCTCGCCGATGCGCACCTGCTCCGATACCTGGTCGAGCAGCCGGAAGGAGAAATGCGAATCGTAGGTAAAGATCACCAGCCGGCACGTATTCGACCCCAGGTCGATGATGGCAATCCGTCGCTCCATAGATTCCAGTATATCACGACCGGGGAAAACAAAAAATCCCAAATTATGGTATCATTACCGCCGTTCCGAACCGCCCGCTCATCCATTCAACTTTTTCGGGGTGTATCATGCTCAACAGAATCAAAGCGGACTTTACAACCCTTACCCTGGCGCTGATTCCGGTGGCTATCGTCATCAACATCGTCGTCGGGCATGTCGTTCAGGATATTCTCAAGCTCCCGATCTATCTCGATTCCGTCGGCACTGTTTTGGTGGCTGTCCTGGCCGGTCCCATTGCCGGGGCCATTACCGGGGCCCTCTCGAATATCCTCTGGGGAATCATCTTTAGCAATCCGCAGATCATGCCCTTTGCCATCACCGCATTTTTCATCGGCCTGGTGGCCGGCATCCTGGCGCAGATGGGATGGTTCAAGCGCGATCTCGGTCTCCCCCAGGGACTGGGCATCGTCGCCGCCATCGGCGTGGTCTTGATCGTGATCGAAGTCGTCAACGCCCCCGATCCCAATACAAAGTTGATCGGCGGCGGGATTGCCCTGGTCTTGACCCTCGCGGCGCTCTTGTTGACGGCGCTGCGTGTCTTTCCTCCGCTCGTTGCCGCCGGAGGCCTTTTGACGGGCATGGTCGCGGCGCTGATTTCGGCCCCGATCGCGGCCCTCGTCTTTAACGGAGTGACCGGCTCGGGCACCGATGCGATTGTGGCGTTCCTTGAAGCGAGCGGCGCGAATGTTATGCAGGCCGCGCTGGGGCAGGGGCTGACTTCGGACCCCTTTGACAAGTTCGTCTCGTTCTTTGTCGTCTGGGTCATCCTGCGCGGCCTGGCGCGGCGTTACCTCGCCCGCTTCCCCCGCGCCGGGAATGTCGTCGATCCCAAATAACCCTTGAACCGCAGTTTCTTTCTCCCCCGGACCAGCGGGCTGCACGCGCTGCATCCCCTCACCAAGCTGACGCTCGTCGCCGCGCTGGTGCTGGTCGGCTCTGTCGCGCGTGCGCCATTCGTTCCGGTCGCCCTCTTTCTATTCGTCATTCTTCCGCTTGCGTTCTGGGGGCAGATCGCCGGCGCGGTGACGCGTGTGAGCCTGGCGATCCTGCTGCCGTTTCTCGTCTCCCTCATCCTGGTCCAGGGCCTTTTTTATCCCGGCGCAACGCAGGTGCTCTTTACCCTCGGCCCGGTCAGCTTTAAACAGGAGGGGTTGCAGGTGGCCCTGGCAACGGCGGCGCGCATCCTCTTGCTGGCGAGCAGCGGGCTCCTCCTCTTTTTCTCGACCCATCCCGCGGATCTCATGCTCGCCCTCACTCAGCGGGGCTTGCCCGGCGCGCTCGCCTATATTGTCGTGACCGCCATCCAGCTCATCCCGCAAATGCTCGCCCGGTCCGCCGCCATCGCGGACGCGCAGCGCGCCCGCGGCCTGGAAACGGAGGGCAACCTGCTCCGACGCATTAGCGCAGTCATTCCGCTCCTCAGCCCGCTCATTTTCAGCGCGCTGGCGGATGTGGACGAACGGGCCATGGCCCTGGAGGCGCGGGCCTTTTCCAGCAAGCGGACCAAGACCAGCTATAAAGAGCTGCGCGACTCCCAAATGCAATCGGTCGCGCGCTGGGCGCTGCTGCTCGGCGCGCTCGCGCTGGCCGGGGCCGAAATCGCCGGGTGGGGCCCATGATCCGTCTCGCGCACGTCACCTATACCTATCCCGGCAGCAAGCGCCCGGTCCTGCGCGATCTGGATTTCGAGATTGCGGACGGTTCCTTCGTCGGCATCATCGGCGCGAACGGCGCCGGCAAATCCACCCTCTGCGCCGCCCTCGCCGGATTCATCCCCCATCACTTTCACGGCGAGCTCAACGGGCGCGTTTTCGTAGACGACCTGGATACTGCGGCGACGCCATTGGGGGAACTGGTCACGCGGGTGGGGCTCGTCTTTCAGAACCCCTTTAACCAGTTGAGCGGCGCGCGGCTGACGGTCGCCGAAGAGGTGGCCTTTGGCCTGGAGAATCTCGGCGCCCCGCGCGACGAGATGCGAACGCGCATCGCCGCGACGCTCGACCTGGTCGGGCTTACGGCGCTCGCCGATCGCTCGCCCTATGCGTTGAGCGGCGGCGAGATGCAGCGCGTTGCCCTGGCCTCCATCCTCGTCATGGCGCCGCGCCTCCTCGTGCTCGACGAGCCGACCGCCCAGCTTGACCCTATCGGCACCCGCCAGGTATTCACCGCCATCCGTTCCATCGTCGCCGCGCAGCGCTGCACGGTCGTCATGGTGGAGCAAAAGAGCGAATGGATCGCCGCCTTTGCCGACCGCGTCATTGCCCTGCAAGAGGGGCGGGTCATGCTCGATGGCGCCCCGCGGGCGGTGTTTGCCTCGCCCTTGCTCGACCAGCTCGGCGTTGTCGTCCCGCGCTACACCCGCGCCGCCCGCGCCGTCCGCGACCGCCGCCCGCGCCCCCAGGATCAGGACTTGCCGGTCACACTGGAGCAGGCCGTCGCCTGGTTCATGCGCCCCGGCATGCGTTACTAGAAGTGTCATTCCGAACGGAGTGAGGAATCTCGGGGGGTGTTAATCTGTCATTCCGAACGGAGTGAGGAATCTCCGTTTGACGCTAACTGGCTATTCCGCTGAAAATTATGGACCTCTCCATTCACGACCTGCACTTTTCCTACCCGACGGGCGTCGAGGCCCTGCGCGGCGTCTCGCTCGCCATCCGCGGCGGCGAGCGCGTCGCCATCATCGGCCAGAACGGCTCGGGCAAGACCACGCTGGTCAAGCACCTCAACGGCCTGTTACGCCCCACGCGCGGCGAGGTCTCCGTCGGCGGCTGGGACACGCGCACCCATACCGTGGCCCAGCTTGCCCGGCGCGTCGGGTTCCTCTTTCAAAATCCCGACGAACAGATCTTTAAAAACGTCGTCGCCGCCGAGGCCGCGTTCGGCCCGCGCAATCTCAAGCTGAGCGAGAGCGAGGTGCAGGCGCGCGTCACTGCCGCGCTCGAACGCGCCGGCCTGGCGAATGTGAGCGGGGAACACCCCTACGAGCTTCTTCCCTCCCAGCGCAAATGGGTCGCCATCGCCTCCGTCCTCGCCATGGACCCGCCGGTCCTGGTCCTCGACGAGCCGACGACCGGCCAGGATGCCCGCGGTCTGGCCCGCCTCGGCGCGTTGGTGCGGGACCTCGCGGGCGAGGGGCGCACGGTGGTCATGGTTTCGCACGATGTCGATTTCTGCGCCGAGCATTTCGAGCGCGTCGTCGTCATGATGAGCGGCCAGGTGCTCGCCGACGGCCCCACCCGTGACATTCTCCCGCAGGCCGAGCTATTGGCCCAAACCTACGTCGAGCCGCCGCAGATCACCCGCCTGGCGCTCGAGCTTGGACTGGCGACCCCGATAACGACCGTGGAAGAATTTCTTGCGTCAATCAGGAGGGAATAGAGGCAATGAAAAACGATCTCTTGCGGCAAATAATCAACGTCCTGGCTGTCATCTTGACCCTGATCGTGAATGGCCTGGCCAATGCCCTGCCCCTCAACGG
>JBAVQS010000401.1:0-5504 GCA_049694275.1 Anaerolineae bacterium | reverse complement strand
GGTGTGACTGTCGGTATCTCCTGATCGCTCAGGCCGACGTTCTCTGGCCCGGTTCCATTCGTGTGCTCAAGCTGCATCTCGACGGGCTTGCCGTCTCCACCCCACGCGCCGAAATCGAACGCGGCCTGGTCCTCGGGCTTGAGCTGAATGTCGTTGTGCGCAAAGACCGTTTCGCCGCCGTTGTCAATCCGGTCGATCTCGATATCATAGGAGGAGGTGGTTTTGCTCCCGTTCGTATCGACGTCCAGCTTGCCCGTGGCATTATCCAGTTTGACATCAAACTCGCCGCCATCCAGGTCCAGCCCCTTGAGGGTAAAGGCATAGTCCGGTCCCGGGCGCTCGTCGCCGACGAGGACATCGACCGATTGGGGGCGATCGGGTTTGTACTGCAGGTCGGTCCCGTCCGGCGATGGGGTCATTTCATCCTGTTCCCCCGGCTGGATGTTGAGCGACGAGATGCCAATGTCGTACCCCGGCCCGATCATCACGATCTCGGTTTTATCCGCTTTGGTGAGCTTGCTGCCATCCACCTTTAAGACGAATTTGATCTGAGACGGAATGTAATAGATCGGTTCGGGCCTGTATAACCAGTACGGCGCGCCGGGGTTGCCGATGATCTGGTACTCGTGCTCAACCCCCGGGATTTCGGTCACGAATGAGCCATCCGGAAGATAGCCATAGCGCCGTCCCTGCGCATCGGTGATGAGCAGATGCGCATGATTGATTTCATCGCCGGTCAGGTAAATCTGGTTGTACTGTTCCGCCGCCAGCGCCGCGCCGCCGACCCTGCCGTTTGCGCCGCGGCAAAAGGAGCAGGGCTGAGTCGTGTTGCCCGGATTGGTGGGATACAGGGATAGGGACTTGGTCCACCACGAGCCGGTGTACTGCGCCGCGGCCTCGTTGGGATTGGTCGAGGCGTTATAGCTCCATTTATTGTTGTTGCGATCAAACAGAATCTCGCGGCTCACTTTGGGATAGTTGTTATCCCAGATCAGGACGGCCATGATGCCATTTCCCCGGTCCTCGATGGCGTAGGGCGTTACGGCATGCCCGCCGCTGCCGTCCTCTTTGAAAAAGCCGATGGTGTATGTATCGGGCGCATTCGATCCCTGCTTGAGGATCGCGACGAGCTTGTCGAGGATATCGTTCGGCGCGCCCTGAATGACGCTCTTGCGCACCGATTCAAAGTTTTGATAGGTCCAGCTCGTCGCGATCTCGCGTTGGAGCTGGGTGTTGCCATCGAATTTCAGGTCCGGG
Source organism: Anaerolineae bacterium (assembly GCA_049694275.1). Classification (GTDB taxonomy): domain Bacteria; phylum Chloroflexota; class Anaerolineae; order UBA4142; family SHND01; genus JBAVQS01. Next base: position 4,247 of record JBAVQS010000401.1, on the reverse strand, counting down.
ACGGCGCTCGCCCCCAGCACCGACAGGTCCGTTCGCTTTTTCCAGAGATTGAGCGCGGCTACCGACATGCCATAACAATGCCCGTTGGCCATGGCGGTGTTCGCCTTGTCCATCCACTGCCAGGCCGGCGGGGTGAGAATGCATTTGCCGTCGATTTTGCTGCCGCAGACCTGGTCGCCAAAGACCCGGACCATATCCTCGGCGGTCATATTGCTGATCCCGCGTTGATTGACATAGTTCTCGAAGGGCAACCCGTCCACTTCAGGACGGAACCCGCTGTTCGCCAGAATCTGGGTCGCGGCCTGGTGGCCGGACGCGGTGGAGGTCCCTGGCGTGGTGGAAGTCCCTGGCGAAGTCTGTTTGTTGGCCGCGGTGGGGGCGCCGGGCGCGGCCGGGGTGTTGGCAGGCGGTTGGGCGGCCGGCGCAGACTGGGCGCTGCCGCACGCCATCAGCGCGCATAAGACCAGACCGATTCCCATCACGAATAAAATGGACCGGATGGATGGATGGTGAAACATCTTTCTCCTTGATCGTCTTTTTGTTGGTTCCCGTCAGAAACAGCAGGGCGATTGCAAAGTCGATTGACACTGTCATTGCGAGCCGTTTTTGCGAAGCAATCTCCCTGGCGTAGGCGGGATTGCTTCGTCGCGAAAGGCGTTCCTCGCAATGACAGACGCGACTTTGCAATCGCCGTGTCAGAAACAGGGAACCCCTTTGACGTTGTCATATTTGGTATTATACTCCTCTCGGAGAAATCAAAAAACAGGTTCTGCCCTATGACACCCATCCCGGAGCTTGATACCGAGCGTTTGCGCCTTCGCCCCTTTAACCGGGCCGATGCGCCGCGCGTCCAGACGTTGGCCGGCGCGGCGGCCATTGCCGATACGACGCTGCACATTCCCCATCCCTATCCCGATGGGCTTGCCGCCGAGTGGATCAGCCGGCACCCCATCAACTTTGAAGAGGGGCTGAGCCTGACCCTCGCCATCGAGCGCCGCGCGGATCATTTGCTGCTCGGTGGAATCAGTCTTGGCTTGCATCTGGAGAACGACAGCGCCGAGATGGGCTACTGGCTTGGCGAGCCTTACTGGAATCACGGTTATACGACAGAAGCGGCGCGGGCGCTGGTCCGGTATGGGTTTGAGAAATTGGCGCTCCATCGCATCTATGCCCAACATTTCGCGCGCAACCCGGCTTCGGGGCGGGTCATGGAAAAGGCGGGGATGAAATACGAGGGCTGTCTGAGAGAGCATGTCAAAAAGGGGGAACGCTACGAGGACCTCGTGACCTACGGCATCCTGAAAAGCGAGTTTCGCTCGATAATTGATACCTGACATCTCTTTCCGTCATGTGGCGGTTGACAATGCCAACCCGGCGACCTATACTGATAGTATCGTTAGCCGAAGAATAAGCGTTTAATCAATATCGGCTTGTGATTTTGTATTCAGCGGCCCCTTTCCCCTCCATTGGAAAGGAGGTAGACCATGAAAGTGCAACGACGAATCATCGGGATTGTCCTGTTTAATCTTGTGCTGTTCCTGGTGTTCTCCCTGACCGCCAGCGCCCAGCGGCTCGGTCAGACGCGTCTGGGCTATTCGGGCGGCGATGATTGGGAACCCTCCATCGCCGCTGATCGCTCCGGGCATGTCTATGTCCTCTGGCCGCATTACGGTGGAACGCCGGATTGTGCGGCCTGCCCCAGTCCAACCGCCGTCCTTCAGATCAGCGCGGATCGGGGCCAGACCTGGAGCGCGCCGCGCGTGATGACGCCAGACCCGCTCGGCGCTTACCAGGTCGATATGCAGATTGTGGTTGACCCGGTCGACGGCAAGACGGTCTATGCGGCCTGGCTGCAGAACAACAAGAGCGATACGGTGGTCCTCAAATCCACGGACTATGGGCAGACGTGGACTGCCCCTGTCGTGGCCGACAGCACGAACGCGGGGACCGACAAGCCCATTCTCGCGGTGCGTGGTCGCGATGTCTATGTCGCATTCGATCACCAGCAAAAGCTGTACGTCGCCACCTCCCATGATGGCGGGGCAACCTTTACCCCTTTGCCCGTCCGGCAGAGTAATAATTTCGGCCTCTCGCTCGCCGGTGGCGGAGCAATCGATTCGCGCGGGAATGTCTATTTCGCCTGGGCGGGATATTCGCGGAGTGGGAACGCCCAGGGGCCGGTGAGTCTCTATATCAGCAAATCAATGGATGGCGGGCAGACGTGGACCGGCACGCTGCTGGACACGAGCGCCGCTCCGCCCGATTGTTCGGCCTACCGCTGTGAGGGGGCGTTTCTGGGGGCGCAGATTGTCGTGACGGTCGACGCCAATGATACGCTCTATGCCCTCTGGAACGCGGGCACTGTGGACCGGGGCCCCGAGCAGATGTATTTTGCGCGCTCGACGGATGGGGGCGCCACCTGGACCCCGCGGCTCGACGTATCGCTCGCGCCGGCCGGCACGGGCCATGCTTTTCCGGTGATCGTATCGGGAGGCGCGGGCAATGTCCGCATCGCCTGGATGGATAACCGGAACAATTCAATGTGGAACGTGAATTACCGGACCAGCGCGGACGGCGGCGTGACCTGGTCGGGTGAGACCCTGCTCTCCAGCTATGTGCAGGGTTATCCTTACCTCAGTGCGACCGGATTTGCCTTTCCATATGGGGATTACTTTGAGATGGGCGTGGACGACCGGGGAAACACGCACGCGGTCTGGGGGGAGGGGCCCAACTGGACCGGCCCCGGCAATATCTGGTACACGCACCTTACGCCTTGATAGACTGGACTCCCCAACTGCGCTAGAGCGAATTCCACGTGGCTTTAAGACATCGGCGTAGGGGCAATCCCTTGTGGTTGCCCTCGGCTTGGGCAGGCACAAGGCGCTGCCCCTACGACCAGACCGTAAATGGAATTGGAATTCGCTCTAGTTGGGGAGTCTTGCGTTGAGCGTCATACTGGATGCCGTATGCACCTGGAGCTCGATGGGTGATGCCCCGGATGGGGTGGCGGCGTTCCCCAGGCTAACCGGCAGCTCGACGTACCCCACACGGAAGGATGCCGTCGCATCCGGTGGAATTAATACCACGCTCACGTACACATTGGGCGTGTACGCGGCCTGGATAGGCACGGCAATCAACGCGCTGTTCGATTCCAGCGCAATGACCTGATGCCAGAGGACCTGGTCGCGCTCGACCGTCACCAGCGCGGTCGCTCGTGGGTAAGGGGACTGCACCAGGAGACGCGCTGTATCGCCGGGGCTATAGTTCGCCTGATCGGCGACGAGATGGATACGGCGGGCCTGTTCCAGTGGCCAGGATACGTTTTCATCCGCGGCCGTCACCCACACCGCGTGCTGGCCGGTCACGGGGTTGCCGCGAGCGTCCTGCCCCTGGACGGTCAGCATATATTCGCCGCCGTGTGCGGGCGTCAGGGCAAGGTCATACGCGCCGCCGGCATCGGTCCTGAGCTTGCCCTGGGCGACGGCCTCCCGTTTTTCAGCGCACCGGTACAACTGTCGCCCGCGATCATCCTTTTCGATGCCGCAGTTCCATACCAGGTGCTGAATGCTGTAATCGAGCGCCGTCCGGGGGACCGGGCCTCCGCGCAGGTCGAGCGTCTGGATGTGGAACTGCATCCGTTGCCCCTTGCTCCCGATGGCGGGATTCGGGTCGAACCGGATGGAGAGGGTTGGGGTGGGGCTCATGGCTGGCGCGATTCCATCGGCGTGTGATAACTCGGGCCACTGCCACGGCTCGATCCCGTCCTGCCAGGTGTCTGCGGCGAATGCAAAATCCCGCGAATCCGTCGCGGCGACATACAAAGTGGCAGGCTGTGTGGTCAGGTGTGCCTCCAATATCCCCTGGTTGTCTGTTTGCCCCCGGCCGATCTGACCGCCCTGGTCATCGTACAACGATAGCGCCATTCCGGGAACAGGCTGCCCGTTCAGCATGCTCGTCGCCCAGACCAGCGCCGAGTCGCTGCCGCGCTTGATAGTCAGGGCTGTGCGGGTGACCTCCACTACCCTGTATTCGGGATTTGTCTCGGGCGCGCTCAGGGTGAGCCGATAGAGGCCCGGAGATAACGCATCAATGGAGACCGCCAGTTGGCGATACTCATCTGGTCCAGCGTGGGGATCGATGCTCCAGCTTTTGAGCGGAGGCCCGGCCGGCCGGGATGCGCCTGCGCCGGCCCGGTTTGCGGCGAGGACTTGCCAGGGAGCATTCGGATCGAGCGTATCCAGCCGCGC
>JBAVQS010000400.1:0-4353 GCA_049694275.1 Anaerolineae bacterium | reverse complement strand
CTGCACTCTGCAATTCCGAGCCGGCCCCGCCCCTCGTGCCCGCACCCGCGACTCCACCGGGCTTGCCTTCTCCAACAACTTGAGGGCAGGCAGTGTTACCGCGCCCCTAACCCGGTAAAGTAATACGTTCGGAGATTTCCCACGAATCCGAGGCGACGACATAATGATCGGGATCGACCTGCCCGGAGACAATGGCTTCGCCGAGCCCAAAACTTGCGTCAATCACCATCTCATCTCGCCGCCCTGTAACCGGGTTCGCCGTAAAGAGCACGCCCGACGATTCGGACGCGATCATTTCTTGTACGACGACGGCGAGCGCGATTTCATCGGGCGAAATCCGGTTGCGGGCGCGGTACGCCATCGCCCGCGCGGTCCATAAACTGCTCCAACACCTTTTCACCGCGTCGAGCACTGCTTGCTCTCCGACGACGTTGAGATAGGTATCCTGCTGCCCCGCAAAAGCTAGTCCCGGCAAATCTTCGGCGGTGGCAGAGGAGCGCACGGCAACCGCGGGATTGGAGGATGCCGGTGCAAGCGAGTCGGAGAGGGTGTGGTAGGTGTGGGTGATTGTCTCGGCAATCTCTGCTGGCATCGCATTTTGCTCAAAGAGTATGCGGATGGCGGTAGAGCCCTTTTCGAGTGCGGTGAGATCATCGAGGGAACTGCTCCGGGCAAGCGCAAGGATGCGCGGCTGGAGTTGATGAGCCTGAACGAATGCGCGGTATGCCTCTGTAGTAATAATGAATCCGGGAGGGACTGCAAAGCCGGCCCGCGCCAGCTCGCCAAGATTCGCGCCCTTGCCGCCAACCAAGTTCAGCTCGCCACCATTTTCTAGCCTGACTATACTATTCATAACCCTCTCCTTATGTACTTAATTAACCGACCAATTAATTCTTGCGCAAAAAAATTAGCGGGGAATAAGACCTTGCAGCGCGAGCGTTGTTATCTCCTCTGCAATTTGCTCATGACTGTACTGTAACACGACCGGATCGCGCAGTATCTGGCGGCGCAAAACAATGTCCATGACACTCCCCATAATCACCTGTGTAGCTAGATTGGGGTCCGCGCGCCGCAGTTCACCGCGCTCCATCTTCATCGCCAGGTAATCCGCCAAAAACTGTGTCCCCTCCTGAATCGCGGGAATTCCAAGCGGTGATACTTGTGGATTGTGAATGAGCTCGGACAAAAAGACGCGCATGACCCGCATGAACTTGTCATCTTCCACGAGGTCGAGTATCTGCTTGAGCAACGAGCGCAGCAGGGCATCAACAGGGAGGTCTAGCATTTCGGGCGGAACCGATCGGGTCACTTGAACGGGAGAGTAGAGTTCGATGCTGGCCTTGAGCAAAGCTTGCTTGCTCGCAAAGTAATGATAGATCAGGCCGGGTGTAATCCCAGCCTCGCGCGCAATATCCTTGTTGGTCGCCCTCGCAAACCCCTTTTGCGCAAAGACGCGCAAAGCCGCTTCGATAATCTGCTCGCGACGGTCCTTTACTACCTTGGGTGTTCTTGCCATCTTCCTGACCAGTTCACTTCAGCCGTTAATTGACTGATTAGTCAATATTATAAGGTAGAAAATCGAGACTGTCAACTATCGCCATCCAATAACCGTTTATTTTTGCCCGAATGACAAGATGAGCGCGGCGGCCTGCACCACGATTACGAGGCCTGGCTGGAGGGACTGGCGCCGCACGAGCCGGTCAGCCGGTACCAGCACAACCGCACGGGCGAGGATAACGCCGATGCCCATCTCAAACGGCAGGTCATGGGCCGTGAAGTGGTCGTCGCCGTGACAGACGGCAAGCTTGATTTCGGCCCGTGGGAGCAGATCTTTTACGGCGAGTTTGACGGGAATAGAAGAAAGAGAGTGCTGGTCAAGATTATAGGGGAATAGCTCTTAGGCCGGCATTGGCTTCTCTTTCGCCCGGCGGGCAATTGGGGAAATGAGGCGCTTCCCCTGTCCTTAAACTGCCTGCGCGTCTCTCTCGGAATGTGCCATTCACCTCTTTCCAGTTGCCTAACGTAGGTTTTGCGCAACCAGAGGCCGAATCGTTGTTTGACTTGCGATTTTGAACGGCTCCTGGAGGCCCAAAGGTAGTTGAAAGGCGGGCACACCCTTCAAAAAGAGGGTGACGCCCGGCAAGGCACTGGTCGGCGCAAATTGCAAGGCGGTACCCTGTGCGGTTTGCTGGACCAACGCGGTCGCATTCGCCGCCACGCGCACCATATGTTTGGGGCTACTCAACGTCTGCGTGAGCTTGGCATTCGGTTCCGCGACACAAGTGCGTAACCAAGGCATACACCAGCGCACGCTGTTGGCCGCCAACCCGGCGAAGAGCACTTGGATTTGAATCCCAGGTAGGCTCCGACTCATCAAGTGCTGCACATGAAAGACGCCGCCCTTTAACTCTTTGTTGCCGGCCTCAATCAATTGGCGGCCATTGTATTCCATGAACCACGCCGTCAAATCGACGGGGTGTGCGGTCGGCCGATAGCGTAGCAAGGTGGCATAGGCATACTGGGTGCCCAGCTTGAAGCGTTCTAGGCCGACGGTCAGCGGATAGGGACACGCATGTAAGGGATAGTCCGGCCAAGTGCTCATCTCGGCATTGTCGCCGACGCGCGTCCAAGTGGTGGTGGCGGAGACTTGGGTGCGCAAGGCCTGGGTCGTTTTGTCGCCAATGGCTTTGGTGTCCACCTCATAGCCCATTTCGATCAGCCAGGTGAGATTGGCCCCGCTGCCAAAGCCACTGTCCATACGCACGCGGCAGGTGGGCGGATCGGGATTCGTCTGATTGTCCGCTTGCAGTTGTTGGAGCGATTGTTGCAGGACGGTCTGTTCTGCGGCGAGTTGAACCAGAGTCGCTTGATGCCGTGCGAGCACTTGGGCACTGGCTGCGAGTTGGTGGGCTAGACGCGGCAAACGGGCCTGCCATTTTTCGATTTGCTGCAGCACACGGGCCGTTTTCGCCGGAGAAATGGGCTTTTTCAGAGCCTGCTCGGCCTGTGCCAATTGCACTTGCAAGTGCAATTGGGTCTGTTGCAACTTGAGCTGCTTGGCCTGTTGTTGGTCCCAGAGCCGTTGCGGACGCGCACATTCCACTTGCTGCTGGGCCAGGCGCTGTTGCACCAAGTCGGTGCGGCGGCGGGGGCGCACGCCAGTTTGGGCTTCGGCCGCCCGCACCAGTTCTTGCAAGCAGGCGGTCGAGACGGTGTCCCCCGGATGAAAGCCTTGCAGCCAGAGGCGTGTGCCAGAGGCATCCGTGAGACAGATGCGCGCAGATTGATAGCCGAGCCGGATTTGATCGTCCATCCAGCCGAAGGCGGCCAACGGATAAGTGGTACTGGTGGAACTCACGGGCTGGCCCATCAAATCCAAATCGAAGCGCAAGGTGCGTCCGGTGCGCAGTACCTCTTGCACCGCACTGCGAATGAACGGCCGACTGAAGGTTTCGATGGCTTGTTGCACGGCTTGTACGGTCTGCGCATCACAGGCGCTGAGCGTCCGACTGACACTGCTGTAATGTGCCCAATGGTCTTGGCCCCACGCGCGCGCCACGGTCTGGTCGGTGGCTAACGGCCGCGGGCCATCATTCAAGTCGGAGAGATATTCGATGCCGCTCATGATGCCCGCCAAGAATTCAACCAGCTTGGCTTGCGGGAGCAAATCCCGCGTCTTTTGCGGGAGCGGCACGTGCAAGAGTTGTGGCAGTAAACCATGTTGTTGAAAAAATTCACCAAAGGCCACTAACAGGCCATGTTCCGTATTCGGCTGCAACCAGTTGGCAGATGGAACCATGCTGTGGAGTACCTCCCACGTGGAGGATAATCCCGCCCATTTGCCTGTGCAAAATCACAAGTCAAACAACGATTTGCCCTCTGGTTGCGCAAAAGTTACGCTAGATGGCACAGCCATCCGGGATGTGCCACTTCGTGCCTCGCAATGACACCTACGGCAGTGGATACAGCTTGAGCTGGTCCACATGCTTTAATCCTTGACTGAATGTCACGACCGTCAACCCATGCTGAAGCGCCGTCGCGGCGATGATCGCGTCGGCCATGTTCAGTCGCGCCCCCGATGCGCCGCCGCGCACCAGTTCCGCGGCGCGGCGGGCAATCGGCTCGTTGACCGGATGCTGGATAAAGGGCGTCAGGAAATCGAGCGTTCGCTTTTCCTGGGCCGTGTGCGCCAGGGTCAGAATCTCCAGGTGCGACCAGACCGAGATGTGCAGGTCTCCCTCTTCGGTGAGCTCGCGCGCCAGGTCGATCGTCGGGGCCATCCCGCGCAGGCAGCGCACCAGCACGTCGGTGTCAAGCAGGTAATCGCTCACGGGATCCTTTTCGCCGTGTTTT
>JBAVQS010000399.1:0-3621 GCA_049694275.1 Anaerolineae bacterium | reverse complement strand
GAGTGCATCGTGTTCGTGGACGACGATGTCTACCGGCTGATCAGCCTGGTCGGCTACTCGTACATGAATATCACCTCTGCCGCGAATGCCGCCCGCATTGTCGAGAACACGGCCAACATTGCCCGTGAGATCGGCACGGCGGTGTTCGGATTCAACCAGGCGTTCGACGTGCGCAAGTTCCAACCGATGAAGCCCTTCCTCGTGAGCTCGTGGGCGGGCGGCGTGATCGGCGTCATCGGGCGCGACTTTCGCTATGACACGGGCTTGCGTCTCAGGGCCGATATCGATTTCTGTCTGCAGGTGATCCAGGAGCGCCGGTTCGTGTTCATCGAGAACCGCATCGCGTTCGTGCACAAGCGCTTTGGCCTGACCGGCGGCAATGCGGTGAACCGGTCGGGCGAGCGGAACAAGCAGGAACTGACCTACCTGCAGCGCAAGTGGGGCCCGCACCTCGAGGTGACCAACTCGAAGGGCACGACGCTCTTGCGGATCCACGCACGGCGACAACAAAAGACCATCCAACTGGCAGGAGATGATACCGATGGGGCAGGACCTCAATGAGCCAACCGCGGCGCAACCCTGGGACCGGCAGCCGGAGGAGCCGAATCGTTGGTTTGATCGGTTCACGCAGTTCAGGTTAGCCGGACCCAACCGGTCGCTGCTCGGAATCTACGAGCAAGAGCGAGCGCGGCGGGGCGCCACCAGCCGCACCCGCAGCGGTCTTCCGAAATCCTGGCGGGACGCATCCAGCAAGTGGAAATGGCGCGAGCGATCCGAATCCTGGGATGCCGCACAGCGGGCAGACCTCGAGGCGGCCTGGCAGCGCCGGCGGGACGAGCTCCGCGAGCAGGAATGGAAAGCCTCTCAAGCCCTGTTGGACAAGGCGCAGCAGATGCTCGTCTTTCCGCTGGCAACAACCACCCGCACCCAGCGTGATGGCGACATGGTGACGGTGACCGAGATCCGCCCGGGACGGTGGAGCATGAGCGACGCCGGGCAACTCTTCGCCACGGGCAGCAAACTGGCGCGCCTGGCGTTGGGGGAGGATACCGAGCGGATCAAGATCGATGGCGAGGTTGCGCTGACGGCCGATGACCTGGTCAAAGCGGCACGGGAAGCGGCCGCCTGGGAAGAGCAGACATACGGGGAGTTGTCCGCGGACAAACCAGCGTAGGACCCCAAGGCGTGTATTCCATGCGGTTAGATGTTGGAACGCATAGAATTGGGTGTATTAAAAAATCATTGACGCGCGCGCGATTTCGTGCTATGCTACGCATGTAGCTAGAACTAGCGTTCGTTGCGTCACTGTTGATTGTCGCTGGGAGTATTTATTAGGCTCGCTTCTACCGATTCAAATGTCAGACCAAACGTTCCAACCCCATGCACTTGTGCCCAAGCCAGTAACGGCGGAGGCCGACGAGTTTGAACTATTTCGTCGGTTGCGCCAGTTGCGCGGGACGTTGTCTGGTCCCACAGCGGTGCTGATCACCGTCGAGGTATCGCCGACCAATATATTCATTTTAAGAACAGAACACATCGAGCGCATTCCGCTCGGCTAATAATCTTCACCGTACCCTTCACAGGATCGGTCCGGGCTTGATCTAGCCCTACGGAAATTCGCTCGCTGCTCTACTCAAGAGGTTCAGCGGCATGTATCGCGTTACGACGCGAGGCATGCCGCTTTTTGTTTGTCCAGGAGTAATCCGGCTGTTGGTTACAGCCGCTCGAAACATGAAATCCGTCAGACAGATCGTCAGTATCCTTGCCGCCCGATGGCGCACGTGGTTGATCATCGTCGCCTTTCTGCTGCTGGTGCTGGCGATACACGACTGGTCCGTCGATAGAGCAATTGATCACCTGCAGCACAACGTCTATGACCTGACCATGCTGACGGTCGCACTGGTAACAATCCACGCTGCGGGACGGTACGCCATACGACAGCAAAATTACATCATCGGTAGCTGGGTCGTCCCATTAACTTTTCTTGCTGCGCATTACGCCCTTCTGTCATTCGACATCGAGCCCTACAACTCCGATCTACTCATGCAAGCTTCGGTCGTGCGTCCCAGCCTGTTCTTTCTCCTTGTCTTCATCTCAGTCTTTCTGTTCAACGGGCGGGTTAATCGGACGCTTAGTCGAGTCCTGCAGGGGATGAGTAGGGCATGGGCATTTCGCTTCAAGAAATAATCACCATCATCACTTTGCTGGCCGGAGCGTATGCCATCTATCGTCAGTATCGCCAGGACACACGGAGCACGCTCAAAGACGATTATGACCGGGTGCACCAGCAACGGGACGAATACCGAACACGCTGCGACGGGCAGAAGCAGGACCTGGAAAAACTGCAACAGGAACTGAGTACAGTGCGCGGCGAAAATGCGGCGCTCAAAGCCGAATGCGAAATCCTGCGCGTGGGAATGCGTGAGGCGACCGAAATAATTCATCGGATGCAGTTGGCAACTACGCCGGATCGAACGCTGGCAAACGAGGACGCCGGCACACCAGTCAGTTAAGAGGAGCATCGAATATGAACCTGACACCTGACCAACTGTCCGGTCTGGCCGCGGTCGTCGCATCGCTCGCTTTTGCATATGTGCCCGGCCTGCGGGAATGGTTTGACGCCCGGACCTCGACGCAAAAAGCGGGAATCATGGGCTTGACGCTTGTGGTCATCGCACTGGGGGCGCTCGCGGCGGCCTGCACGCAACTGCTCGACGTGGGCATCGCGTGCAGTAAATCGGGCATTACCACGCTCATCGCGAATTTGGTTGCCGCACTGATGGCAAATCAGGGCGCATACATGTTGTTCGTCAGGTCGGTGAAACGGGCAGGTGACGCTCCGACCCTGGTTACATCAAACCCTGTTAGCTCATCGGCAGGGGCGTCATCGCCGAACTCGCCCCCCAAACTCTAAAGGAGCAAACGTGAAGACATTCTTACAGCGCCGAATCTGGACCATCGCCGCGATCCTGGTATGGCTGGCGGTTCTTGCCATTATCCCAACCGTTTTACCGAACTCGTCTCAGGCCGCGCCGCTGTGCAACATTGACGGCAATTCCGTCCGTCAGGTGGACCCTGCCGCGGCGGATTACGTTCTGAGCACAGAATTCAAGGACGTGCCAGTTCTGGACATCCTGGCCGCCAAATACGGCGCATCGCCTACACACCTGGCCTACGACTGGCGCGCCTTCGAGCTCAACTGGGGCGAGCGCTATTACAGCACGCACGGCGTTTACCCGACCCCTGCCCTTTTCCAGAACGTCGGCATCTGGACCGACATGGTCAACGAGTTTGCCGGCTGCGAGAACATGGAGGCGCCGCTCCTGGAGGATGGGCGTCTCAAGCGCAATTTTTATCCGTACTGGCGTTAAGCGTGTGCGATGGCAGCAGGGTGGTACCGTCTCGCGTGCTGCGGGGTAGGCGTGAGCGGTCCTCCTCCTTCGCCCTGCTGCCATCTTGAGCCAACGCCAAGATGGATACTGTCCACATCTACACCGATGACCTGGGCTCACGGATTATCTATTCCGATGGGCACATCCATTTCGCCGACCGGATCGCAACTGAGACGGCCGCCGAGCCTGAAAGCACCGTAGTGAGCGATGAGCGAGACCCAGAACGAAC
>JBAVQS010000398.1:0-32725 GCA_049694275.1 Anaerolineae bacterium | reverse complement strand
GCGCCCGGTCCTGCGTCGCGAGCTGCCCGATCGCCAGCAGGATCACCTCGCGCCACGCCGCATCGCGCAGCCGCTGCACCAGATACGCTTCGCTGTCCAGCCGGGGGAGAATCGCCAGCGCCGCCAGGTATTCCTGAAACGTCAGGTGCGAAAAGCGATACACCCCCTGCCCCGCTTCGACCAGCAGGCCCGTCCGTTCCTGGATCACCTTGATAAAGCGCTCCGCCGCACGCACCGCCGCCCCCGGCGAGGTCGTCTGCCCCGCAAAAAAGGCGCGCAGTTGCCGCCACAGTTCCCCCGTCTCGATCTCTTTTTTCCCCGCCGCCTGCATCTCGAGCGCCAGGGATTGCAACAACAGCCGCCGGTCGCTCGTATCGAACGGCCGGTCCTCCAGCACCTGGAGTGAGTCAATCCCGCGCGCCTCGTCCCATTTGCCCAGCAGCACATCCACCGCCTCCGCATACAGCTCGGCGCGGCGGTCCGGCAGCTTGACCCGGTCGCGGTGCACCAGCGCAATCACCGTCAGCATCAACGGGTTAACCGCCAGGTCGCGCACCCGTGGGTTGGACTGGATGGCGTGTAGCAACTGCCCCGTCTGGTCCGCCGCAAAGTGCTCGGCGCTCTCCCCCGGCCCCATCTGCCCGATGGCGACCAGCCGGTGCCAGTGCGTCAGGAACTCTTTCACATCCGCCAGCGTGAAATCCTGCACCGTCGTCGTCGCAAATTCCTCCCCCAGCCGCGCCGCCCCCGCATACCCCACAATCCGGCTCGTCACGACGATGCGGCAGTGGGGATACGCCGCGGCGAATGATTCCACCAAGCGCGCCACCCGCCGACGCAGCGCCTCGTCCCCCACCTCGTCCATCCCATCCAGCAGCAGGACCACCCGCCCCGTGTTGAAATCAGCGTCAAAGAAATTGCCGGGCAGGTCGAGCCGTTCCCCTTTGAGATAGGCATAGAGGAAATCGAGCAGCCGCGCATGCCCTTCCGTCCCATCATCAGTGGGATACTTGGTGTGCAAGAATGCGCCGAGATTGCGGAGGGGGAGCAGAATGGGGAGATAGCCATTTTCGGGCAAGCCCAAACGCGAGCGCACGAGTGCGGTCCCTTCGGCGCGGTCCCGCGCATAGTGAAGGGCGAGATAGCGGAGAAGGGTGGTCTTACCGCTGCCGGGGTCGCCCAGGATGACGAGCCGTTTGTGGTCGGCCATCGCGGCTTGCACCGTAACCGAGGTGGTTTCGGTCTGCGCGCCGCGTCCCCGTTCGCCCGGCGCGCGCCCCTCCTGTTCCAACCACGCCTGTTCTGCCTCGACCGTGCGGGTGCGGGTGGCGCGCAGGGTGACAAAGATGCTCTCCAGCTCGATGTTGACCAGCTTGCCGCCGGAGCGGATGCCCTGGAGTTGCAGATAGCGCGTGCGGCTGATGACGTGCGTGAGATAGCGTCCCAGCGCGGAATCGCGCTCGACCGCCGACAGCTGGATGGGCCGGTCGCCGACGACGATGGTCGCCCCATCCCCCGCGACGATGACGGTCTCCCCTTCGACCCGGCTGTCGTGGAACCGTGTGCCGCCGCTCTGGTCAGTGACGTTGACATTGCCCGTGCTCGAAAAGATATTATGGTCGCCGGTGACGCTCTGGTTCACGGTTGTCTGGTCGCCCGTCCGCTTGAGGTGCACCATGAGGGCTTGCGCGGCCTGCACCAATTCGGGGTCCTCGTTCGCTCTGGCCGCGGCGACCTCTTCCCTCAACATGGTCTGGCGGCCGGCTGAATCCGGCTTGGCCTCGACCGCGTCAACCGCCAGGGCCGCGTCGCTCTTGTCGCCCAGCTTTTGCTTGAGCAGATTCTTGAACGCGGTATAGACCTCCACCTGCGCGGGCGTGGCGCGGCCCGCGGGGATCGCGGCAATCGCGGTGAGAATGGCGGTGGTGATCGGGTCCATGCTGACCTCCAAAATGCGTGGGTAACGAGCGTGCAAACGGGATTATCGCGCCGCTCGGCGCGGATGTCTAGCAAGAGGGGGGAGGACCGACGGAAGAGGGGCGTCAACGGGCGTCAACCCTGAAGGGGGCTTTGCTCCGGATAAAAGCAACGGATAAGCGGATGGGGCGCGGCCCTCGAAAATGCCGCGGGTCAAGGAGGTTTCCGTGTTAAACCCGAAGGGTCTTTCGGAGACCCTTCGGGTTTGCACTAGTTCGCATCAGATAAACAGCGGCGCCAGCACCAGGGTGATGGTGGCGAGCAGCTTGATCAAGACGTGCAGCGATGGGCCTGCGGTATCCTTGAAGGGATCGCCGACGGTATCCCCGACGACGGCGGCTTTGTGCGCTTCGCTCCCCTTGCCGTTGCCTTTGCCGAGGCCGCCCGCTTCGATGAATTTTTTCGCATTGTCCCACGCGCCGCCGCCGTTGTTCATGACCGTGGCGAGCAGGATGCCCGAGATCGTGCCGACCATCAGCAGCGCGGCTTCCGCTTCGGCCTTGAGGATGACGCCGACGATAATCGGCACGCCGACGGCGAGCACGCCGGGCAGAATCATCGCGCGCTGCGCGCCGCGCGCGGTGATGTCCACCGCCCGCGCATAGTCCGGCTTGCCGGTTCCTTCCATAATGCCGGGGATTTCGCGGAACTGGCGGCGAACCTCTTCGATGATCTTTTCCGCGGTCTCGCTCACCGCGCGAATGGCGAACGAGCTAAAGAGGAAGACGAGCATCGCGCCCATCATGGCCCCGACGAACACTTCGACGCGCCCGATGTTGACGACATGTGCGGCGTCATAGAGCACCTTGCCGGCGGCAGAATCCGCGGTGACGCCCGCGACCGCCTGGCGAATGAGCGCGACCTTGTCGAGATACGCGCTAAAGAGCAAAAAGGCCGCCAGCGCCGCCGAGCCGATGGCATACCCCTTGGTCAGCGCCTTGGTGGTATTGCCCGCGGCGTCGAGCGCATCCGTGCCGTCGCGAATTTCCTTCGGCGCGCCGGACATTTCGACGATGCCGCCGGCGTTATCCACGATCGGGCCGAAGGTGTCCATGGCGAGGACGAACGCCGCCGTCATCAACATCCCCATGGTCGCCACCGCCGTGCCGTAAACGCCGGCCTGGTAGGGCGTGACCTTGAGAAAATCGGCGGCCTGCGTGCCGCACCAGAACGAGGCGAGGAGGGCGAGCGCAATGGCGATGATCGGCGCGGCCGTGTTCTCAAACCCGACCGAGAGCCCCGTGATGATGTTGGGGCCGGTCCCGCGCAGGCTGGCCCGGGCGATGGACGACACCGGGCGAAAGCGGTGCTCGGTATAGTACATCGTAATGACCACGAACGCGACGCTGTTCAACAGGCCGACCATGCCGGCCCAAAAGAACCAGATGTTGCCGAGCATGTTCATGACGACGAAATACATGAATATCGCGGAGAGAACAAAGGCCAGGCCATAGCCGCGATACAGGGCGTTGGTCGGTTCCTCGCCCTTGTGGTATTTGAACCAGGGGAGCGAAGTGGTCGCCATGACGCCGACGCCCGAGGCGATGAGCCCAAAGGCGCGCACGACGAGCGGAAAGAAGATCCATTCCACCTGTTTGGTCATGGTGTAAATAATGACCCCCAGGATCATCGCGCCGATGTTCTCGGCGACGGTGGACTCGAACAGATCGGCGCCGCGGCCCGCGCAGTCGCCAACGTTGTCACCCACGAGGTCGGCAATGACGCCGGCGTTGCGGGGATCATCTTCGGGGATGCCGGCTTCGACCTTGCCGACCAGGTCCGCGCCGACATCGGCCGCCTTGGTGTAAATACCGCCGCCGAGCTGGGCAAAGAGGGCGACGAACGAGGCGCCAAAGCCCATGCCGACGATCAGATAGGGAGCCTGCTCCGGGTGGTCAAAGCCGCCATAGAGCCAGAACATGATAAAGACGCCGATCAGCGAAAGACCGACGACCAAAAAGCCGCTGACCGCGCCGCCGCGCAAGGCGACGTTGAGGGCGGGCCCGACGCCCTGGCGCGCGGCAGCGGCCGTGCGCAGGTTCGAGCGCACGGCGACATACATCCCGATGATGCCGCTCAACGCGCTCGCCGCCGCGCCGACCAGGAATGCAACGCCGGTGCGGATTCCCAGGTCCCACCCCGTAATCGGGGTCTCGGAAACTTTTTCCAAGCTAGCGATCAAAATGGTGATCAAGATAGCCGTCACAACGGCAAGCACGCCGATGGTGAGGTACTGCCGCCGAATAAAGGCGATGGCGCCTTCATAGATTGTGTTGCCCACCGCCTGCATTTCTTTGGTCCCGGTTTCGCGATGGAGCACATCCCACGCGAGGTAGGCCACAAATGCAAGGGTGAGGACGGCAGAGATAGGGATGACCCAATCAATGGGTTGCATGTACGGACCTCCTAGGCTTTACGCCCTCCAAAAAAAATATGTCGCGCCGCGCCTGAATCAGACGCGGCGCGACAGTGCGTGCAGTCCATAAATAACCTTCCCGTTAACGATGCCGATTTTACCACACCTTGAACGGCGGCGCAATTATTTGATGTTCGGGCTCAGGCGCTCCCGCGCCTGGCGATAGGCATAATTCGCGGCGGCGAGATGAACCAATTCGAGCTCCTCGCCCTCCTGCGGGACCGTGATTTGCACGGGGTAGCCGTTCGCCGCCGTGAGCGCCGCCTGGACGCCGTCAGGATGCGCCAGGGCATTGACAATCAACTCGGCAGGGCTGGACCGGCTATACCGGGCGAGGATAAAGCCTTCCGCGGCGCCCGTTTGCGGGTCGCCGGCGAGCGGGTGCAAGCTGACCTGCAGGAGGACGCCCCGCTTGCAGTGCATGACGAGCACATGGGTGTCGCCCCAATAGACCACATCCTGGTCGTGAGGGACATCGCGCTCGACAATCTGGCGCTCTAACATGGTTTCGAGCGCATGGACCTGCACCTTGATGCGCTGCGCCCGTTCGAAATCCAGTTGCTCGGAATACCGGACCATCTGCGCTTTCATCTGCGCGATCAATTCCGCCTGGGGATGCGAGAGAAACTCGACGGCGCGGGTGACCGCTGCGGCATACGCCGCTTGTGAGATAAAGCCTTCACAGGGCCCGCTGCAGCGCTTGAGATGATAGAGGAGGCAGACGCGTTTGGGCAATATATCGCAGGTGCGGAGTTGATAGTTCTCGGTCACGAACGCGAGCAGGGTATCGCCGTACAGGCGACTGGGATAAGGGCCAAAGCGTTTCTCAATCGCCTCGCCTGGCACGCTGTCGAGCGGCTTGTTCACCCAGTACTTTTTATAGGGGAGGAGGCGCGGCCACGCCTCGTTCGTCAGCACGATGTACACATAGCCGGTATCTTCCGGAACCAGCATCCGGTTATAGCGCGGCTTGTACTGCTTGATGAGATTATTTTCGAGGACGAGCGCCTCGGTCTCGTTGTTGACCAGGATGACCTCGATCCCGGCAATCCGTTCCACCAGCCGTTCGGTGCGCCGGCGCTTGCGGTGCGGCTGGAAATAGGACGCGAGCCGGCGGCGCACATTCTTGGCCTTGCCCACATAGATGACCTTGCCCTTGCTATCCTGCATCAGATAACAGCCGGGGCCGGTGGGGTAGCGTTTCGAGTCAAAAGTAAACATAGCGGCGCACCGGTGTAGCATACTCTCATTTCGCGCAGGTCCCAAACCCTGGCGTATGCGCCGCCGGGACGCACGATCGGGAGAGTGTCGCAATTGCGGTGTGAGCAATAGCGCCTCTGCCACACCCGGCGATTATATCAGAGGGGCACCTCCCGCCGTGCGGACCTTGTAGGTCGTACACCGACACCCTGTAAAACCCGAGTCCTACACCCTT
The DNA here is from genome assembly GCA_049694275.1 of Anaerolineae bacterium. Taxonomy (GTDB): domain Bacteria; phylum Chloroflexota; class Anaerolineae; order UBA4142; family SHND01; genus JBAVQS01. The sequence goes on along the minus strand of JBAVQS010000398.1, from coordinate 26,897 downwards.
ATCAGCATTGTACTGCTGTTCCCTCCATCGAATTCAGGTTATTCTGTCCCCGGCAAATGAGCCTGCCTGGCGTTGTCGGTGTTGCCCAAAACAAGATTTGCCGAAGATTCAGCGCCTATGGCAAGACACATAGCACACGGTCGAAAGAAGCGGGGCATCTCGAGGATGAAAATCCCAAGGCATGACGACCGGCTGGAGAAACAGATAACCGCAGCTCGAAAGGTCAGGGGGGCCGGCAACGGCGCCGTTCTCTCTGACAACTTCAACTTGAGAGCAAGGGGCTCAAGGCCCCAATGCAGAAAGGAAAGGCGAATGGGTATTCTTTCGTGGATTATCGTCGGCCTGATCGCAGGCTGGCTTGCTGGAATGGTGATGGGGAGTCACCTGGGGCTCATCGGCGACATCATCGTCGGAGTTTTGGGTGGACTCATCGGCGGGTTCCTCGCCTCAGCAGTCTTCGGCATGGCCGATCCCGTGAATGGCATCAATCTTTACAGCATCATCGTCTCTTTCTTGGGCGCCGTACTGCTGATTGGCGTCACCAGGGCGCTGTCCGGAAGATCTCGGGTCTAGGCGGGAGTCGGGAATATCGAATAGTCTCCCGCGGGCGATTCGGCGGCCAGGCCGCCCTCGCTCGCTCATATAGCTCGGGCAAGTATGGGGGAAGCAGCGCACTTGGGGTACTTCCCCCTTCCAGACAAGTGGGTTAAGGAGGAGACGTTTGCTTATGAAGAAACTCGGAATTACAAAGAATCTCGGAATGCTCCTGCTGGGAATCTGGCTTGTCCTGACGGGCCTGCTCCAATTCGTGCATATCCCGATCACAGGGATCAGCGCCATCCTGGCTTTGCTCGCGATCGCGGCGGGCGTTCTCATACTGCTTGGCCGGTAACAAATCGCAAGGCGAGCCACCTTATCGTTATTGCCCTGGGGTACGATCGGAGCGTTCGCGTTCCGTCTTGGCCATCGACCGTGGCGCCGATCCTCTCAGCAATAAAGCAAACAAAACCAGGACGGCAGCTTGCATGATAATGATTACCATTTCAGTTACTCCTTGGAAATTACATACCGACGGAAATGACCTGGTCGCGGGAAGAGGCGTACAATCTGTTGCGGGTTATGACCAGGCGGGTGATAACGGCTCTAGGCACCGGAAGATTCACACTCTGCCAGGTCATGCCGCCGTCTGTGCTCAACATCACTTCCACTGGCAGGAGATTAGCATGGGTTATTCCGATCCATACACCACGCGCGGCATATACACGCTCGGGATGCAGAGGATCAATTGCGAGTGCAGTTACGCTGAGCCGTACGCCTGGGTCCAAACCCAGACCGGTATTCACCGGAGACCAGGTTGCGCCGCCATCCGTGCTCTTGTACAACCCCATCGATTCGGTGCCGGCATAGACGGTATCGGCATTTGCCGGACTTATCGCCAGCGAGCTGATCCGGCTCGGCAAGTTCCTCGCGGTCAGGCCCCAGGTTGTGCCGCTGTCGTGGCTGACCCAGAGCTGGTTAAAATCGGCAAGATAAACCAGGTTCTGGTCGCTCGGAGCGACGGCGAACGCGCTGGCCCGGTTCTGGTCCCCGCCCGCAGGCTGTGGCAAGTAATAACGCAGGGCATCCAGGGAAGCGGACGCCTCTTGGCGCACTTGAAGATCTTGATCAAGAACTAAAGCCTGTTCCAAAGGGGCAACCGCGCGCAAATCATTCAGTTCGCCAAGCGCCCAAGCCGACCGTGCGCGCACGGCCGCAACCGGGTCCTGGCTCATCGCGCTCACCAAGGCATCAAGGGCCAGCGGCGACCGCACAAATCCGAGCATTTCTGCCGCGTTGCGGCGCAAGATCGCGTCGGGCGAATGTAAGGCGCCGATAAGTGGATTGACTGACGCGGGGCCTGCCGCCTCAAGTCGCTGCTGTGCGAGATGCCGCGCCGGAGTCAACTGCGCATTGCTTAACTGGTTGACCCAGCCGCGAATCTGAACCTCTGCTCCGCTCGGGGGCGTCGCGGCCACTCTGCCAAAAAAGGCGCCGACAGCCGCGCCGGCAAGAACAAGCCCAATGGCGATACCGAGAAAGGTCAGTGCACGCAAACGCAATAGGCTAGTCAAAACGAATCTCATATGTGTCCTCATCATCTTTTCTTTCTCCCACATCGTGCTGCCCAATCGACCGGATTTGTACTCAGCATAGCCTATTCGCTCCATGTGGACTATCAGTTAATATCTGACAGCTTCGTAAGATTTCCCGTATTGCGCCGTCATCATTTGTCCTACACCGTTCTATTTCCAGGGCGATTGCAGGCCGCCCCAAATATATCTATAATGGATGTGCCCGACGGAAAACGGTGGTTGGCAGGAGTGACTAATAGAAAGGAATGATCATGAAATCACGCACATCGGAACGGACCCTAGGGGCTCGAAAAGCGCGGGTCAAACCGGGAACCCGGCGCGGGCACGCCGAGAGGGACCTGCGCCCATCGCGTGATCAACTCGAAGCCATATTGCGCGGGGTCGCGCAAGGCATTACCCGGCAAGAGGCGGTGATTGCCACTGACGGCCAGGGACGAGTCACCTTGATGAACCCCGTCGCGGAAAGTTTGACCGGATGGGCCCAGTCCAACGCAGCCGGAAAACCCCTCCATGAGATATTCCAGATCCGCAACGAGCAAACACGGGAACGGGTTGAAGATTTGTTCGGCCTGGTGCTCCGGGAGGGAAAGGCTGTTAGTCTAGCCAAAGAGTATATTCTGATCACAAGAGATGGTCGGCAAGCGCCGATTGAGAATAGCGCCGCCCTGATCACCGATGCGAAAGGGAGGAACATCGGGGTCGTTCTCATGTTTAGGGATACCAGTGAGCGCCACAAGACCGAAGAGGCGATCGGCCGATTGGCGGCGATCGTCGAGTACTCTGAGGACGCGATATTCGCCAAGAACATGGACGCCGTCATTACAAACTGGAACCGGGCCGCGGAGCGACTTTATGGCTACAGCGCGCAAGAGGTCATCGGGAAACCCGCCGCGGTGATCATGCCCCCTGATCATCCCGGTGAGCTTTCGGACATCATGGAGAGGCTCAAGCGAGGGGAACGAATTGAGCACTTTGAGACGGAGCGCATCGCAAAGGACAGGAGGCGAATTCCGATCGAAGTAAGTATCTCGCCGATTAAGGATGTGAAAGGCGCAATCATCGGCGCGTCAGCCATCGCCCGAGACATTACCAAGCGCAAACGGGCTGAAGCCGACCAACGGTTTCTGTCCGAGGCGAGCGAACTCCTTTCCAGTTCTTTGGACTATGAGAGGACGCTTGATCGCGTCGCGCGCCTCGCCGTGCCCGGGTTTGCCGACTGGTGCGCCGTGCATATCGTCAGACTCGACGAAACGATCGAGCAGATCTCACTCGCCCACAAAAACCCTGCCAAGCTCCAGTTAGGGTACGAATTGCAGCAAAGGTATCCGCCGCCCGAGGACGCGAACACCGGGCTGGGCAATGTGCTGCGAACCGGCAAGTCCGAAATGATATCCGACATTTCTGACGACATGCTGGTCGCCGCGGCGCAGGACGAGGATCATCTCCGTTTAATGCGTCAAGTTGGAATCAAATCCTACATGGTCATTCCGCTCGTCGCACGCGGGCATACGCTCGGCGCGATGAGCTTTGTTACCGGAGAATCGGACCGACACTTTACGGAGCAAGACCTTGGCTTTGCCAAACTTCTGGCCAGCCGCGCCGCCATTGCGATCGACAACGCGAGGCTGTATCACCAATCGCATAAACTGAATGAAGAGCTGGAACGCAGGGTGGTTGAACGGACCCTTGAACTCGTCGCCGCGAACCGCCAACTGGAGAATGAAATCGAAGAACACCGGCGAGCAGAGCAGGCGCTTCAGAATACGGAGCGGCGATTTCGTGAACTGGTAGAATTAATGCCGGTCGCAGTTTATATGTGTGACGCATCAGGACTCATTGCGAATTACAACCGGAGCGCAGCAGAACTATGGGGGCGCGAGCCGAGACTCCTCGACCCACAGGAACGATACTGCGGCTCCCTAAAGATTTATCACCCTGACGGCAAGTGGATGCCCCATGAGGAATGCCCGATGGCGCGAGTGCTGCAAACAGGATTGCCGAAACGAAATCAAGAGTTGGTCGTCGAGCGGCCCGACGGCTCGCGTGTCATTGCATTGGCCAACGCCATTCCCTTCAAAAACGAACGGGGTGAGCTCGTTGGAGCAATCAACTGCCTGCTCGACATCACCGATCGCATGCACTCGCAGGAATTGCAGCTCAAGAGCGAGGCCCGTCTCGCGGAGGCGCAGCGGGTAGCGCATATCGGCTCCTGGGAATGGAACATCACAGAGAATACCATCTCTTGGTCGGACGAGTTATTCCGCTTGCATGGTCTGGCCCCTGAACCGCGCCAGATCGACTATGAAGAGTTTCTGAGTCGCGCGCATCCGGACGATCGCCAAATGGTGAATGATGCAATGCAACGCTGTCGGCGTGATCACGACCCGGTCGAGATGGAGCATCGAGTTGTATGGGATGACGGATCCATTCACTGGATGCATAGACTCGGCCAGGTTGCGCTGGACGGGGGTGGCAATCCGGTGCGCGTGTATGGCACATTGCAGGATATTGATCAGCTGAAGCATGCACAATCCGAGCTTCAGGCCTCGTACAGTCAACTGCGAGCGCTCACTTCGCAACTGCAAGCAGTACGAGAGGAGGAACGATCGCGGATCGCACGGGAGCTGCACGACGAGCTGGGCCAGGCCTTGACCGCGCTGAAATACGACCTATCAACGCTCGCGAGTCGTTTCCCCAAGCGCAATGAGCTTTTACGCGCAGAGGCGCAGGAGATGTCAAACGCGATCGATATGACCATCAAGACTGTGCGCCGAATCTCCACCGAACTTCGTCCGGGGATGTTGGACGATCTCGGATTGGCCACAGCAATAGACTGGCAGGGACAGGAATTTGCGGCGCGCACCGGCATTCAATGTAAAGTGAGCCTGCCGGAGGTCGAACTCGCCCTGGATCGCGAACAGGCCACGGCGATTTTTCGGATCTTCCAAGAGACCTTGACAAACGTTGCGCGGCATGCCAAGGCGACCCGGGTCGATGTCCGATTGGAATCGGGGGATGACGCTTTTCGCCTCCAGGTTCGCGACAACGGGCATGGTTTTGATCGGGCCGTGGCTCGCACCAAACATTCGTTGGGCCTCCTAGGGATGCGCGAACGCGCCGAATTGCTGGGGGGGGCGGTCGATGTAGAAAGTGTAATTGGTCAGGGAACGACGGTCACGGTAGTCATGCCGCTCAATTCCCCATCTATGCCGCGTCAAGTCTGATGCGTTAAAGGTCAACTATGGCTCTGCTCAAAATTCTCATTGCAGACGATCATGCCGTGGTCCGGCAAGGACTCAGACTGATTCTCGCCGAGGCATTCAAGAAAGCAGTCTTTGGCGAGGCGCAAAATTCACAGGAACTGCTCGATCTGGTCAGGAAAGGCAGGTGGGATGCGCTCGTCATGGACTTGACCATGCCGGGGGTGAACGGCCTCGACCTTCTGAAACAGATCAAATACGAACATCCCGAGGTGCCGGTTTTGATCTTGAGCATGCACCCCGAGGAACAGTATGCTGTACGAACGCTGAAAGCAGGCGCGGCGGGGTATCTCACCAAAGAGAGTGCGTCAGAAGAATTGGTCAATGCCCTGCATAAGATTCTTCGCGGCGGGAAATACATCAACGCCTCTGTTGCGGAAAAACTCTTACTCGATTTGGGCAAAGACAGCGAACGTCCGCCGCACGAGCTGCTTTCGGACCGCGAGTATCAAGTGATGTTCATGATCGCAATGGGCAAAAAGGTCGGACAAATCGCTCAAGAGCTCTCGCTTAGTGTCAAGACGGTCAGCACCTACCGGGTGCGCGTTCTCGAAAAAATGAACATGAAGACGAATGCAGAACTCACGCACTATGCGATTCAGAACAATCTGGTGCAGCCCCTGTAAAGGGGCTCGCTCCATCGACCCCGGTCGAAAAAGCAGAGCGGATCCTGAAGCTCGTAGGACGTAATCCTACAGCGGCAATGTTCGCCCTCCTACGAAAGGTTCGGGCGCCAGCCGATTCTATCTAGAGCGCATTTCTTGTATATTTGTCTATGGGTGTTAAAGAATTGAGAATCTTTATGGTCGAGAACTCGCAGGCGCTGAGAGACCGCTTGGCGCGCATTCTCTCCGCCTTGCAGGGCGTCCGCGTCGTAGGCTACGCTGGGAGCGCTGCCGAAGCGATTGAGGGAATTCAAGAGGCCAAACCTGATGTCGTGACGCTGGATATCCTTTTGGACAAAGGGACCGGTTATGACGTCCTCGAAAAGATCAAAACTCCTTCCCTATCTCCTATCGTCATAGTCCTCACAAATTATCCTTATCCGCAATATCGCGCGAAATACCTTCAAGGGGGCGCGGACTATTTCTTTGATAAATCAACGGAATTGGACTCTGTCCTTGGCGTTCTCAAGACACTTCTTGAGCAAAAATCACCTTCACGCGAACGTCGGACCGGAAAGACCACTCCGACCTCCTGACCGGCGTACTGGCAGAAAACACCTCGCCGTGGATCCTATTCTTTGCATACTCACCCGGCCCCGTTCACCACGGAGAGGCTTTGATCTCTCCGGTGTTCTTTTGGTCGATCGATTCATCTGATGTTCAACCTGACTCCCCAGCAGCTTGTCTTCTTTGCGATCCTTTTGACCGCGATCACGGTCCTACTGACCGAAAAGGTCCGCAATGACATTATCGCGCTATTGGTCGTGCTGGCCTTGTACTTGACCGGCATTCTCAGCTCGCAAAGCGCACTTTCCGGCTTTGGCAGTGAACCGGCAATCGTAGTCGCCTCGGTCTTTGTGATTAGCGCCGGGCTGCACCAGACCGGACTGTCGGATTTGATCGGCAGCCGCATTGGCGCGCTTGCCGGCAATAGTTACAGTCGCGCAATCGCCGTCATTATGCCGGCCGTCGCGCTGATGTCGGCGTTCACGCATCACGTCACGACGACCGCGATGATGATGCCCGTGACGCTCAACCTTGCACGCGAGCGTAACATCCCCGCCTCCAAGCTGTTGATGCCTCTCTCATTCGCCGCCTCGCTCGGAACCACAATTACCATAATCGGGGCGCCGGCGTTTCTGATCGCCAGTGAGTCGCTGCAGCGCGCCGGCCGCCCGCCGCTTGGCATTTTTTCCATCGCACCGATCGGCCTGGCGATTACTATCGCCGGCACGATATTTATGCTGATCGCAGGGCGCTATCTCTTGCCAACGCATCCCGGAGGCGCAGACGCTACGGCGCGGTATCGGCTCGACGACTACTTTACCGAAGTCCTGTTCCCCGCCGACTCTCCTTTCTTGGGTAAGACACTGGACGAGATAACGGCCGATGGAAATCGCAATCTGAACGTGGTCGGCTGGGTGCGCCGCGGGCGCCACCTGATTCAACCATTCGGGCATAGGCAAATAGTCGAGGGGGATGTCCTGCTCGTCAAAACAACGCCCGAAGAATTGGCGACGATTCGCCAGGAATCCGGCATTGAACTCAGACCGGTCGAGCGATACACTCCCAAATCCGGTAACGGGAGTGAGAAAGAGGACGCCGCATCCCAACAACTCGTCCAAATGATCGTCGCGCCATCGTCGTATTTGATCGGTCGCACGATTGGCAACAGCGATTTTCGCCGGCGCTATGGGGTGATCGTCGTGAGCATCTGGCGCCAACATGGTTTTCTGGATCAACAGTTGGCGAAAATCTCCCTGCGCGAAGGGGACGTGCTGGTCGTCGAGGGTGACGAGGACGCACTGAGTCGATTGGCGAATGACCCCGCCTTTTTGATGATGGTCCCGTTCCAGGGAGAGGGCCAATCTCGGCATAAGGTCCGTTGGGCGGCCGCAATCATGCTCGGCACGGTCGTCCTTGCCGCCTCAGGCCTGGTGACGCTTGAGATGGCAACGCTCGCAGGCGCCGTGGCGATGGTCCTGATGCGTTGTTTGACAACCCGACAGGCGTACCGGGCAATCGATTATCGCATTTATGTATTTATCGCCGGTACGATTCCGCTCGGGACAGCGATGGACACGACCGGGGCGTCCAAGATTTTGGCGTCATGGCTCCAATTTGCCGTGCAAGGTTGGAATCAAGTAATTGTCTTGCTTGCCCTATTTCTTCTGGTGGGAATAGTCACCCAGTTCATGTCAGATGCGGCGACAACCGCGATTTTCGCCCCCGTGGCGATCGCTCTCTCGACGGCGCTTCACCAAGCGCCAGAAGCGTACGTGGTCACCGTGGCGATGGCCTCCGTCGCCGCATTCTTTACTCCAATCGGACATCACGGCAACCTGTTGGTCTATGGTCCGGGGCGCTACCAATTCTCAGATTTCGTCAAGGTCGGCACGCCCTTGACATTGATCGTCGCGGTCATCGTTTCTTTTCTGGCCCCGCTAATCTGGACGCACTAGAGGCAGGTTCCTCTTGATGAGTATCATATTAACGACCACAATCACTTAAAGACTATTGGAAAATGATCAGGCGGCCTCGTCGATGATTTCCCGGTTACTGTTTGGTCACCCGCGGGTGCGCCGGGGCGGACATACCCGGCCAGTCGCTCATCCAGCGCAATCCGGCCGCGCGTATAACGGACCCAGAGGAGGATGAACGCGACGCCCACCAGGATTGCAAGAATCCCCATCAGCCCGCCTTCGGGCCCAAACGCGCCGCCGGTCCACAGCTCCGGCCCGCTCTGCCGGATGCCGATCAAGGATGCGCTGATCGCGATGCCGCTGACCGGCAGGCCGAACACATAGCCCTGAAAGAAATTCCAGGTGATGTGAATGCCGATCCCGATCGCCAGCTCGCCGGTCAGGATCAGGCCGAGCCCCAGGAACAGCCCGGCCAGAACCAGGTTGAGGGTGGTCCAGAGCGTACTGTTCGGATTGAGCCAGTGCAAAAACCCGAATACGAGCGAGGAGAGGAGATACGCGAGGACGAGCGCGCCGCGCGGCCCGAACCAGCGCCAGTTCAATCCCTCCGCCAGGTTGCGCAACTGATAGCCGCGTGAAAAGAGCTCTTCATAGACGCCGACGAAAATAAAGCTGATCGCCCCTTGTAGGATGGCGAGCGCAAAATTGTTCTCGCGCGATTGGAACAGCCCGGTGATGGTGACCCAGCCCGCGGCCCATTCAACGCCAAAGATACCGAGCATCAAGAGCGCGCCCAGCGCCAACCCAAAGCCGAAATCGCGCCGCCACGCGCCGTTCCAGTGAAACCCGAAATCCTTGAACGGGCGGTGGTCGAGAAACCGCCCGGCGAGCGCGACCGTGCCGAGCAGGAGCACAAAACTCACCAGCGCCGAGAGGAGATTCAAACCGGGGAGCTCGTTCAGCGCGCGGGAGATGAGCGGGGAGAGGACGCGGGCATCCTGCATCTGCGCCGGCGTTACCTGGCCACTCGCCAAAAGCCAGAGCACAACGCCGACGCCCAGCGCGATACCGAACAGGATCGTGCCCGCCACATACAAGACGCCCTGAATCAGGACGCGCCAGAACGAGCGCACGCGATGCTCGCCGCGATTGTAAAAGGGATTCAACATTCCACACTCCGACTAGAAAATATAGGGGATGAACATTTTACTCCTGCGCCGGTATTCCTCATAGGCAGGGCCAAAGAAGCGAATGTTCTCCTCCTCTTCCACCCGCGCCGTGAGCGTCAGGAACAGGCTGGCCGTCGCCGCAAGCAGGCCGCCGACCCATGATGGGTCTTTAAAGAAAACCCCCCACGCGAGAAACAAGAGCGAGCTATAGAGCGGATGCCGGATATAGCGATACGCGCCGGCCGTAACGAGCCGCGTCGTCTTTTCGAAGCCGATCAACGCCTCGTCCTTTCTCCGCTCGTCCGGCTTGCCCATCTCGCGCAGCAGCCGCGCGCCGTGTACGACGAGCAGGAGGGAGAGCGCCAGCAAGAGCCAAGAGACAAGCCGATACCACGCCAGGGGATTGCAAAACCAACAATCGAGATTGAGCAGCGCCAGCGCCAGGATGGCCTCCCACGCGAAAAAGCGGTAGAACCCATGCGAGCGCGGTTTGAGCAGGCTGGCCCGCGAAAACAGGATCAGCAGCAGGGAACCGGCGAGGAATATCAGGGGTTTGTACATGGTCGATTGCGGTTGCGACCAACCTCCGTTCAAACTATAATACCACTGAATTCATTCTGACGAACGCATGAAACCAGTCAGAAAAGCAGGGATCGAAAAAAGATAAAATGATGCAATCCTTCCTCTCTCATCTCGAATGCACCCAGTGTGGCCGGCGCTGTTCCGCCGACGAGCTCCACACGACCTGCCCAAGCTGCGGCAAGGTCCTCTTTGCGCGCTATGACCTTGACGCGGCACGGCGTTCCTTTTCCAAGAGCGACCTGGCGGGACGCCCCTGGACAATGTGGCGCTGGTTTGAACTGATGCCGGTGCGAAACCCGGCGAACATTGTCACGCTCGGCGAGGGCATGACGCCCCTCCTGCCCCTCCGGCGGCTGGGCCTCGCCCACGGTTTTGCCAGCCTGTATGTCAAAGACGAGGGGCTGAATCCGACGGGGAGCTTTAAAGCGCGTGGGCTCTCCGCCGCCGTTTCCAAAGCGCAAGAGCTGGGGGTCAGGGCGGTGGCTATCCCTTCCGCCGGGAATGCGGCGGGCGCGCTGGCGGCATACGGCACGGCCGCGGGGATGGATACCTATGTGTTCATGCCGGAGGATGCGCCCACCATTAACAAGCTCGAAAGCGCCATCTGCGGCGCGCACGTCTATCTGGTCAAGGGACTCATCAGCGACGCGGCCAAAATCGTGCGCCAATTCGGTCCAGAGCGCGGTTGGTTCGATGTCAGCACACTCAAAGAGCCCTATCGCGCCGAGGGCAAAAAGACGATGGGGCTGGAGCTGGCCGAACAGTTCGATTGGGACCTGCCCGAGGCGATTATCTATCCCACCGGCGGCGGCACCGGCATTATCGGGATGTGGAAGGCGTTCGAGGAACTGGAACAGATGGGCTGGATCGGCGCCAAGCGCCCGCGCATGATCTCGGTTCAGGCGAGCGGCTCGGCCCCCGTCGTCAAGGCGTTCCGCGAGGGGAAAACGACCGCCGAACCGTGGCCGAATGCGGAGACGATGGCCGCCGGGCTGCGCGTCCCGTATCCCTTCGCCGATTACCTGATCCTGAATGCGATTCGCGAGAGCGGCGGGACCGCGGTGGCGGTGGACGAAGTAGAGATTGAGATGGCGCTGAACGAGTGGGCGCGTGCCGAGGGGATGTTCGTCTCACCTGAGAGCGCCGCAACCTACGCCGCGTTCAAGCGCCTGGTCGCCAGCGGATTTCTCAAACCGGGCGCGCGGGTCGTGCTATTCCATACCGGTTCGGGATTGAAATATCCTGATGCCGTGCAGGCGGAATTTACGACGCTCGATCCCAATGACCCCGATCTCGCAAACCGACTGGCCTGACGATGAAAACGCCGCACCTTGTCTCGGGCCTCATCACCCTCCTGCTCCTGCTTGCCGTCATCGGCGCCGGCGCCTATTACGCCGATTCGGTGGAGAGCCGGTACGTCCATGCCCTTGCGCCCGCCTGGTTCAAGCAAAAGATGGAAGGGAGTGCGCTCGCCCGCGTGGCGCTTCGCCAACCCGATCTCCTTCCTATTTATGGCGCCTCGGAGCTTGGCTATCCCGACCCCTATCACGCAAACATCCTCTTTAAAAATTATCCGAGCGGCTTTACCGTCTTTCCCATCGGCGCAGCCGGGATCGAGCCGATCATTGTCCTGCAAGAGCTGGCCTCGGCCGCGCCGGACCTGCGCGGCAAAAAAGTGGTCATTACCCTCTCCCCCAGTTTTGCCATGGTCAAGCGCAGCTCCGCCTCGGCCTATGATGGGAATTTTTCGCCGCTGCATGCCTGCGAGACCACCTTTAGCACTGATCTGAGCCTCGCCTGGAAACAGGCCGTGGCGCGGCGGATGTTAGAGTATCCCCAGCCGCTCACGAAACAGCCGCTGATCGCGTTCGCGCTGGACCGATTGGCGGGCGGCTCGGCGCTGGACCTGGCCGAATATTATGCCAGCCTGCCGCTAGGCAAATTGCAGTGCGCCGTGGTCGGGCTGCAGGACCATTGGGAGGTGCTGGATTATATCGACCAACAAAAAGGCCTGCGACCGGATGCCCCGCACAAGGCCCAGGCGATCAATTGGGACAGCACCTTGAGCGCGGCGGAGGATCACTATGCGCTCGCATCGAACAATAATCCATTCGGCTTTGAGAACCCGATCTGGGATCAAACGTATGGCGGCCAGCCGCCCACCGACCTCAACGGGTGGGACGACAGTACCTTTCTGACCTTTATGAATAACACCCAGAGTTGGGGCGACCTCGACCTCCTGCTCCGCGAGCTGCAAGAGCTGGGCGCGGACCCGCTCATTTTCAGTGCGCCGTTTAACGCGACCTATTTCGATTATTCCGGAATCTCTGTGCAGTCGCGCCAGGTCTATTACGACAAGCTGCGCGCGACCGTTCGGCCTTTTCATTATTACCTGCTCGATTTTCAGGACCACGAAGCGGACAAGGATTTTCTCATCGACGACATGTTTCACCTCAGCTCGGTCGGCTGGGTGTATTATTCGCTGACGATTGACGCGTTTTATCACAACCGGCTCTATGTGAGCAAATAGAGCGCAGTTTGTTCCGTGCCTTACCGGAAAACCCATGCCTCTCTTTCCCCCCACCTCCGCCCGCGCCCGGCAGTTTCTCCGCACGGCGCCACCGTTCCTCTGGCATTTACTGACCGGCCGCCCGGTCACAATCAGCGCAATCGCCGCCAACCTTTTTCAGGGGCTTGTCCCGCCGGCGCGTGTGCAGGGGACGGAATGGATTCCGCCGGATAGTCCCTTTGTCGTCCTGATCAATCACTATGAAAACCCGCAGGTCGCCGCCTGGTGGGCGCCGGCGTTGGTCACCCGAATCGTCGCCGAACGCCGGAAGAGCGAGCCGCGCGAGGTGCACTGGGTGATGGCGAGCGCATGGTCCTATCCGGGCGGATTTGGGCGGTATGTCAAGCAACCGTTGACCAAGTTGCTCTTTCAGCGCATCGCGCAGGTGCTGGGATTGGTGCTCGTTCCGCCGGTCCTGGAGGGAGACCCGAATCGCGGCCAGGGGGTGACCGGGGTGCGGCAGGCGCTCTCCCTGACCCGCGGGCCGACGCCGCGGCTGATCGGCATTGCGCCAGAGGGACATGCCGGGCCAGGGGGACAGCTCAAAGCGCCGCCGCCGGGCGCGGGGCTCTTTCTGTTATTGCTCACCCACGATACCATCCCGTGCCTCCCAGTCGGCTGGTACCAGGACGAACAGAACGGGATAACGATCCGCTTCGGCGCTCCGTTTCAACTGCAAGCCCCGCGCAGCAAGGACCGGGAGGCGCGGGACCATGCGGCCGCCGCCCAAGCGATGGTCGAGATCGGCAAGCTGCTGCCCGAGCGACTGGGGGGTGTTTATCGTGACCAGATCGATCAGGGGAATATGGCAAATGCTGTGTAATTTGACGCGTAGGGCGCAGGTTTGAAACCTGCGCCTACAAGGTCTATCGCTTTTTCCGGCCGGCTCCCATTGCTTTATCCGCTTGCTTGACGAACCGCGCCGTGGCGGCGCGCAGCGCGCTCGTCGCATCCAGCTCGTTCTCTTCGGCCCACGCGGTCAGCGCCAAAAGTAACTCGCCCAGCGCCCGCTCCCGCCGCTTGCCCTTGCCCATTCCTTCCACCACCCCGGCCGGAAGCGGGTGGTCGTTCGCGATCCCCTTGCGTCGCGCCCGTTCATACACCTTTTGTGCGCGGGCGAGCGCCGGGAGCGCATGGGGAATATTGGCGTCGAGCGCCGGCCTGACCTGCGCCTTGCCGGCGGCCTTTTTCTCTTCCAGCTTGATCTGTTCCCAGTTCGCGACGACCTCTTCGGCGTTTGCGACCTCGACCGCGCCAAAAACATGCGGGTGCCGCCGGATCAATTTCGCGGCGAGCTCCTCCCCGACCTCCGCCAGGGTAAACTCGTCCTGGTCGCGCGCAATCTCCGCCTGAAAGAGCACATGCAGGAAAACATCCCCCAGCTCTTCCCGCAGCTTGGCCGGGTCGTTCTCGTCGAGCGCCTCAATCACCTCGTACGTCTCTTCCAGGAGCGCGCGCCGGAGGCTCGTGTGCGTCTGTTTGCGGTCCCAGGGACAGCCCCCCGGCGCGCGCAACCGCGCCACGAGCGCGGCGAGGGTCTGCGGCGAGCTCGGCTCGGGCAGCGGCGGGATATAGAGGACTGCGCCCGGGCTGAATTTGGCGCGGTTCAGCGTCCCCAGCGTGTGCTCCGTGCGCTTGTCGCCGTCCAGGAGTGTCGCCGGGTGCGCGGCCGGATAATTGACGAGCAGCGTCCGGCGCACGTTGCGCGCTACGGCGCCGGCGGCCAGGTTTGCAATCAGCGCCGGGCGGTCGGTATCCAGACGCGGAAAGAAATCGCGCGCCACCTCCTGCGCGTCCACCACCTGCAGGCCCTGCGCCAGTGGATTCAGATTCAACTGCGCACAAACAAAATTCAAATCCATTTCCCTCTCCCTGTTTACCTGTCTCCCTGTCTTTTTATCTCTTCCATACCCAGAACGCGATGAGGGCCAGGACGACAGCGCCGCCAAAGGCCAGGACCGCCAGGATCACCAATAACCCGTTCCCCCCTGCGATGTCCGCCAGCCCCTGGGACGCCGGCGTTGCCGTCAGACGCGGCGAGATGCGCACGGTTGTCGTCCCGTTATCCGGTTCCGGCGTGTCCGCCGATGAGGCCTGGGCAACCACGGTGGCTTGCGCCGGCGTAATCGTAATCGGCTGGCTCGTGAGCGTGGGCAGACTCGTCGAGGTCGCGCTCAGGGTAACCGGCGTGGCGGTCGGCGGCCGTGGTGTGACGGTCGGAGTATCCGTAAACGCGGCGGCGGTTTGAGTGGCGGCGGCCGCCGTCGCGGTCGCGGGGAATAGTGTCGGCGTCGCGGTCGGCGTAATAGGCGTCGGGGTCGACGTCAGCGGGAGCGGGCTGGGCGTGGGCGTCGCGGCGACGACGTAACCCGCGCCCAGGGTGAGGGCAAGGTTTTGCGAGAGCAGAACATTGCTAATGGGCGTGGTCGTCGATACAAAACCCGACAGGCTGTTTGCCGTAATCGTTACCTTGTCCTTGGTCTTGTCAAAGGAAAAACGCGCCGTATTGTCGGGCGTCCGCGCCATCAAACGGACGTGAAAAAAGCCGGCGTCGTCGGCCGCCATGCCCTGAGAGAGAAGTGAGCTGGTCGTGCCGTCGACGTGCTGGATCGTCACATAGACAAGCGCTTCAGTTGCATCGCTTCCGTCGGGGTTGCGGATGCGCCCGAGAACCGTGGTCAGACCGGTTGTGGGAGGAGGAATGGCAGGTCCAACATTACCGGTTGTCCAGTGGCTACCGCCGTTGTTATTCACAACCCCATCCGCCACGATATCGAACTGATAACTCGTGTTCGGTTGGAGGTTGCTCAGTTGTACATAATGCGTCGTGCCCTTGAAAGCAGACCCGCGCGCATCGCCAACTGTGGTACCGTCAATGAGGCGCACCTGGCCGACTTGCGGGGTGAGTGAGAGCCAGGAAATGACCAGGCTATCATTCGGCGACGCGCTTGTATCCTCTATATCGACCGCGCTAATACAGAGGGTCGCGTTAGGGTCGCTGCTCGCGGCGGCGGTCGTGCAGGCGGTAGGCTGCGGCGTCGGATCGGCCGCAACCCGATTGGAGATGCCGGACAGGATCAAAAACAACAATAACAGTGGAATAATCAACAAGCGCTTCATCATGCCTCCCTCGCGCCCCATTATAATGGGATGATTGTAGCATGGGCAAGGCATAAGGGCAATGCACTCAACCCCAGGGGGTTTCGAAAGCCCCTGACATCGGGTCTGCTTCTACATTGACCACATGGGATGCTGGTGCTATAATCGCCAGTGGACCTTCAAGGGCTCAAGATCCATGTCCTTGAAGGTCATAATCCTTTTTCAGGAGTTCACAACTGCTCATGGTGTTTGTTCGTCGCGCGCTATTATTCTTGATTGCCGTTCATCTGATTCTGCTACTCGGTTTGACCGCCTGCCAGTACGTGCAGCCCGCACCCACCCCCACCGATCTGCCCACCCTGCCCCCACCGACAGGCCTGGCGGCCCTGGTGACTGAAACGGATACGCCGACCGCCGCCCCGACTGCGACCACAACGGCGACGGCGACGGTCCCGCCAACCCAGGCCACCCTCCCCAATTTGACACCGACGGCGACCATCGCGGTTTCCGCGACCCTGTCCGTTTCGGCGACGACGGCGCTGACCGCCACGACGACCGTCTCCGGCACGACGGCGCTGACCACCACGACAACCGTCTCCGGCACAACGGCGCTGGCCACGACCACCGCCACGCCCTGCTTTGGCTCCATCTCCGGACAGGTGATAACTGATCTCAACGCCAATCGCCAGATCGATTCGGATGAACCCGGCGTGCTGGGCGCGGTGCTGTATCTCAAGAACGCGAATGGCCTGGCGGCGATGTACACCATTGGCAGCGGCCCGTTCAGCTTCCCCGGCCTGGTCGCCGGTCCCTATACGCTCACCGAAATTCCGCCGGCCGGTTATACGCTGGAGGATTCCGGCTCGGCCGACTTGAATCTGGCTTGCGGCGCGACCCTGACCCAGAATTTTCTGAACCTGTTGACGCTCGCGCAGTCCCCGACCATGACGCCGACCGCCGCGCCCACCGTGCCATCGGTGACCTACCTCAACCCCGGCCCGCGCAGCAATGCAACCGGATTCGCTCCGTTCACGACCGGGCCGACCTATCAGATCGCAGCCTGCGGTTCCATCAACGCCCCCGGCATCTATCTGCTCAATCAGACCCTGGTAAGCCAATGGGACTGTATGCAGATCTACAGCGACAATGTGATTTTCGACTGCCAGGGGAACAGCCTGAACGGGGTGGATGGCAACGGGTATGGGATTGTGGTCCACCACACCAGCGCGGTCCTGGGGCGCGCGGTTCGCAATATCGAGATTCGCAATTGCAATATGACCCAGCACCGCTATGGCATCTTTATCGATGCGGCGGATAACCTCTACATCCACGACAACAACTCTTCAGGGAACTATACCGACACCGACAAGCGAAACTATGGCGCGTTCCTCGGCCTGGTCGAGGGGGGCGGCATCCGGGTGAATGACACACGCGGCGCGCTCGTCAGTAACAACCGCACGGACGGCATGCAGGCGATCGGCATCGACATGCGCCAGAGCGACGGCGTGATCGTGCACAACAACTCGGCCAACGGCAACTCCGCCTGGGGCATCCACCTCTACGGCGTGATCTATAGCGAAGTCTCAAACAATACGGCCACGAATAACATTCGCTACTGCACCTGGGGCAGCGGCGTCGTGGGCGCGGGGTGCGACGCCGGCGGCATCATGATCCAGGGCGGGTCGAGCTTTGACGTCGTCAAGAACAATATCATCGCCGGCCAGAACGGCAACGGCATCTTTATCAAGGCGCACGACGAGCCCTGCGGGGACAACAACACCCTCGCGAACAACAAGATCGTCGGCGCGCTCTATAACGCCATCGAGCTCTCCTTTTGCAAAAACAACAAGCTCTCGGGAAACGAGATCAGCAACTCGCTCGACGGCATCTGGATGGGGTTTGCCAGCGGCAGCCAGATCGACGGCGGCAATTACCTCCACGACATGTCGAACCACGGGATCATTTCGTGGAACAGCCAGAACAACAACGTGTCGAGCAACCGCATCGTCAACAGCCGCGATGGGCTCTACTTTTTTTCGTCGGATTACAAAAAGGACGAGTTCTTTTTTGTGCCGGGGGATCCCAGCGACCATGTCTCGACGGGGAACTGCCTCTGCTCGAATACGGTGACGAATAATGCGGACGCCGCGTTCTATCTCAACAACTCGTACAAGAACCAGGTGACCGGGAACACGCTGATCGCCAACGCCATCAATTTCAAGCTGGAAGGAAACACCAGCGGGAATATCATCCAGAACAACAACATCCAGGGCGGGGCGCTCAACCTCGCGCCGGGAGTCGAGCCGGCCGCCTTCTCCGACCGCGCGCCTGCGGCGCTGACGGCTTACGACCTGTACGGGCGGATTCTCACCCGCAACCAATTCCTGCGCGCTCTCACCACGTCGTCGCCCGGCGAGTCGTTCGACCTGCGCTGGTTCAAGACCAAGCTGCGAATCTCTCTCGGGCTACCGGCGGCGCCTTTTCTCACGGGGTCAGGCGAGTTCTTGCCGCCCCTTCCCGGCTGGGCCTATTAACCTTTGCGGAGTGAAACGCACCTCTACCGCCGTTTGACCATTTCGGCTATACGCGCCAAGCGGATAGCGGACAGGCCAAGCGGCAGTGGAGGTGCTGGTTGTTTCTTGACGGCGGGTGCAACCGCCAGCGATCATCGCGCTCAGCCCTTACTACTTGCCCAGTGCAAATAGCTGATGATCCGCAAACGTCACAAAGAGCATATTCCCATCCGTCGCAAGCCCGCCATCGTGGTATAGGGGCGAAGTAGTCGCCGGACTGGTTACCAGTTCTCCGATTTTCTTCCCTGTCGTGACATCAAATCCGATCACGGTTCCATCCCGCAACATCACATAGCCGATGCTCCCTATTTCGATAACCGGCGAATGGATCTCCGCGCCAAAATAATCTCGCCATATCACACGACCTGTCCCCGCATCCAGCATCAACAACCTATTGCACTCTGAGGTTGCATACACCCGCCCATCAACGATTCCCCAGACACTCCCGCAACTATCGTTCAATGGAACTTGCCAAAGCATATTCCCGGTCTGCAGATTCCGAGCCCGCAGTTGGCTGGCTGACAATTCCAGGAACATATCTTCTCTTCCTTGAACGACCCCTCTCCCGTCATACTCTCTCGTGAGCGCGCCGGTCTTTTTATCCAGAATGTGGACCACGCGGTCATCAAACACATAAAGGTTATCGCCGTAAGGCACGAGCGGACCTGTCACGCCCCAGGTTCCACCGCCCTGTCTCCAGACAAGCGCACCGGTCTTGAGGTCATACTTTTCAACATGGGAGGGCCGCCACCATGAAGCATACACCCCATCGCCATCGATTGACAGGCTGTTCATCCAGGGGGAAAGCCCCAAACCAGTGCCTCGGGTCCAAAGTACTTTCAACTGCCGCAGGTCTAGCACTTTGATGACTCTATCGCCTTCCTCTGCAAAAGCGAGCACGTTGTCTTGGGCATCGATCAAGGGCACATCCCCGATAAAACTCCCTGCTGTTTCCGTCCACAGCTCATTGCCCGTCTTGGCATCCCGGACTGTTAATGTCGTTTTGCTTCGTGTGAACAAGAAATCTTCGTAAACGAAGGGAAGATATCTGAAACGTTCTGATTCGGTTACCTGCCATTTAACAGTAAGCGGAAGGGTCGAACTGATGATTTGCCTTGTCGGTTCTGGCGTTGGGAATAGGTAGCCAGGCAATGCGGTACAGGCAGAAAGGATCAGCAACAAAATGCCGCCGATTACCAATTGGAACAAAAGCCCAAGTCGACGGGCCCGACGGTGGATGCCGTTCGGGATATTCATTGAAAAGGAGTAGCGGTCCAACTATTTGTATCTCTCATCCCGCGCACTGTGGCTAAAGCCGCCAGTACTGTCCGTCCTTGCGCGCCATGTACTTGTAATCGACCAGCTCGCGGCGCAGGGTAGCGCAGTCCTCATGCACCTGCTTGAGGATCTCGTTGACCTGCTTTTCCGGGTAATGACGCCCCGCTTCGAACTTGTCCACCAGCCAGCGGAGGATGACCTGCCTCTTTTTGAGCTGGCTCGGGATGTTTCTCAGCTTGCCGCGCACGAGGTAATCCTTCAGGACCTTTTTCGCGAACGCATCCTGATCCACCCCCTCAGCCTCTTGCGCCAGCGTTTCCGTCGAAAGCACCTGGCGCGCCATCTCTTGCAGCGCGTCGACGCGCAGGGCATAGACGCTGTAATACTGCTGGGAGCGCGCCTCGACCAGCCCCACCTGCTGCAGCCGTCCCAGGTGATGAGACACGGTGGGCGCGCTCAGCGCCAGCATCGCGGCCAGCTCGTCCACGCTGCGCGGCTGGTTCGCCAGCAACCCGACAATTTTTAATCGCGATTCGTCCGCGAGGGCCTTGAAAAAGGCGAGTAAAGGGGAGGCTTCCGTTTCCATGCTTTTACTCCGTATAATCAATTCGATAGCTATCGAATTGATTATATAACGGAAAACGGACCTGTCAAACGCGAAGAGGCTACCGAATCTCGCCTTCACTCACCTGTAGCACGTGAGCCTGTGCGAGGAGTTCCTCTCCAAAATCCTCCAAATCGGTGCAGGTGACAATCGCCTGCGAGGTCGTCTGGATCAGATGCGAGAGCGCGGCGCGCCGCGTCCGGTCCAGTTCCGACATGACGTCGTCGAGGAGCAGGATCGGCTCCTGGCCCGTCTCGGCGCGCATCAGCTCCCGCTCGGCCATCTTGAGCGAGAGGGCAATCGTCCGTCCCTGCCCCCGTGAGGCATAGGTGATCATATCGACGCCGTCGATGAAAAAGCGCAGGTCGTCGCGGTGCGGCCCCACCAGCGTCATCCCGGCCCCCAACTCGCGCGAGCGCATTGCCTGGAGCTGCCGTTGGAACTGGGCCGCCACGCCGTCGACCGGCGCGAGCGCGCCGCCGAGGGCCAGCGTCAACTGCTGATTAGGGAGCGGCCCGTCGAGCGGCACCGTCGGCTGGTAGGCAATATCCAGGCGCTCGCCCTTTTCCGTCAGGCGCGGGTGAATGTCGCGCACCAGCAGGTTGTAATCGGCGACCGCCTGTGCGCGGCGCGCGATGATATACGCCCCCGTCTCGACGAGCTTGGCATCCCACGTCTCTAACTCGATCGCGTCGAACGGCCGCTCGCGAAAATCGCGCAAGAGCGCATTCCGCTGTTCCAGCACCTGGCCAAACTGCGCCAGCAGGCGGTTATAGCGCGGGTCGATCTGCGCGAGGGTGGTGTCGAGGTAGCGGCGGCGCGCGCTGGGTGAGCCAAAGACCAGGTCCAGGTCTTCGGGCAAAAAGAGCACGACGGTCACCTGGCCGAACAGGTCCAGCGACCGCTTGTTGACCCCATTGACCTTGATGCGCTTGGTCACGCGGCTCGACGGGTTCTGGCGCTCGTCGACACCCTGCACCAGGATGATCTCCAGGCGAACGCGCTCGTCGTTGTGGCGCATGACCTGCGCCTCGACGCGCGCGAACGGGATGGGCTCGGTGGACGCGCCCCAGCGAATCAACTCGCGCTCGGCTCCGGCGTGCGGCGACCGCGCCGTCGCCAGGTAAAAAATCGCTTCCAGCAGGTTGGTCTTGCCCTGCGCATTGTTGCCGTGGAGGAGAGTCATCCCCGGCCCCAGCGCGAGCTCCAGGTGAGCATAATTACGAAAGTTGGTGAGTTCCAGTTGGGACAAATACATAGGCCGGGATATTATACTTGAAAACTCACCTTGCACACCCAGTGTCATTTCTCCCTACGGTCGAAATGACGTGGGTAAGGTAAGTTGAAAATCGGGATCAGTTCGCGTTCGGCTCAAAGAGGGTCAGCAGGCTCACCGTGAGGGAAGCCGCAATGAGCATCGGCGGGAGCGTCCAAGCGCCCCAGAGCTCGACGCCCCAGCCGAACGCATAGGGCAGCAGGATTCCGCCGGCCGCCGTCGCGGCGAGGACGACGCTGGCGATCTGCGGGCGAATCTCCGGATGCCTTCGGGCCGCCCAGGCGAACAGGGTCGGAAAGACGATGCTCATCGCAATGCCGGTCAATGCAAATCCGACAACGGCCAGCGGCGTATAGAGCGTCAGCGCCAGCGCTCCCGCCGCAAGGAGCATGGCCCCCCGTATGGATCGAGCATAACCCACGCGTTCCGGGACCGCGGCCAGCGTCAACCGTCCGATGGTAAAGGTCACGAAAAAGAAAGAGGTGGCGATCGCGCCGAGGAAGGGACCCTGTCCCAGCTTGGCGAAAAAGGTGGTCGCCCATGTTCCGACCGCCACTTCGGCCCCCACATAGATGATGAACATGAGAATCAAGAGCAGGATGGAACGCCAGGCGAGCCCCTTGAGGTCGACGCCGGCGCCATGCGGGACGGTAAACTCGCGCCAGCGCACGATCAGGCCGGCGGTGAGAATGGCCACGCCGACCGCGACAAGCCCCGCGCCGCGCCAGCCCAGGCCCAGCCAGACCGCGCCGACCACCGCGAGCGGCATCATCACCGCGCCCAATCCCCACATGGCGTGTATCCGGTTGAGCTCGGCGGCGGGCGCGCCGGCCGCGAGCAGCTCGACCAGGCGATTGAGCAGAATCTCGGTCATGCCGGCGCCAAGCCCGATGACCAGCGCCGAGGCAAGATTCAGCGGAACCGGCAGCCCAATCAGCCCGAGCACTCCGAGACCGACGAGCGCGGTCGCCAGCACCATCGACCGGCGCACCTCGAACCGGCGCGCGAACCGGTTCGTCGCCAGCGCGCTCGACAGAAATCCGACCCATTGGAATACAACCAGCAATCCCAGTGTCGCGGGGGATTCGTGCGTCTCGGCTGCGAGATAGACCAGCGCGGGGCCATAGATATTGGACGCCAGGCCGAGCAAAAACATGCTGAGGTAACAGGCGACAATCACCTCAGCCAAAGCGATTGGGCGCGTGCGCGCGGACGGAATCTGCATAAGGTCCGGCGTTAGGGCTGAATCTGAATGGGGATGAGATCGATATGGTCGCCGGCGTCCGGCGCTGCGCCGATGACCTGGGCGCGCTCGCCGGTGTCCGGACGGTACCAGCCGATGCGCAGGGTGTAATCGCCCGGCGGAATCGCGGGCGGCAGCGCAAGCATGCGCGCGTCGCGGACCCATTCGCCGTCGTTCCAGACCGAGGTGGGATAATCGCCCCCGCGCGGCGGCCCGTCCCCCTGCGCGACCATCCCTCCACTGGCATCGACGAGGTGAACGAACAACGTGTAATCGGCCGAGGGGTGTGCGCGCGCCAGCCAGTAGAGCGCAAAGGACAGCGTGTCCCCGGCGTGCAGAGGCGTCTCCTTGAGATCATATCCGAGCAGGTCGATTCCGTTGTCCAATCGGGCTTGCAACGCGTGCTGCGGTTTGGCCGCGCTCTGCCCCCAGCCGGCCCCAATCCAAACCCGCTGGTCGAGCGCGAGCGCTATCTCGGTCCCCCCCTCCGGTTCCATTGTTTCCACCGGCTGCCCATCCGTATCCAGCACCTGGACGATAATCGAATACGATGCCTGCGGCAGCCCCTTGGGGAGGGGCATGGCGTATTGGTTGACCACGACGCTGCCGGCGGGCCGCGGCAAGGGCACATTGTCGCGGTCAAGCCCGGTCGTGATTTCGGCGCGATTCTGGCCGGCGGCGTCGCGCACCTGGATAAAGACGCGATAGTCCTCAAGCGGGGCGCGGGCGCGCCAGGCGAGCGTCACGCGCAGCGGCTCGCCCGACCGCGCGGCGGAGCGCGGCGTCCAGGCCCGGACGAGTTGCAAAGGGGGATCATCGGCCGGCGTCATCGCGGGCTGAATGTCGATCGGCGTGACCATAGGCGCCGCGCCGGGGAGGTTCAGGTCGAGCTGGAGCGAATAGTGTCCGGGTTGGCCGGGGGCCGGGAGGTCGAACGGGAGAAGCGCGCCGCTGTCGTCGACCAAGACCGGCGCGGCCTGCCGCCACTGGCTATGCGCGAGGGATTGCCCCCGAGCGTCCAGCCAGTCGGCCTGGACCTCGACGAGTCCATTGGGGCTGACGAGCGCATCATGACTATCGAGCGCGCGCACCACGATGACCCCGGACACACGCGCGCCCGGAGCGGCGGTATCCGGCGCGATAGCTTCGAGCCGCGCCTGCGGATGGGCCTGCGGCGACAGCTCGTACACCAGATCACTGCCAAAGGAAACCGCGAGATGCACCCGCTCTGTAAAAAGGGCAAGCCGCGGCGCGTTGCGATTCCAGTCGGCGTTTCCGCCCGTATGCACGATCACATAACGGACGTGGAACGCGTCGAGCAGGTCCAGCGAATCCTCGGAGGGGAAATGGGACAGCCGCGCGTAGGTGTCGTCATAAAAGGGGGGCGCAAACCCGGAACGCCCGTTGACGAGCCGCCAATGATGGACCAGGGCATAGTACTGGTACCAGGTGTCGAGGGCGAATGGATCGTCCGGCGCGCCGAGCGGCAATTCCGCGAGGATGCCGGCGGGCTGTCCGGCCAGCCATTGATAAACCGGCGGCGTCGGCTGGCTGAACGGCTGTCCGGGGATGAAATCGATCGGGGCCTGGTTATATTCCAGGACCATCCCGAGCAGCGCCAGGCCTGTCAACGCGGCCGGCGCATACCGGCTTGTCTTGTTCATTCGCTGCGCCAGTTCCCCCAGGCCCAGTCCACCGAGCAGCGCAACCGCGAACAGGACCAGCACGCCCCAGCGGCTCATGGCCCGGATCGCGCCGCCGAATCCGGGAACGTAATCGTAGAGCAAGCGATAGGGCATCGGAATCGTCATCCTCGCCACCTGCGTGTCCAGTCCCAGGGAGAGAACAAGGGCAACCCCGGCGAGCAGGAGGAGCGGGACCGCTCGGGCGCCCGCGGCGCGGCGGATGAGCGCATAGAGGGCGAGGATGAGCGCAAACAGGCCGGGGGATAATACGGCTTCAAAATTCACAGGTGGAAAGAGCGCGTTGGGAGACAGGGCCGGGTTGAGGCTGAGTGAGGTGAGATAGCTGGAGAAGGTCGCGCTAAACGCGCGAATCTCGGCGGGGGAGCGTTTTAACCCAAAGTCCTGCGCGAGCTGGATATAGGGAAGGCCGAAGGGAATGAGGAACAACAGCGCGCCCAATCCCGCCAGCGCGAAGCCAATCCATACGCGCGGCGCGAGCCGGCCGCGGCGTTGGACGAGACGCCACAGAAAATAAATGGCGATGAGGACGGCTGTGAAAAAGGCATAGTAAAAGGTCGAGAGCGCCGAGAGCACAAAGAAAAAACCGACCAGCGCAAAATCACGCGTGCGGCCACGGTCCAGCGCCCGGTCGAGAAAGAGCAGGGTCAGGGGCATCCACTGGGTCCACAGCAGATCGAGATGCCCAAAATGGTTCAGATGATAAAAGCCAAAAGCAAAAATAAATCCGCCGGCCAGCCCGGCCCATCCGCTGCCGCGCCAGGAGCGAATCAACAGGTACATGCAGTACCCGTTCATGACAAAGGCGAACAGCACCTCCAGGTTGTGGACCAGCGGCGCGTTCCCCGTTGCAAGGAGCAGGGGCATGCCGACCATCGACTGCAAGAGCTGGGCATCGGAATAGGCCAGGGTGTGCGGGTAGGGGTAGAAAATCGGCGCCTCGTACAGGTGCAGCGGATCGGCGAGCAGTTGCTGCGCATTCCATCCCAGCGTCCACGTTTGCAGCAGGGCATCTCCCCAATCCCGCAGGGTCCCGTTCAGCACGAGCACGAACGGCGCCGTGATGAGAGCGGTCGCGGCCGCAAAAATCGTAAGGACGAGGAGGGAGCGCGTCTTGTTCATAAGCTCCCGCATTATATCTCGAATGGCGGATAAGGCTATCCGGTCGTTCCCAAAATCTTGCGGTCGATGAATAAATGACCGACCGGGGAGACGTAGCATTTTTGAGCGGCGTCAAACACGCCGGGAGCGCCCATGTATCTTGCATGCCGTTTTGGATGGTGCTATAATCAGTGCAGTTCGATAAACCCTGCGAGCAAGCACAAGGAGGCGACATGTATCAACTTTTAGTTCTCGTCGGGAATCTGGGCCGTGACCCGGAAATGCGCTACACTCCCACTGGTACCCCGGTGACCACCTTCTCGATCGCGACGAGCCGCAAATGGACCGACGCTTCAGGCCAGCCAAAAGAAGAAACCGCCTGGTTTCGGGTTTCGGTCTTTGGCAAACAGGCCGAGATTTGTAATCAGTATCTCGCCAAGGGGCGCAAAGTCCTGGTGGAAGGATCTCTGATTGTGGACGACAAAACCGGCGGCCCGCGCGTCTATACACGCAAGGATGGCACCGCAGCGGCGTCCTTCGAGGTTCGCGCTTCCACGGTCCGCTTTCTTAGCCCCAAGGGAGAAAACGCCGATGCCGGCGGCGCTAACCTGCCTGCCCCAGCTCCGGTTATGGGGGGCGAGCCAATGACTGAAGAAGAGTTGCCCTTTTAGGATTTCGATAGCCGCATGTCTGCACAAGTCCCATTGTGCAGGCATGCGACAGAGTGCGCGTCACGCCTGGCGCGCCCTGCTTCCGCCGCGAATCGCAAACCGCGGCCCAGACGCCGTATAGAGGAGGTGTTCCGGCACACTCGCAATACCGACGTTGCCCCTGCCAGGCAATACGAATCTCTCAATTTCATTGTGACATTTTAGGAGGAGAAAGATGAAAGGTAAGTATTGGGTAATCGGCGCGCTGCTGATCGCTCTGGTTCTGGCCGTTGTCGGGTGCACTACCACGACGCCCGCCCCGGCCGCCACTTCAGCCCCCGCCGCGACCTCGGCCCCGGCCGCCACTTCGGCCCCCGCCGCGACCTCGGCCCCCGCCGCTACTAAAGCCCCGGCCGCAGGGAGTGGAGATGTCAAGGGCACGATCACGATTTGGGATGGTTACCACACCGGTGACCAGGAAGAAGCTTCGATCAATCAGTTGGTGGACGCCGCCAAGAAGCAGTTCCCGAATGCGACGATCAACGTCCTCGAAATCCCGTTTGACCAGTT